>DATEHC010000034.1:0-10674 GCA_035279785.1 Candidatus Dormiibacterota bacterium
GCGCCCCAACCAGCCCCAAGCAGCAACGCCGCCGCGCCGATGACCTGGCCCAGGTAGCACGCGCTGCCTCCGACGATGCGAAAGAGGCTGAGCGCATATCGGCTGCCGGTGAGGCTGAAGCCATGGATGTAGCCGTTGGTGTTTATCGCGCCCGCCACCAGGGCCACGATCAGCCATTCCAGCCCCAACGACTGGTGCGTCTGGTGCCCCATCAGCGCGAAGCACCCCAGGATGAACACGGACGTAAAGCCGTTGAGCATGTTGATGGCCCGGTAGGTGTGCGTGGCGTCTTTCAAGACGCCTCGGAGGTTGACGGAGATGGCCACGAAAACCAGCCCGGTCAGCGCCGCGGAGCCAGTGCCCGCCACGACGAAGAAGTTGTTCCACTGGTCGGCGCTGTACACGTCCGCCGCGAACACGCGGCGATGCTATCAGGAGGTGCGGCCAGGCAAGGAGCAGTCGGTTGGCCGCATCCGCGAGCCTGAGTCCGTCCTCAGCTCGAGAGCAGAAGCTTCGCGATCACCGTCTGCAGGATCTCGTTCGTCCCCTCGCCGATCGCCATCAGCGGCGCATCGCGGTACAGGCGCTCGACCTCGAGCTGTGCGGAGTACCCGTAACCGCCGTGGATCCGCATCGACTCGAGGGTCGCCCGCAGCGCCACCTCAGATGCAAAGAACTTGGCCATGCCCGTCTCCAGGTCGGCTCGCGCTCCACTGTCCAGCTTCGCCGCGGCCCAGTTCGTGAGCAACCGCGCGGCCTGGACTTCCGTCGCCATCGCGGCCAGCTTCAGCTGGATCGCCTGGAAATCGGCGATCGGGTGTCCGAAGGCGTGGCGTTCCCTGGCGTACTTGAGCGCCATGTCGAGCGCGGCCTGCGCCACCCCGACGGCACGTCCCGCGACGTTGCACCTCCCGAATTCGAGGGCGCCGAGAGCCTGCTGGAGACCGTGCCCTTCGCTCCCGCCGACGAGATTTTCAACCGGCACCCTGCAGTCGACGAAGAAAATCTCCGACGACTCGGGCCCACGGTAGCCAAGCTTGGGAATGTCCTCGCCGATCGTGAAGCCAGGCGTTCCGCTCTCGATCACGAGCAGGGACATGCCGCGATGCCGCGGCTGCGCGCCTGGATCCGTCTTGACGAGCACCGGAAGCATGCCCGCCCGCCGCGCGTTCGTGATCCACGTCTTGGCGCCGTTGACGACGTAGACGTCGTCCTCGCGCCGGGCAACCGTGCTGATGCTCTGCAGGTCCGAGCCGGCGTCGGGCTCCGTCAGCGCGAGCCCGCTCCGGATCTCTCCCGAAGCCATGCCCGGCAGCCATCGACGCTTCTGTTCGTCGGTCCCGTTGATCGCGATGATTCGGCACGCCATCGAGTGCGTGCCCAGGATTCCGGCTACTCCCATCCAGGCCTTCGAGAGCTCCTCGAACACCATCGAGTACGAGACCGCGTCCAGGCCGATTCCACCGTAGGTCTCGGGCACCAGCATCCCGAACAAGCCCATGGCCTTCATCTCGGACACGATTTCGTCGGGATATCGACCGGACTGCTCCAGCTCGCGCGCCACCGGGGCGATGGATCGGCGCGCGAAGTCGCGGATGAGACTCTGAAGCGCTTGCTGCTCGGATGTCAGCTCGAAGTTCACGGTCTAGGCCTGGTCCTGCGGACGCCTCCAGCCGGAGGTGTCGATCGAAGCGGCGCTCGTGGCTTCGAGAACCCGCGGAGTTTCCCGAGAGTACTTCGGCACCGCTTCCATCGCCGCCCATTCGAGCATCTCCAACTGGTCGTCGCGCGGCTGGTCGATGATGAACTGGTTGATGCCGGCTTCGACGTAGGGCTCGAGAACTCGGTAGAACGCGTCCTTCGAAGCCCACGGATCATCGCCTGCCTTCGCCACCCAGTAGTACAGCGAGCGGTCGAGGGTTTCGGGGTCGCGCCCAATTTCGCGGCAGTAGTCGTCGAGCATCTGGTTGCGCTCCCGCATCGCGGCCGGTGTGCCGAACGCGTTCCACGTGTCGGCGTACTTCGCGACGATCCTCAGCATGCGCGGTCCGAAGGCGCCGAGGACAACCGGCGGTCGCGGCTTCTGGACACTCGGCGGCCGGGAGCGCGCGCCCTTCAACGTGTAGTACGTGCCTTCGAACGAGCTCGTGTCCTCGCGTGTCATCAGGTCGACGACCTGCACCGCTTCCTCGAACCTGGAGACCAGCTCCTTCGTCTCGGGAAAGTCGATGCCGAACATCGTGTGCTCCGGCTCGTACCAGCCGGCGCCCATTCCAATCTCGAGCCTGCCGCCCGAGATGTGGTCGACCGTAACGGCCATCTTGGCCAGGACCTGCGGGTAACGAAACGTGTTCGAGGTGACGAGGATTCCGACACGGATCGACTTCGTGACCGCCGCAAGTCCGCCAAGAAGACTCCAGGCTTCGAAGTAGGGCCCGGTCGGCCGGCTCGGCTGGATGAGGTGATCGCAGAGCCAGGCGCTTTCGTATCCAAGCCGTTCGAAGAGCTGCCATCGCTCGACCGTCTTGTCCCACGTCATGTTCTGGTCGGTGCAGATCCCGAAGCGAAACCGGCGTGTCATTGCTTCCCTCCCAGACCTCGGTCCTCGATGTAGTCGGCCGTCACCTTCAAATAGCGGTCGACCGCCTCGGGCTCGGCGGCGCGTCCCATGTGACCGATTCGGAAGATCCTTCCGGTGAGCTTTCCCAATCCCCCGCCGATACGGATGTGGTGCTCACGGAGCAGCCAGGACATGTAGTCGGGGACGTCCATCCCCGGCAGCCCGTACGCGGCGGTGGCCACCGGCGAGGCGATGTCGATCGGCGCCAGCATCGGAAAGCCCATCTCCTCGAGCCCCTCGCGGACACGGTCGCGAGCCCTGGCCAGCCGCCGCCACCGGTTTTCGACGCCCTCAGCGAGCAGACCGCTGAGCGCCACGTCGAAAGCCTCGATCACATTCGTGGGGACGGTGGTCGGATGCGGGTGCCAGCTCGCCATCTCTTCGGCGGCGCGCTTCCACGTCGCAAGGTTGAGGTACCAACCGGCCGCCTTCGGCCGCCCGTCTTTCAAGACGTCCAGCGCTCGTGGGCCGGCCGCGACCGGGGCGACGCCGATCGGTCCGCCGATGCACTTGTTCGCGACCGTCACGCACAGGTCGACGCCCCAGCCGTCCATGTCGAACGGCACGCCGCCGATCGCGGAGATGCCGTCGACGATGGTCAAAAGATCGCGCTCGCGTGCAAGGGCGGCGATGGCCTCGACGTCGTTGAGGATCCCGACCGACGTCTCGTGATGGACGATGCATATCGCCCGCACGTCGGGATGCGCATCGAGGGCGTCACGGATCATCGCCGCCGTGACCGCTTGCGGCACATCCGCATGGACCTCGTGCACCACCAGCCCATTGGCCCGCGCGACGTCGATCATGCGCTGTCCGAACAGCCCGTTTGCACCGACGATCACCTCGTCGCCGGGGCCGAGCACGCTCGCGATGCACATCTCGATGCCCGCCATCCCGGAGCCGAAGAGCAGGTAGACGTCGCCGGCGGTCCGAAACACGTCGCGCATGCCGTCGACGGCGCGTTTGTGAAGCCGCACCCATCCATCGCCGTAGTGGGCGCGCACCGGTTGCGCCAGCGCCTCGAGCACGTCGTCGTCGACGCTGACCGGACCTGGAATCATCAGGAACTCGCGTTCTTCCATCAGCTCGCCATCGTGCGGCGCACCGCCGCCACCACGCGGTCGACGGACGGCAGGTAGTAGTCCTCGAGCGACGAGGCGGGAAACGGCACGTCGAAGGCGCCGACCCGGGCCACGGGAGCGTCGAGGTCGTAGAACACCTCCTCCATCAACGTCGCCGATACCTCCGCGCCGAATCCCGCGGACAGCGGCGCTTCATGGACAATCACGCAGCGGCCGGTCTTGACGACCTGGGCGCACAGGCCCTCGACGTCAAGAGGCACGAGGGTACGGAGATCGAGCACCGCGGCGGAGACGCCTTCACCGGCCAGCTGTTCCGCGGCGCGCATGCACAGCTCGACCGCGGCGCTCCAGGCGACGAGCGTTACGTGCTCTCCCTCCCGCGCCGGCACGGCTTTGCCGAACGGGACCGTGTACGGGCCGTCGGGCACGTCCATGCGCGTCGCCCGGTAGAGCCGGTCCGGCTCGCAGAACAGGACAGGGTCCGGGTCGCGGATCGCCTCGATCAGCAGTCCCTTGGCGTCGTACGGGTTCGACGGCATCACGACCTTGATCCCCGGCGTCTGGACAAACTGGGCCTCCACCGCGTCGGAGTGGAACTCCGGGCTTTTGATGCCACCCCCGAACGGCGCCCGGATCGTGACCTGGCAGTGGTAGCGACCGCGCGACCGCTGCCTGTACTTGCCGAGCTGCGGACCGATCTGGTGGAAGGCCTGCGCCGTGAAGCCGAGGAACTGGATCTCGGCCACCGGCACCATGCCGGCGATCGCCAGCCCGAGCGACGCGCCGACGATGCTGGCCTCGGCGAGCGGCGTGTCGACGACCCGCTCGGGACCATACCTGTCGACCAGGCCGCTGGTCGTGCGGAACACTCCCCCGAGCTTGCCCACGTCGAGGCCGAGGACCATCACGCGGGGATCCGCCTCCATCTCTTCCACCAGCGCGTTGTTGATGGCCTCGACGATGTTGCGCTGCGGCAGCTCAGGCACCTCCATCGAGGAGCTCGGCCTTCTGCCGACCCACGCGCGCGGGCAGGCTTGCGTAGACGTTCGCGAAGACGTCGCCAGGTCGGGGTGCATCCGCCGCGTATGCCCGCTGCAGCGCGCGCTCGTTCTCCTCGCGGACCTCTTCGGTCACCGCGGCGGCCTTCTTCTCGTCCCATAGTCCGAGCCCGGCGAGGTAGCGCTCGACTCGCTCGATCGGGTCGCGGGTGCGCGCCTCCTCGTGCTCCTTCGGGTCCTCGTAACGCGAGGGGTTGTCGGTCGTGTTGTGGAAGCTCATGCGGTAGGTGATCGACTCGATGAGCGTCGGACCGCCTCCGCTGCGCGCGCGCTCGACGGCCTCGCAGGCGGCGTCGTAGACGGCCATGACGTCGTTGCCGTCCACCGCGACGCCTTCGAATCCGTAGCCCGCCGCGCGTAGCGAGAAGCTCTTCGTGCCGGACTGCACCCGACGCGACGTCGAGATCGCCCACTGGTTGTTCTGCATGAAGAAGACGATCGGAGCCTTGACCACGCCGGCGAGGTTGAGTGCCTCGTGGAAATCGCCTTCGGACGATCCACCGTCGCCGATGTAGGCCATCACCACCGCGTCCTTGCCGCGAAGCCGGAGTCCCCACGCGAGTCCGGTCGCCTGCGGCAGCTGCGCCGCGATCGACACCTGGTTGGGTAGGACGTTGACTCCTTCGGGGATCCGGCCCGGCCCGATCTTGCCGAGAGACTGGGCCGCCATGACCTCGAGCGGCACGCCGTGGTGGACGCTCGCCATGAGCTCGCGGTACTGCGGCACGATCCAGTCCCGCGCGGGATCGAGGGCGAGCGCCGACCCGACGATGGACGCCTCCTGGCCGAGGCCAGGCGAGAAGACGCCGAACTGTCCCTGCCGCTGCAGAACGATGGCGCGCTGGTCGTACAGGCGGGACTTGATCATCCAGCGGAGGGCTTCGAGGAGGAGCTCCTCGTCCATCCGCGATTTCGCCCCGGGCACGACGCTTCCGTCCGGCTTGAGGACCGAGCGCGGGCCTTCCACCGGCCTATTCTTGCGCGGCCGCGTGTCACGACGAGTTGTAGCTGTCAGGCGGGCGTCGAATCATCCGAACCTGGTTCACAACGACGAGTACGCGCGGAGCAGGTCCTCCTCCCCACGAAGTGGGGAGGTGGCCGGCGCAGCCGGCCGGAGGGGCCAGGCGCCCGAGGTCCGCCTCCCCGCATCGGTGCGCCCAAGCTGAAGGCGTCACGCAAGTCCTTTCCCGGCGATCTACAAAACCGTTCTTCCGTCGCGTGTAGGGCTCGCCTGGCGCAAGTTGCACCGCTGATCAAGCCACGGCCTGTCAAGGTCGCCTGCGCCCCCTGGACGTTTACCTACCGGCAGATGGGAGCAGTTCACGAGGTCGCGCGGCGGGCCGATGCCGCAACCAAGAAAACCGCGTCCAGTCCAGCGCTCGAGTTCCTCGAACGCATGGGATACGTGGTCCGCGGCGTCCTTTACGTGGTCATGGGCACGCTGGCGCTCGGCCTTGCGGTCGGCGCGGGGGGAAGCGCCACCGACCCGTCCGGGAGCCTGCGCATCCTGACGATCCTCCCGGGCGGGAGGGCGATGCTGATCGTGGCCGTCATCGGCCTCGCCGCGTACTCGATCTGGGGCTTCGTGCGCGCGATCTTCGACCCACTGCACCGTGGCGATGACCCGAAGGGAATCGCCGACCGGCTGGGCTTTGTCTGGAGCGGCACCGCATACGCATCGATCGCGCTGTTCGGCCTCCACCTTTTCGTCGGCAAAACCGGCGCCTCGCACGACTCCACGCAGGAGTCGATCGGGAGGATCCTGGCCACGCCCATCGGGCAGCCGCTGGCGATCGCGATCGGCATCGTCGCGATCGGCGTCGGTCTGGGCCAGTTCGTCGACGCCTACAGGGCCGTGTTCACGAAGGACATGAAGCGTTTGCGCATGAAGAAGGCGGAGAAAGTCATCGTCGACA
Organism: Candidatus Dormiibacterota bacterium; assembly: GCA_035279785.1. Taxonomy (GTDB): domain Bacteria; phylum Chloroflexota; class Dormibacteria; order Dormibacterales; family Dormibacteraceae; genus 40CM-4-65-16. The sequence goes on from DATEHC010000034.1 coordinate 6,677, forward strand.
CCCTCGGCCGCCTGGGCCTGGTCTCGCGCGGGGTCACGTTCACCCTCGTCGGCTGGTTCGTCCTCCAGGGCGGCTGGAACCGCGACGCCTCGAAGGTTCACGGCTACGGAGGCGCGTTCCTTGCGCTGCTGAGCGCGCCCTTCGGCCGCGTTCTGCTGGCGTTGGTGGCCGCCGGGTTCATCGCCCTGGGCCTGCACTCCTTTGCGTGCGCGCGGTGGATCCGCCTCCTGAGCACGCAATGAAGACGACCCGCCTGCTGGTCATGAGTCGGGGCGCCGGCAGCATGACCGAAGAGGTCGAGAAGAGGCTGCGCCAGGCCTTCGCCGACTACGAGATCGTGGACTTCGATCCCAATCAGGACCTGAACGACCTCGTGACCGACCGCGCGCGCATAGTCGTCGCGGGCGGGGACGGCACGGTCGAATTTATCGTCCGTCGGTTTGCGGAAAGCCGGCATCCGATCGGCATCATCGCTCTGGGCACGTTCAACAACCTGGCGAAGGCGCTCTCGCTGCCGACCAAGCTCGACGATGCGATCGAGGTCGCCCGCGATGGAAAGCAGCGGAGCATCACGCTCGGGCGAGTCAACGGTCACATATTTGTGGAGGCGTGCGCGATCGGCCTCTTCGGAGAAGCCATCGCGCTCGGCGACTCGGCCAAGGAGATGGAGTTCGGCAAGCTCGCCGGCAAGCTCAAGGACGTGATCGCGGCGAAGCGATTCAGGTATGAGCTGCGCGGCGACATCGACGGCAGCGGCGCGGCGATGTCACTCGTCTTCAGCAACACGGCATCGATCGGCAGCCAGATCGCGATTGCCGAAGGCACGCCGACCGACCCGTACCTGGAGTTTTCGGTCCACCCCGGACGTACGCGTTCGGACATCGTCGGTCGCGCCATCAAGTCGGCGGTGTTGCAGCAGCACGAGGACCGCGCCGAGCAGGTCTTCCGATTCAAGCACCTCGAGCTGACGACGCGGCCACGCGTGCCGGTCTACGCAGACAACTTCCAGGCCGGGCGCACACCGGCGACAGTGACCGCCGAGGTGAGCGCCCTCAAAGTGCTGCTCGGGCGATGAACCGCCGCGTGCTCGCGGTCAGCATTGCTGTCGCGCTTGCGGCGGTGGCCGTTTCGCTTTATGTCGCCGGCCACCCATTCATCCCCGAGGATGCGACGGTCGAGCGCGACGTTCAGGCGACCGCGTGGGGGCCGCTTGCGCTCATATTTCCGTTCTTCAGCTGGATCGGCGACGCCAAAGGCTTCGTCCTCGAGGTGGTCATCTTCATTGGAGTCCTGATCTTCAACCGCGGGACGTGGATCGTCGCGGCCGCTTCGTCCTTGTCAGCCGGTTGGTATTTCCTTTTGGCGCACTTGATCATCCGGCCCCGGCCGACGACCGCGCAGGTGTTGAGGGTGACCGAGCATCCCGGGGCGTCAAGCTATCCGAGCGGTCATACGATCTTCATCGTGACCGTGGTCGCTGTGCTGATGTTGTGCTTCGCGTATCGATTTCTGCCGCGGCGAGCGTGGTGGGCCGCATGGATCGTGGCGGCTCTCATCGTCGCGGCCAACGGAATCGACCGGATTTACACGGGTGCACACTGGCCGACGGACGTTGCCGGCGCGATCCTGATCGCGATCGCGTGGCTCACCTTCGTCGTGTCATTCCGAGCGGTGTCGCGCCGGATCATCGGCTCCGACGTTGCCCAGTCAGGGAGTTCAACGCAGTGAGCGAGAACGCGCCGGTCACCGCGCCGAAGACGAGCGAACCCGAACTCCAACGTCGGGGGCGGCTGTTTGCATCTGTTTACGCGACCGCCTTGCTGCTCGCGACCGCAGTCTTCATCAGCCTCGTGGTGATCGTTCACCAGGCGGATGTGATCGCGAATTTCGATGCGCCTATCGCGCGGGCCATTCAGAACATCAACGTGCCCGTGCTGACCTGGCTTCTGGCGCACTTGAGTGATCTGGGTTGGCCTCCGCTGAACGTCATATGCGTTGTCGGGATTGCGGCGGGCCTCCTCGCTGTTCGCTTGCGGCTCGAGGCGGCGATGGTGGTGGCGTCGACTCTGATCGCAGGCGAGGTCGGAACGCTGACGAAGGAACTGGTCCAGCGAGCGCGACCGACCGCGAACTTCGTGCATCTGGCGGGGCACCTCGCGGACTTCAGCTTTCCGTCCGGCCACGTGATCTTCGCGACCGTTTTGTTCGGCACGACGTTCGCCGTCGTGTGGATCGTGTGGCCGCACTCGATCGTTCGCGATCTCGTGCTTTTCGCGCTGGCGGTGCCGGTTGTGCTGATGGGGCCGGCGCGGATCTATCTGGGCGAGCACTGGCCGACCGACGTCATCGGCGCGTACTGCCTGGCGGGCCTGTGGGTGGCCGGAACGGTCGAGCTGCTGCTCTGGGCGCGTCCGCGAGTCGCGCCGTGGTGGCAGGGTCGAGACTTTCGCAAACGCTGGAAGCCGCTCTTTTAGCCGTCCGTCGATAGCAATCCTGGCGGACGCGGCCATTCGGACTTTCCCGTCGAAGGGCTGGCGCGGCGCCAGCCTTCGAACGAGAAAGGGAATCCGGACTACTCGGTTGAAACGCGATAGCGTCGCTGCGCAGCCTCGCGCTCCGACTCGGTGGCCGGAGCCTGCGCCTTGCCGGTTTGCTGCACCTTCTCCTCGGCGCGCTGCGCAGCCAGCTCCGCGCGCTGCTCGAGCTGAGGCGCCATCTCCTGGCCTCTCGCGTACCACTTCTCCCACATCTGGGAAGCGGTGTCGCGACCGCCCAGCCCAAAGGCGAGGCCGACGGCCAACGCCAGGGCGAACACGACCGCCATGAACAGCGTGTTGACCAGCGCCGCGGCGATGCCGATCTGGTTCACGGCGACGATCACGGCAAAGGCCATGACCGCGATCCGTGAGATGGTCGCGAGCAGGTTCGGGCTGCCAAAGCCCATCTCCGACGCGCCTCCGCGCACGAGATCGCCCACGAACCGGGCTATGAGCGCCCCGATCATCAGGACGACGACGGCGACGATGAGGTTCGGGATGAACAGCACTATCCGCTCGATCACGACGGTGACCGCAGTCAGGTGGACAGCCTCTGCGGCAGCCTCGAGGAAGATCAAACGGATGAACCATTTGACCAACTCACCAATGACGCGGGAAGCTCTGGCGTCTCGAACACCTGCCCGCGACATGAATCCCGAGACGCCGGTGCGTTCCGCCGCCCTCTCAAAACCGATCTTCTCCAGCAGGGCCGTCACGAGTTTTCCGACCCAGCCGGCGATCAGCCAGCCGATGATCAGGATCAGGATCGCGCCGATCAGCGCTGGGATGAACGAAAGGAACGTCATCAGCGCGCCGGTGATCGAGACCATGACCGCCTGAAACCAGCCACTGACGGTTGGTACAGACATGGGACTACCTCCTTGTTTTGATTCCTAATGAGTACAACCCGCCCACTCAGTGATCTACCGCGCGCCACGAGCGTCCACAGTCGACGCGGTTGAGCGGATTGACAGCCGTTTACACGAAGGCACACCGGCCCGGGGCTACCTTCGGTCTTTGTCGAGTCCTCCGACCGCCATCACGAACGCGACAAAGACGCCGAGTCCAGAGAAAAACGCGATGGACGCGATGACGATGGGTGGCAGCGGCACAAGGCGAGGATCGTAGCGAATCGATGTGAAGATTGACCGCATGGCTGTAGGTGCAATCCAGTTGCGCGGGTATGCGATTGCCTGCGGTCGTTCAACGAAACAACCGACACCGAACTAAAGGGAGGTGAAAAGTCCCATGATCGACAAGCAACAGATCGTCAGTGAGCTCGAGAGCCGTGGCGAGCAGGAGCTAGCCCGCGAGGCCGAGAGCAAACTTCCCGAGCAGGTCCACCCGGAAAACCACGCGGATCAGCTTCGACAGTTAGGCCTGGACCCGTCCGAAATAGCATCGAAGTTCGGCCAGAGGTAACACAGACATTTGCGCCGCCGGCGATTCACCGCCGGCGGC
>DATEHC010000035.1:0-19327 GCA_035279785.1 Candidatus Dormiibacterota bacterium
CCCGGCCAGGATGGCGACCACGACCGGCCCCACGTTCACGAGAAGCGCGGCAGTGCCGGCATCTACGATCCGCTCCGCCGCGTTCAGGGAAACGCTGTAGACGGCAAGCCAGAGCACACCGTAGACGGCGATCTTGAAAACGTCCCGCCGGCTCGGCCAGGGGTCGCGCCGGACAGCCGCGGCCGCGCCCAGGACCAGGCAGCTCACCAGGAGCCGGGCCAGCGCCAGCGATCCCGGAGAGAAGGCCACCCCTGCCGCCCGGATGCCGACGAAGGCCGAGCCCCACAACGTCACCGTGAAGAGGCCCGCCGCAAGGGCGGCAACGTCGGCCCTCGGGCGCATGGCGACGGGCTTTGCTGCGGACTGCACCCCGCTCATCGGCTACACAACACGGTAGCCGGGCAGGAAGTTGCATTTAGTGAGGCCGAGCCTTTCGGCTCCGACCTGCCTGAAAGTGAGGCCGAGCCTTACGGCTCGGCCTCGCGAGAGGAAGGAAGGGGTTCTTGGTTAGAGCGGCCGAACGGCGACCGGCACGGTCACCGCGAGGGGCTCGACCGCGGGGATCGCCTCGGCAGCGAGGTCGATCGGGGCCTCGAGGGCCATCACGATCGAAAGCCTCGCCTCAGGCCGCCGGCTCCTTCGCCGGGGGGCCGGTGTGGCGACGACCGGGTCGAGCATCTCCCTGAGCTCCAGCACCAGGAACCTGTCGAAATCGTTCATCTGTAGCAGAAACGTCTCCCACAGACGGAGTACCTGTCAGTCCACAGAAATTCGGCAGGGGACTGGAAATGGGGGCCCTGAAAGCCCCGAGAATCTGCCTACGCCGCGCGGCGGGTCGGCTGCTGAGAAGGCGCGCTCGCAAGGTCCTGTCCTCCGCGCGGAAGCTCGATGACGATGGCGCGGTGGGGGGAGAGACTGTGGGCGAGCTTGACCAGCTTCAGCCTTGTCGGTCCGGGGCCCAGCGCCCGCGCCGCCAGAACCACCATGGGGCGCACGATCGCGTGGCTCGCTGAACCGTTGACCATCTGAAAAGCCCGGCGTCCAACCATTGCGAAAAGAAAACGCAACCGGCTCCCCGAGTACCCCCGAATCACCGACCTCTCCACCGCTTGCATAACCAGTGCTCCCTTGAATGGGGGAGTCCGACTGAAGCAGCCAGTCTGTCGACTCCCTTCGCTTTTTCAACGCCTCCACGGCAGGCGGTACCTAGGCGTACCGGGCTTGACGATGTTTCGCTTGCGACGCAAACAGAGAAGTAAACTTCCGGCAACTAAACTACTGTTAAGACGGGAGGCCCAAGGGGGAGCGATTTGGAGACCGCCGGATCAACGGCCGCCCGCGGCGACCCGTTGGACGTGTTCGAGGCTGCGGCCGGCAACCTGGGCCGGCTGACGACCGTGCCCGACGTCGCCGAAGAAGCGCTCCGGCTCACCCTCGAGCTGACGCGGTCGAGCGTCGCCTTCATCACCGTGACCGACGAGGACGGCGAGAGCAAGCGGATCTTCTCGAGGGCCGGCAGCCCGCGCGATGAGATGACGGACGGGGAGATCGAGTCCCTCCTTGCCTCATGGCCGGCCAACGGTCCAATCGCGCGAGTGCCTCTCCGCACGACCTGCGTGCGGCCGCTCGAAGCGGGCGGTGAGTCCCAGGGCATGATCGGCGCCGCCACCCCATCGGGCTTTACCGCCATGCAGCTCCAGGCCTTCAACCTCCTCGTCCATCCGGTCGCGAGCTCGCTCGCCATCGCGCGCCTCAAGGAGCGGCGCCAGGAGATGGTGGACACGCTGGTCAACCTGCGCGCGGACCTCGACCGGAGCGAGCGCCACCGTCTCGTCAACGAGGAGCGTGCGCGCAGCGCCGATCGCGTCGAGCACGCGCACGAGGCTGCCGTGGACGCGCTCCTGGCAGTCTCACGCCACGCGCGCACCCATCACGGGCTCACCGATTTCTACCGGCGGCTGACGCGGAGCATCGCCGAGCTCGTCGGGGCTCGCAAGGTTCTGTTCTGGCAGCTCAACGCCGAGGGTTCGCTCGTGCCGATCCGTGGCTCGTACGGAATCGACGAGGACTTTCTCGCGAGGCTCCGTCCCATTCCCTGCGCCGCCGACCGCGACGACCTCGGCAGCGGGGTGGTCTTTCACGACCTGACGTTTCGCGCTTCCCGGCGCGACGACTCCGGTGACTTCCTTTACGTGCTGGACGCATTGGGTGTCGACACCGCCATCGCGGTGCCGTGGCGCGCCGGCGATCACCGGCTTGGCCTTGTCGCGGCTTATGAGTCGCGCAAGGCCGAAGGGTTCTCGCGCGAAGACACGTGGGTGCTTCACAAGTCGGCGCTCGCGGCAGGCCTCGTGTGGCAGCTCAAGTACACCGACGTCGACTTGAGGAAGACGGTCGAGCGCCTCGAGAGGGTCGATGCCGCCAGGCAGACGCTGTTGAAGAACGTCTCGACGGCGGTGGACAAGGCCCGCAAGCGATTCGCCGGCGACCTTCACGACGACGCGCTGCAGAAGCTGACCGCCGTCGAGCTTCAGCTCCAGCGCCTGCGCGAGCCGAACGGCGACCCGGCCGAGCTTCTCAACGAGGCGCAGCTGATGCTCGCCCAGACCGAGGAGGCGCTCCGAAGGTTGCTCTTCGAGGTCCGTCCGCCGGCGCTCGAAGTGCCGGGCGGCTTCATCGAGGCGATCCGTGACCGGGTCCGTATGCTCAGGTCGCTGACCGGGGCGGAGGTCGATCTCCACATGGATCTGCCGGACGACCTTTCGTACGAGTTCCGCTCCATTCTGTTCCGCCAGGTCACAGAGGCGCTGACCAACATCGAGAAGCACGCGTCGGCGACGCAGGTCTGCGTGTCGATGGACGTGCAGGATGATGGCGTGCACGGCGCGGTGCGCGACAACGGGCGCGGCTTCGTGGTTTCGGAACGCGACAACGTCCCCGGCCACCTCGGCCTGCTCGCGCTCAACGAGCGCGCATTGCTTTCCGGAGGCTGGAACAAGATCGAGAGCGAGCCCGGCCTGGGCACGACGATCGAATTCTGGATGCCGCTGTCAGAATCGAGACCACAGCCATGACCACCCAGACGAAGGTGTTGATCGTCGAGGACCACCAGGTCGTGGCCGAGGGCCTGTCCGCCTTGATCAACGACCAGGCCGACATGATGGTGGTGGGACACACGGGCTCCGTCGCAGAGTCGATCGCGAGAGTGGTCGAGCTGAAGCCCGACCTCGTGTTGATGGACTTCCGCCTCACGGACGGCACGGGCGCGGACGCCGCCAGCGCGATCCGGCAGCTGCGACCGGAGACCAAGCTGATCTTCCTGACTCGCGAGGACAGCGACGCGGCACGCTTCGCCGCCCTCGAGGCCGGCGCTAGCGCCTTCCTCCACAAATCACGCGCGGCCCAGGAGGTCGTCGATGCGATCCGCACGGTCGCGGGCGGCGGGTCCCTGTTCACGCCCCGCTCGATCGCGCAGCTCCTGAGCAGCCGGCGCGAGGTCGAGGCTCAGCTCGAGCGGCTCACGCCACGCGAGAAGGAAGTGCTGCGGCTCATGGCCGAGGGAACGTCGAGCCGCGAGATCGCGTCACAGCTGGGCATCAGCTACACGACCGTGCGCACACACATCCGCAGCCTGGGGAGCAAGCTCGGGGTGCATTCCAAGCTCGAGGCGATAGTCAAGGCTCGCGAGCTCGCCCTGGTCGAATAGCGCCGGCTAGGCTCCGGAAACCCTCCGCCGTCCACCGCGACCAAGCAACCGAATCTGCGCCGGCTGCTGCTGGTCCTCCTGCTGCCATCGCCTGACGGTCTTGCGCCGGCGCTTGTCCTCGTAGAGGTCGCTGTCCGCCGCCTCGTAGATGGCCTGCCAGTCCTGGCCCTGGGTCCATGCCGCGATTCCCACGCTCACCTCGACGTGCTCGGGCGAGCGCATGCCCATCGCCGCATGATCCACCGCGCGCCGCAAGCGCGCGGCGACGTCGCGCGCGCGATCGAGGTCCGTCTCGGGCATCGCGACCCCGAACTCGTCGCCCCCGAGGCGGGCGCAGACGTCGGACGCTCGCACCACGCGCTGCAGCTGCTGCGCGACGAGCTTGAGGGCGCCATCGCCCGCGCCGTGCCCGAGCCGGTCGTTGATGCGCTTGAGGTTGTCGAGGTCGATCATCATCAGCGACAGCCTTCGGTTGTGGCGGTCCGCAAGCGCGACCTCGCGCTCCATCACCCGCTCGAACTCGCGGCGATTGGCAAGTCCGGTGAGGTGGTCGGTTCGCGCCTCGCTGGCGAACTGTCGCGCACGGTCGATGGCGATCGCGACCTGGTCGCCGACCGCTGCCATGAACAGCAGGTCGGACGCGTTGAAGACGCGGTCCACACGCGTGCCGACGCTCAGGACGCCGACCGTGCGGCCGCGCACGCGCAGCTGCGCGCGAAGCGCGTTCCACTCGGGGCCGGACGTGCGGTCGACCTGCGACTCGGAGCGGCCCATCGCTGAGGCGGACGCCTTTACGTGCGGGCCTGCCTGCCGAGTGAAGTCGTCAACCTGGTCCGCATCCAGCCCGACGGTGTGGATCAGCTTGTAGGTCGATCGCTCGCGGAGCCACAAGGCTCCGGTGCTGAGGCGCAGAGCAGCGAGCGCCTCGACCAGCGCGACCTCGGCGGTCTCGCCCAGGTCGAGCGAGCGGCCCATGGCCGTGACGATGGCGGCGAGGCCGTACATCTCAGTCTCGCGCGCACGGTGCTCCTCGTCGATGTAGTCGAGGTAGCCGCGCGCAATCGCGGTGGTCAGCCGCTCGGTCACGTCCTCGAGCCGTCCCTGCGCGATGGCGATGATCTCTTCGTAGTGCGGCTTGCCATGGATGGGCCGCGAGATCAGCTCGATCGTGGCGCGCCGGTAAACGGCGAGCATGTCGATGAGTGATTCGAGCGGAAGTCCCTGCGCCGCGCGCAGCCTTCCGTAATCGCGAGTGCGCTGCTCGAAGCTCGCCCACGGCATCTCGACGTCGTAGCGCAGGGCGGTAAGCAGCATCTCGATGAATCCCGCCGACGTGCCTACGAGATCCTCACCGGTCTGCTCGGCGACGACGATCAGCTCGGGCGAGCGCGTGCGCACGACCTCGAGCGCCTTGCGTCCCGTGTCGCGTGAATCGACGCCGAGCCCACTTGCAAGCGTGGCAAGCAGGTCTACCGCGTAGCCACCGCTTGACTCCGCGCCTGGGTTCATCCACCTTGAAAACGTCGTCAGGGCCACTGGCACCTAGTACCTCAACTGCGTTAGTCAAAATCCGCCCATACGTACGGCGACCGGAACCCCCTCCCTCGACGACAGTAGGGACCAGGGTGAAACGACTCACCCGAACTCTGAGGGGGGTGAACGAAACCACATGGCGGAGCCGATCTCATCTGCGAACGCCGTCGCAACTCACGAACCGGTAACGACTTATAGGGCCGGCAACGAAGCGGATTTCGAGCGTCTCTACCAGGCTTCGTACGGAAAGATTCTCGGAACCCTGACCGCGATGCTCGGCGATCGAGCCGCGGCCGAGGACTGCGCGCAGGACGCATTCGAACGGGCATACAAGAAGTGGGCGACCTGGCAGCCGATCGCACCGGCGGAAGCGTGGGTGCATCGGATTGCGATCAACGCGGCGGTCTCGTACCAGCGCAAGATGCGGCTGCGCGAGGTCGGCGAGGTCATCCGCAGGATCGGACGGCCCGGACTTGCTCCGGACCCGCAGGAGCTGGTGGAGCACCGCGACCTGGCGACCGCGCTCGCGAAGCTGCCGCCGAAGCAGGCGGCCGCGATCGTGCTACGGCACTACCACGGCTACACGAACCGGGCAATCGCGCAGGCTCTGGGGATCCCCGAGCGCACCGTTGCCTCGCGCCTCGCCGTCGCGAAGGAGCGGCTGCGGGTGATGCTCAAGCACTCTTACGGTCCGCAGGCGGCGTACGACGAGGAACCCGTCGTCGCGGAGCGAGGACTTGCCGTCGAAGGCTAGTGGCTTCGGCCGCTAGCCTTTTCGTCTCAAGCGCACGACCAGCAACACGGTGACCGCGAGCAGAAGCGCGGCCTGGACGAGCCACTCGCCCCCGTTGGGCTGACGCGTCGCAGGTATACCGCCTCCCAGGACCGCGACCAGCACGCCTACCGCAAACGCTGCGATCACGACAACCGCGAACGTGGTGCTCCGCCTCAAGTGACCTGCGGGCGACCCGGGCGCTTGCCGGCAATAGCGATCAGCCACCTGCGCAACCTCTCGTAAAGCGACGCTCGGGCCGTCGCGCACTGTCCGCACCCGCACCCACGTCCGGTGTCAGGGAGCGCGCGGCCATGCTTGTCGAACCTGGCGTGCATCCCAGTGCGGGCTAGCAGTGCGTTCCCGGCAGGTAGTAGGCCATCTGGCCGTGGCAGCTCTGGTTGATCAGCCCCGACGGCTCGCTGTACCACTCGTTGCCGATGCCCATCGCGTCGAGCGCCTGCTGCATGAACGGGTGCCACATCGGCGCCGCGATGTAGTAGCTGTCCGAGTTCAGCGTCATCTTCTGGTTCCAGTTCGCGTTGCCGCCCCACACCGCCGCGACGAGGTGCGGCGTGTAGCCGACCGTCCACGCGTCGGCGAACGAGTCGGACGTTCCCGTCTTCACGCCCACGGTGCGGCCGGGCAACGTCAGCAGCGAGTTGTGGCCGAAGATCATGGCCCGGTTGTTGTCGTTGGACATGATCGATTCCATGATGTAGGCGACCCGCGGATCGAGCACCTGCTTGCCCGGGTCGACCTGGTGGGCGTACACCAGGTGGTCGTTCTTCGTGATCACGTTGATCGCGTACGGCATGTGAAGGATGCCCTGCGCAGCGAGCACCGAAGCGCCGGTCGCCATCTGCAGCGGAGTCTCGCCATACCCCCCGAGCGTCAGTGACGGGCCGAAGGTGGTGTTCGGATCGTTGGTCGTGTAGATCGGGAAACCGTTCGCGTCGGTTCCGTGGAGCTGATACGGCGGAGCGCCCATCGACCGCGCCAGATCCACCACGTAGGGCACGCCCACGCCGAGCTCGACCTTCACGGCCGGGAGGTTCAGCGAGTTGCCCATGCACACCTGGAGCTGGCACGTGCCGTGGAACTTGCCGTCGTAGTTCTGCGGCTTCCAGACCGACGATCCGTCAGGGATGGCGATCGCGCTGTCCTGGATCGGCGTCGTCATGGTGTAACGGCCGCTGGCGATGGCCTCGGTGTACGTGAAGATCTTCATCGACGAACCCGGGTTGCGCGGCGGCCACGTCGCGAGGTTGTACTGACCGCCGTAGGCATTCGGGTTCGCGGAGCCGACCATGACGAGGACGGCGCCGTTGGTCGGGTCGAGCGCAACGAGCGCGCCCTGCGTGACGCGGCGGTACGCCAGAGAGGAGATGACGCTGGTCACGACGTTCTGGCCGATGTTCTGCAGCGTGATGTTCAGCGTGGTGACGACCCTGAGCCCGCCCTTGTAGACCACGTCCTTGCCGAACTGCGCGGTGAGGAGCCCGACGACGTAGCCGACGAAGGCCGGCGCGAGGATGCTGTTCGTCGGCGTGAACATGTGCGTCGGCGGGGCGATGTCCTCGGCGAAAGCCTGCGCCGCGTCGTCGACGGTGATCTTGCCGTCGCGGATCATCGCGTCCAGGACCTGCTTCTGCCTGGCCTTCGCCGCTGTCCAGTTGACCAGCGGGTTGTAGAGCGTCGGCCCGCGGATGATGCCGGCGAGCATCGATGCCTGCGCCAGGTCGAGGTCCTTGGTGTTCGTGTGGAAGTAGATCTTCGACGCGGCGGCGGTGCCCCAAGCGGTGTTCGCGAAGAACACGCTGTTGAGGTACCACTCGAGTATCTGGTCCTTTGAATATCGGCGCTCGATCTCGAATGCCAGCAGGGCCTCGCGCATCTTGCGGTCGATCGAGGCCTGGTTGCCGACGAGGCGCAGCTTGACGAGCTGCTGCGTGATCGTCGAGGCGCCCTCGACCGCCGAGCCGCTCTGGTAGTCGACCATCGAGGCGCGCACGATGCCCTGCGGGTCGATGCCCGGCTCGGAGTAGAAGTTGCGGTCCTCGATCGAGATCACGGCCTCCGGCAGGAGCGTGCCCATGTCCGAGAGCGGCTCGAAGTAGCTCTGGTAGCCGGGCGGATGCAGGTCCGCCAGCAGCGTCTTGTTGTCCGACGCGTAGAGGAGCGTGTCCTCAGGCACCGACGAGGCGACCGCGCCCGCGTTGGGCAGCTTGTCCGCAAAGGCGACGTAACCGGGAGAGGTGATGATCAGGCTCGGCACCGCGATGGCGACGAGGATGAACAGGCGAACCAGCCAGCTTGCAGGACGCGAGATCCATCGGCCTCGCTTGCCCAGGACCTTCGGCGCGCTTGCGCGCCGGCGCATGCCGTTGCCCTTAAGAGGCCAGACGATCGGTTCGTGATGATTCAGCGGCATCGTGTTCCCCCGGTGACGTGAACGGTCCGGCCGTGAGCGGGCCGTACCAGCCAATGGACTGCGCGCCCAGAAGGGCCTGGATATCGATGATCTCGCCCGGCTTCAACGCCAGCGGCTTCAGGCCGCGGCGCGCGACGCGCGCGGTGCGCGAGGCGAGATCGCTGACGACGGGCTCCCCGGCCGCCGAGTACCACGAGCGGGCCGCGAAGTGTAGGTGCGACGTCGCGTCGCGCAATGAATGGAGACGCGCGCGCGAGCCGGAACGGCCGGCCGCGGCGGCGCGGGTAAGGCGGTCTGTCTCCAGCGGGCCGACCGCGTCCCGCAACCGGATCGAGACGTCGACCATCTTGGCCATCGCCATCGTCGCGCCGATCGCGCTCCAGGCGGCGATGCGCCGGTTGACGCCGGAGAGTGGATCGCTGGCGGGCTGCCGCGTCGCGACGACCGGCACGGGCGCGGCGATCGGGACTTCCATCCACTCGCGAAGCCAAACGCGCGGCTGCCAGGCCTGACCGCTGCGCCTCGAGCTGAGGAACATCAACGCGAAGATGTCCGAGCCGGCGATGATCACCAGCCAGCTGGCGATCGGGAATCGGTTGTCGGAGATCCAGCTGCCGACTCCGCCTAGCATCAGACCGACCGACGTGTTGATGATCTGGTCGGCGCCCCACACCGCGGAGCTGCTGACCTCGCGCGCATTGGGGTCGGTGATGCTTGCGACACCCAGCACGCAGACCGTGATGAACGCGATCCACAGCCCGACCTCGATCGGCCTGGGAATCGAGCGACGCACAGGCGGCACGAAGGTTGCGGCGACCATTCCGGTGAACAGCGCGATCGAGAACTGAAGCAGCAGCGGGACTTCCACGCCTAAAAGAACGCGGCCCAAGATTCGAGTATTGGTGGCGAGTATTGGCGACCTCGGCGCGGCCTCGCGTCCTTTGAAGGCGTCGCTGATCGAGCGTCCGGACTTGTTTACATTCGGCGCCCGATGCGTTGTCTGAATGGCGCGGACGCTGACCCGCTCGGCGTCCGCTCCGCCACTGCCATGGGGGTTTTACTGATCATCCTGCTCGCGACCGTCGCGCTGTCAGTGAGGGCCGGACTTTACGGGCGGCGCTGGACGGTCGCGGACTCGGACGCGGACGGCGGCGGCGAATCCTGGCTGATGGACACGTGCGCCCGGACCTTCGTCCTCGTCCTTCTTTCTCTTGCGGGTCTGCTCGCGCTGGGCCTGATGTATGGCAACGTTCTCGGCGCGGTCCACGCCGGCCCCTAGCGCGTTCTAGAAGGCGGAAGCGCCCCACTGCCCCGGGGTGCTTCCTGTTGTAAAAAGGCCCCGCTTCGGGCCGATCCGGGCGAATTGACAACGATTCAGCCAACTTAACCTGCCCGCCTTGGGTGCACGGGTGGGCGCTCCTTAGCTTCCTCCCCGACATCTCGCGCGGCCTTTTGGGCGCGCGCATCGGGGGTATCAGTGCACTCGCTCCGCGCCCGGGCTTTCTTGGTTGCCGCCGTGGCCATCGTTGCGACCCAGCTCGTCACGGTCGCACCGGCCGTCCACGCCGCCGCGGCCGCGCCCTGCCCGTCCGGCGATGGAGCCTGCTCCCCTGATTCTTCCGACGGGCTGCAGATCAGCCTGCCCGACGGATCACAGCCGTGCCCGGGATCGGGCGTCGGTGCGTCCTGCCTGACCAGCGACTCCGGCGAGGTCGCCCCCGGTACGCCGTCCACCCCCGACGGGCAGACGCCATGCGCGGCGTCATCGATGTTGAGCACGCCGGCGGCGTGCAGCACTCCCATCCCCGAATCAAGAGCCGCCAACCCGCCGGCCGGCGGTCCATCGGTCGAACCGAGCGTCCCGGTGTCGACCATCCGGACGGTCAACGCGCCGCCCACCGTCACGCTTAGATCGAGCGCCGCGGCCGCAGTCTCGGGTGGAAGCGTCCTGCTGACCGCGACCGCCGCCTCGAGCGTCCTCGGCGCCGGCAGCGCGATCCAGATCTTCGACACCGCGTCCAGCACCTTGATCGGCTCGTGCTCCCAGGGCACGCAGTGCGCGGTCAACTATTCCGCGGACGGTGGAGTCCACCGCTTCCAGGCCTTCGTCGCCGGCACCCCCGGTGATTCGATCCCGGCGAAGTCGGCGGCCAGGTCGGATGCCATCTCGGTCGGCTGGATCGGCGTCCGCCTCGTCACGACGCAGACCGCGCTCGGACCCGGAAAGGGCGCAACCCTCACCGCGACGTCAACGGTCCCAGTCGAACAGTTCGGCTACTCGATCCAGCTCCTGGACGCCGACAGGATGACCCCGCTCACGTACTGCAGCCGGGGCACCAACTGCAGCGTCTCCATCACCGATGCCGTGAGCGGCGCCCACGACTTCGCCGCGAGCGTCGGAGCGACGACGTCGAGCCCCGTATCGGTGACGTGGCTGGCGGTGTCGCTGACCGGCACCCAGGTCTATCGCGCGGGTGGCAGCGTCCACCTGGTTGCGACCGCGAACGCCGACCTGTCCAAAACTCCGTGGAGCATCGGCATCGTCGACGACCACGGCCACCTGGTCGCGCCGCCGTGCACCGGCGTCTCGACCTGCACCGCCGACGTGACGATCAGCGGCTCGACCACGCCGTCCTTCATCGCGGTGGTTGGGCAGATTCCGCCGGCGCGCGAGGAAGGCAAGGTTGTCGCGCTGGTCCAGCAGGTGAGCGGGCAGGTCAGCGGACCGTCGGCGCTGACCTCGACCCAGGCCCATTCGGCGGCGTTCAAGCCGGCGCGCATCTTGTGGGGCGTCGACTCGTGCAAGGCGCTCACCGGCGATCCCACCGGAGAAGTCCTGCCAGGCGTCGCCGCCGGCCTGGGCACTCCCGAGTTCTGGGGCCGCTACCTGACCACGACGATGTGCCCCGCGCTGAGCTCCGCCGAGGTCGCCACCGCCCACGCGATGCACATGGCGATCCTTCCGATCTACAACGATTTCGACTGCAGCAGCGTCAGCGGCTACGACACGGCCGCGGGCTACGCGAAGGCGGCGGTGGTCGCGGCGCGGAACCTGAAGATTTCTACCGGCAGCGTCATCGCCGTCGACATCGAGCCGCCCGGTCCATACTGCTCGGGCGCCGTCGATGCGCCGTTCATCCACGGCTGGTACGACGGGATCACGGCCGCGGGCTACGTGCCCGTCTTCTACGGCAACGGCACGCCCGGCAGCGAGTTCGCGACGGCGTGGTGCCAGGCGCAGAGCGAGCAGGGCGATATTGCCACGCGATCGTTCATCTGGTCCTTCGAACCTTCGCTCCCTTCCCCCGGATGGTCGAAGTGGTACCAGCCTGACTGGAGCGCCTACGCCACGGGCTGCCCTGACTCGGTGGCGGCGTGGCAGTACCAGATCGACGTGTTCAGCCCGAACCCCAACATCGACTCCGACGAGGCGCTGTCGACGCTGCCCCTCTGGTACCCGTAAAGCTCGATTTGCTCCCCCTGTGACGCCCGGGTGTCGATTCGACCCCGGGCGTTTTCTCTTGAGGCCCTGCTTCATCAGTTTTGACCGGGGCCAAAGGAGCATCAATAGATGGAACGAAGGGACACCGAGATGGAGCGCGACCCAGAGACCGGCCACATGGTCGAGCGCCGGACGATCACCGAAGGGCCCGTCGCAGCGGCGGACTCCGAGGTCGTCAGCAGCTTCAACCCGGGCTGGCGCGCGGTGCAGCTCGTCTATCTCGTCTTTGGCGTGATCGACGGCCTGCTCGTGATCCGACTGATCCTGAAGCTGCTCGGCGCGAACCCGACAGCCGGATTCTCGAACTGGGTCTACAACGTCACCGCGTTCTTCCTGGCGCCGTTCAAGAACATCCTGCCGACGATCGGCACCGACCAGTCGCAGCTCGAGATGTCGGTCGTGCTCGCGATCCTCGTCTACGCGCTGATCGGTTGGGCGATCGGTCGCCTGGTGGCGATCCTCTTCTACCGCAACGTCACAGTGGCGCGGCGCTCGCGCGACATGCGCCCGCGAGGCTACTAACCGGCTCTTAGTCCTGGCTGTGTAGACAGGTCCCGGATGTCCTGGACCTGTCTTGTTATCCAGCGGGCGATGTCGTTGGTGCGCACGACCTCGCGTGCCCCCTCGTTGCGGCGCCGCTTCTCCTCCAGCCCCATGACGATGCCCTTGTGCATCGCGTTGGCCGTAGCCTCGATGTCGAAGGGGTTGACGGAGAGCACGTGCTCATGCAGCTCCTCGTGCGACCCCACGTTCTCAGAGAGGACCACCACGCCGTCCGTGCGATTCACCAGCGCGCCTTCCTTCGAGACGAGGTTGAGGCCGTCGTAGACGGAGTTGACCACCAGGACGTCGAAGTTGCGCAACGCCGCCATCGCCTTGCGCACGCTCTCGCCCAGCTCGAGCCGGATAGGAGTCCATCCATGCGCGCCGTACTGCGCGTTGATGCGCAGCACGGTCTGACGGACCTTGCGCACGTAGTTGCGATACGCGGTCACGTCCTGGCGTGACGGCTGGAGAAAGGCCCAGAACTGGACGCGCCCTTTGAGCTCGGGGTGATGCGCCAGCAGCTTCTCGTACGCCAGGAAGCCGCGGACGATGTTCTTGGACGGATCCGTGCGGTCGATGCGCACGATCAAGTGCTCCGGCCTCCAGTCGCGCAGCTTGCGCTCCTCGACCATCACGCCATGGGAGAAGGCGAGCCGCGTGGTGCTCGCGACGTCGATCGAGATCGGATACGCGCGCGCGTAGACCATGCGGCCGTCGACCAGGACGGCACGCTCGCGCTCGTCGACGGCGAGCCCGGCGTTCTCCTCGCACGTCATCAGGAAGTTGCGCACGTCGAGGCTCGTCTGAAAGCCGACGATGTCGCAGCCGAGCAGCCCGTGCAGGATCGCGTCGCGCATCTCGCGCGGCAGCACCTTCCAGTACTGCGGCGTGGGCCACGGGATGTGCACGAAGTGCTGGATGAGCGCGCCGTGCAGCTGCTCGCGCACCAGCTTGGGCACCAGGTAGAGCTGGTAGTCGTGCACCATCACGAGCGGCCGGCCGGGCAGCCCGCGGGCCACCTCGACGACCTTCTTCGCCACCTGCTTGTTCACCTCGACGTAGCCGTTCTTCCACGCGCGGTGGATGCGGCCGTTGATGACCGGCTGGTTGGCCAGGTCCCACAGGTAGTGCTGCACGAACCAGAGCACGGGATTGGAGATCGTCGAGTAGTACTGCTCGTACTGCTCGGGCGTCGGCGTCGCGTAGTGCAGGTGCGTCTCGCCCCGAACCAGCGGCGCGTTCAGCGTGCTGCCCTGCTTCTCGATGAGCGCGCGCTCTCCCTCGGTTCGGGCCACGGCCACCCAGTCGGCGGCCGCGACCTCGGCAAGGGTGAGCAGCGCGGTGATGACGCCGCCGGCGCCCCGCGTGAATCCGCCCTCGGGCCGCGGCTCGTGCGGCGCGCGGTTGGCGACCACGATCGGAGAGGTGTGCGGAAGCGTCCGCGTGACGTAGCCGCGCAGGGACGTGCCCGGACGCCGGCGCTCGACGCTGTCCAGGAACGGCGACTCGGAAGCGTTCATCGCAAGCATTAGGTCGGCGACGGCTTGGGTGACGGGGACGGGGACGCCTGGGCCGACGGCGAGGCCGACGGCGAGGGCGAGGGTGACGGGCTGGCCGAGGCCGACGGGCTCGCCGAAGCCGATGGGCTCGCCGATGCCGACGGGCTGGCGGTCGCGGACGGGGACGCGGTTGTGTTGCAAGCGCCCGGCAGGAACGGGTCCTGGGAGTCGCTTCCGCAGCCGACCTTCACGCCAGATGGCGTCGAGTACCAGTCGCGCATGTTCGCCGGCAGCGGGTTGATGAAGCGCTTCATGATCGTGAGGCCGACGTTTTCACCGTACGCGCGGATCAATCCGCCACCGCCGTTCGGCGCCGTGTTCCCCACCCAGACCCCCGTGACGATGTCCGGGTTGTAGGCCATGATCCAGGAGTCGGGGATGCCGCCGTTGCCGTTGTCGCTGGTGCCCGTCTTGCTTGCCATCTGCCGGTTCCAGCCGAATCCCCACGTGGTCTGGTAGCGCTTGAGCACATCGGACATCAGGAACGACTCCGCCGGCGTCAGCACCGCGGTGCTCGTCGGGTTGTCGTACTTGAAGGCGGCGTGCCCGGTCGAATCGTCGACCTCGGTGAATGCGTGCAGGTTCACGCGCTGGCCCTGGTTGGCGAAGGTCTGGTAGCCCTGTACGTGCTCGAACATGGTCACGTCGCTGGCGCCGATCGCGGTCGACAGATAGGGCTGCAGGGTGCTCTTGATCCCCATCTGGTGCGCGAGGTCGATGACGCTGTTCATGCCTTCCATCTGCCCGACCTGCACCGCGGGGATGTTGCGCGAGTAGAGGATCGCCTTGCTCGCCGGGATGTCGCCAAAGCCGCCGTTGTCGAAGTCGCGCGGCATGTAGCCGTTGAAGTTGGTCAGGCGGTCGTGGAGGGTCGTCGCCCACGTGATCTTGTGGTCGCGCAGCGCCGCCTCGTAGACGTATGGCTTGAAGGACGATCCCGGCTGGCGCGGCGAGAGGATGACGTCGAACTGTCCGCCGATCGCGTCGTTGCCGTAGTCGGCCGATCCGATCCACGCGAGGACCTCACCGTTCTTCGGATTCGCGGCGAGCAGCGACGCGTTGTTCACGTTGAAGTTCTTCAGATCCTGGACGCCGTTCGTGATGGCGTCTTGCGCGATCTTCTGGATGTTCAGGTCGAGCGTTGTGTGCACGACGATCCCGCCCTGCTGCACCTCGGCGGCGCCGAACGCCGTCTGGAGCTGGGACAGCACGTAGTCGACGAAGTGCGGCGCGAGGCTCTGGCGCGCGGTCGCCTGGATCTGCATCTCGGACTTGACGTCTTCCTCGCCTGCTTTGGCAGCCTGGTCGGAGCTCAGCGCGCCGGTCACCACCATCCCCTGCAGCACGTACAGCTCGCGCTGATGCGCGAGGTCGTAGTGAACGACGGGGTCGTAGAGCGATGGCGCCTGGATCAAGCCGGCGAGAAAGGCGGCCTCCGCGGGAGTGAGGTCCTTCGCGTCCTTGTTGAAATATGTGCGTGAGGCCGCGCCGATTCCATAGGCGCCATGGCCGAAGTAGACGCGGTTGAGATACATCGTCAGGATCTGGTCCTTCGAGTAGCGCTGCTCGAGCGCTATCGAAAGCACGACTTCCTGGACCTTCCGCGTGAACGATCGCTGCGGCGTCAGCAGCTGGATCTTCACCAGCTGTTGTGTGATCGTGCTTCCGCCCTGGTTGACGCCGTGCGAGGTCACGTCGACCCACGCCGCGCGAGCGATCGAAGTCGGATCGACCGCGCCGTGGCTGTAGAACGTGCGGTCTTCCGCCGCTAGCACGGCCTTGGGCGCATACGGGCCCATCTGGTCGAGCGCGAGCGTGACGTGGTAGTGGCCCGCAGGGCTCCAGTCTTCGATCAGCTTGCCGTTGCGGTCGAGCACGATCACGTCGCCCGCGGCGAGCACGTTCTGGCTCGGATCGGGCAGGTCCCTGATCGCCCACAGGACGTAGAGCGTCGAGCCGACCAGCAGCAAGGCGACCGCAGAAGCGATCCATACCCGCTTGGCCCACAGCCAGGCCAGCGGTTGCGTAAGAAGTCCAGGCTGGCCGCGTCTTGCGGCCGGTCCGCTTGCCACCCCTCGCTCTCCTCCTCCGAGCGCTCAGATAGGCCAAGAAAGGCCTGCTTCGAGCGCTTCGAGGTAAGAACGCCCCGTTCAATCGGGCTACTCGGGGCCCAAATACCCCGCATACGCCGGACTATCCGGGGTTTTTACAACTGACCGAGGCCTACCTCGGACTGATCGATGGTCCTAGCCGAACTCGACCGCGACGTAGCCATGGCCGTTGGCGCCGACCACCCACGCCGTCGCGACATAGTGATACGGACCCAGGATGTTGGCGCGATGCTCGGGGCTGTTCATGAACATGGTGTTCAGCTGCGAATCGTTGATGCCGAGTGACCACCATCCGATGTTCTCGCCGGTCTGGGCGCCGAGCTTGCAGTTGAGGTCCTGATAGACGCCGCCGTAGTGCGCAAACGCGACGCCAGGGGTCGCCAGATGGGCAGCCTGCGCCCGGGCCACGCTGAAGAGGCAGCTGCTCCACGTCAGCGGTCCGAGCCCGTTGCGCGCGCGGTCCTGGTTGATGAGGGCCTGCTGCGTCGAGTCGACGACGACCGCGGGGCGAGACGGCGGGGGAGCCGCGGCCGGCTCGGGCGCAGGCGGCGGCGGAGTCGGACTGGGAGAGATGAGCTGCGCCGGCGCCGCAGGCTGGTCGAGGTTGTCGTACGACGTCAAGCCCGGCTGTTGATGCGCGGCAGTGAGCACGCGCGGCGAGCTCGCGTGCTGGCGCACGGACGACGCGACACCCGCGGTGACGATGATCGCGCCGACGACCAGAAAGACCCCAAACCATGAGACAAGTCGCATGGGCAGGTTGCCGAGTCTGATGTCGGACGGCGGCGGCCCATGTGGGGTCAGTGTTAAGGCGTGTAAATATCTTCGACGGCGGCTCGCTGAGCCGGATAGTGCGGACTATCCGGGTGTCTGGGCGACCGAGCGCACGGATGCTCGCGACTATCCGAACTATTCGGGCCGAACTGTTGGGGCCGAGCTATTCGGGCAGGCGGCTCTTCAGTCGCTCGAAGGCCAGGACGAGGAGCGATTCGGCGTTGTGCTCCCAACCCGGGAGCTGGGTCCACATCGAGGCCATCGCCCGGAGGCCGAGGCAGAGCGCTTCGTAGATCTGGAAGCGCTGCATCGTCGCATGCGGTCTGAGCTCGCGGTAGCGGCGGATGAACGTGCCTCTCACCTCTTCGGCGGCCACCGATTGAGCCCAGTCCTTGGGCTGTGACGGGACGAGGTAGCCGCAGAACTTGCCGAGGTCGTAGCTCGTCTCGGCCATCGCGAAGTAGTCAAAGTCGAGGAGGGTGTACTGATCGTTGTGGAACAGGAACTGGTCGTACTTGAGGTCGCCGTGCGTCGGAAGCACCTGCTCGTCGGTTGTCCTGCGCACGCGCTCGCGCATGTGCGTGATCAGATCTTTGAGCAGGAAGTGTCCCTCCGGCAGGACGTAGGTGAACTGCTCGACGACGCGGTCGAGTCTTGCGATCTCGCGCTCCAGGTCGATACGCAGATCCGACGTCACGTCCGACTCATGGATCACCGCGATCGCCTCTGCCGCGGCGTTGCCGGTCATCGCGAACTCCGCGCTCGTGCGGTTGCTGCTGACGGCTCGACCCTTGACCGCCTCTTCCAGCATCATGCCCATCTCCTCGACGTAGCCCAGCGGGCGTGGGAGGTTCAGGTATCCCGGGTACTTTGCCGCTGCCCGCCAGAGCCCCTGCACGACCTGCAATGCGCGAAGTCCGCGCCCGCCAGGCTGAACCTTGCCGAAGATCCGGGCCGGCGCCCCGTCGAGGTCGAGCGTGTAGCGCAGGATCCCGACGATCTCGGGCACGTAGCGCACGCGCTGCACGAGCAGATTGCGCGAGGCGGCCAGGGTTGCCACCGGATCCGACCCCGTTTCGCCGATGAGGACACCGGCGACCCGCACCGCGTCATTGGCCAGAGCGAGGGCCGGCATCGAGGGATCGAACGGATAGAACCAGTAGGCGTGGCGCGTTTCCGGAAACAAGCGCGGGAAGCCGGCGTCGTTGAGCGGATCGACCGGTCTTCCGGCACCCTGGCGCACCAGTCGCGCACTCAGGGAGTCCCACGCGGGGTCGTTCAGCGCACCCCTGACCACGAGCCGCAGCTCGCGCTCTTCGCCTTCCTTATTAATGTCGACGCTCAGGACCGACCAGTAGGAGTCGGGCGGCTCGAGGCGCGTACCACGTCGGTGAACGCCAGTCACCTCCC
Source organism: Candidatus Dormiibacterota bacterium (assembly GCA_035279785.1). Classification (GTDB taxonomy): domain Bacteria; phylum Chloroflexota; class Dormibacteria; order Dormibacterales; family Dormibacteraceae; genus 40CM-4-65-16. The sequence continues at coordinate 18,348 of DATEHC010000035.1, forward strand.
AGCCCGTGCCGGCCAGCACTTCCTGCGCGTAATCGGCTACGGCTTGCTTGTCCGTTGCCGCACGCATGGTTAGAACTGATGAAGATTGCGTTTCCATTTCGAAGCGCATTGCCCAAGTAGGGAACGCTGAGCGGGGCGTTCTGCGACATATCCCCGAGACTGCGGGGCCCGTGTCCAGGATGACGGCGAGGCAATCGCTCATTTCCACGTTGGAGGTGGGCATTTGGAAACGTTCGGCGATTACTTAACCAGCCGCCCCGCGCTCGCGCGACGACTGCTGGTGAATGGATTCATCTTGATGGCGGGTCTCTTCCTCATGCTTGCTCGCACGTCACCGGCGCTGGCGGCCGACAACGGCCACGGCCAGGGCAAAGCACAGGATCACACCAGTGCATCCGCAGTCGCTCCGCGCCACGACAGCCCTTCGTCTCGCCACGAGCAGACGCATGGCGGTGGCGGGTCGGGCGGCGGAGACGGAGGACACGGCAGCGGCGGAGCGTCGGGCGGCGCCACTGGTGGCGCGCCGGTGCACGCCAGCGGCAACGGCGGGACGAGCACGCATGCGTCCGCGCAGTCGGGCACCCAGGTCGGGTCGTCCAGCTCTGCCGGCTCGAGCACGCAGGCCAAGACCAGCTCGCAGGCGACCACCCAGGCCAGCGTCCACTCGGACTCGAATTCCAAGGCGCAGACGCACGCGCAGTCGCAGTCAGTAACTGCACCGGCGTCCACCGCGACCAAGACGAATGAGTCCAAGAGGTCCGACACGAAGCCGGCCGACAACGGCAACAACAACAGCAAGCCGAAGGCGTGGCTCGACACCACGACCGGCAGCTCCACCGGCGCCCAGACCACCGGCTCGGGGGCCAGCGGCATGACCACCCAGCAAGGCGGCGGTGAGGGCAACTCCACCGGCGCCCAGACCACCGGCTCGGGGGCCAGCGGCATGACCACCCAGCAAGGCGGCGGTGAGGGCAACTCCA
>DATEHC010000036.1:0-11490 GCA_035279785.1 Candidatus Dormiibacterota bacterium
GATCGCGCGGCACGGCCGGCGTGGACGACGCGATGGTCGTTCTTCTCTGGCTCGCCCAGGACCGAGTCCACCGCGGCCGTCTCTGCGGTGGTGGCGGGTCCCCCGGTGGTGCGTATGTCCACTAGATCTTGTCGACGCGGATGGCGGTGGCCTTGAACTCGGCCGTACCCGACTTGGGATCGGTGGCGTCGATCGTCAGCAGGTTCGTCGCGGCCTGGTCGGGAAAGTGCAGCGTCATGAAGGCCAGCCCCGGTCGCATCTCGTCGTCGATGCGCACATTGACCTCGACGGAGCCGCGTCTCGAGCTCGCGCGCACGGCTTCCCCGTCCGCGATGCCCAGACGCTCGCCGTCCGCGACCGAGATCACGAGCTCTTCCCCCCGCCTTAGCGGCGACCGGTACTCGTTGGTCTGCACGCCGGTGTTGAACGAATCGAGCCGGCGCCCGGTCGTCAAGCGGATCGGGAACTCGTCGGTCAGCTGATCGACCGGCGGGTCGTTCTCGACAGCGTGGAACGGTGCCTTCGGTCCCTCGACCGGGTCCTTCCACAGCCGCGCATGCAGAAACTGCGTGCCCGGATGCGATTCGTCGGGGCAGGGCCACTGGAGGCCATCGAGCTCGTCGAGGCGTGAATACTTCATCCCCGCGTGCATTGGCGAGAGGCTCCGGCACTCGTCCCACACCTCCTCCGCCGTGGGATGACCCCAGTCCGAGCCGAGGCGGCGCGCCAGCTCGCAGATGATCTCGATGTCATCGCGCGCACCGGACGGAGGCTCCAACGCGCGGCGCACGCGCTGGACGCGGCGCTCGCTGTTCGTGACCGTGCCCTCGGACTCGGCCCACCCCGCAGCGGCGGGAAGGACGACGTCGGCGAGCTCGGCGGTTTGGGTCAGAAAGATGTCCTGAACGACCAGGTGGTCGAGCCCGCTCAGCAATCGCACCGCGCGCGTCTGGTCGGCCTCGCTGCGCGCCGGGTTCTCGCCGACGATGTACACGGCGCGGAGTTCGCCGTGGTCCATCGCCTCGAACATCTCGCTTAGGTGCCATCCCTTCTTGCGCGGGAAATCAGCGCCTCCCCACGCCCTGGCGAACTTGTCGTGCAGCGCCGGGTCTTCGATGTCCTGGAAGCCGGGCAGTCGGGCGGGGATCGCGCCCATGTCGCCGCCGCCCTGGACGTTGTTCTGCCCGCGCAGCGGATTGAGCCCGCACGCGTAACGCCCGACCTTGCCGGTGAGCAGCCCGAGGTTGATCAGCGCCAGCACGTTGTCGGTGGCGTTGTGGTGCTCGGTGATTCCGAGCGTCCAGCAGATCATCCCGGTCTTCGCTCGCGCGTAGGCCAGCGCGACCTCCTCGATCGCGCTCGCCGGCACGCCGGTCTCGCGCTCGGCGCGATCCAGCGTGTAAGCCTCGACGCACTGCACGAACTCGTCGTACCCGGTCGTGGCGCGGGCGATGAAGTCGCCGGCGATCAGGTCGTTGTGGATGATCACGCGCGCCATCGCATTGGCCAGGGCGATGTCGCTGCCGACGTCGATGCCCAGCCACGTGTCGGCCCACTGCGCGGAGGAGGTTCGCCGCGGATCGACCGCGATGAGCTGCGCGCCGTTGCGAACTGCGCGAAGCAGGTGGTGGAAGAAGATCGGATGGGTCTCGCGCGCGTTGGAGCCCCAGAGGATGACGATGTCGGTCTCCTCAGCCTCCTTGTAAGAGGAAGTTCCTCCTCCGGCTCCGAACACTGTCGCCAGACCGGCGACGCTCGGAGCGTGTCAAGTCCGGTTGCAGCTGTCGACGTTGTTGCTGTGCATGACCACCCGTGTGAACTTCTGCGCCATGAAGTTCATCTCGTTGGTCGTCTTCGAGCAGCTGAACATGCCGAAGGCCTGCGGTCCCCTCTTGCGAGCTTCGTCGAAGCCTGCGGCGGCGCGGGACAGGGCCTCTTCCCAGGAAGCGGGTCGGAGCTTTCCCCCCTCCCTGACCAGCGGATCGGTCAGCCGGAGTCGCCCGTCATCCATCCAGGAGGAAATCCTATGCCTTGTGTGTGGCGACGAACTCCTTGATCCGGTTCAGCCCGAGCTTGAGCTCGTCTTCTGATTGCGTGTACGCGAGGCGGATGAAGCCCTTGCCGGCGGCGCCGAACGCGGTGCCGGGCAGCACCGCCACGCCCGCCTCGCTGAGCAGCCTGCTGGCGAGCTCGTGCTCGTCGAATCCGGTGCCCTCGATGTTCGGAAAGACGTAGAACGAGCCCTGCGGCCTCGCGCAGCGAATGCCGGGGATGTCGTTCATCCCGTCGACGACGAGGTCGCGACGGTGCTCGAACACCTTCACCATCCGATGGACCGCGTGCTCGGACTCGGGGTTCCCGAGCGCCTCGATCGCCGCGATCTGCGTGAATGCGGCGGCGCAGGACGACGAGTTGATCATCAGCGTGTCGAGCTTGGCCGCCAGCTCGCGCGGCGCAACCGCGTAACCAAGTCTCCATCCGGTCATCGCATACGACTTGCTGAGTCCGTCCATGAGCACGGTGCGCTCGCGCATGCCCGGGCGGCTCAGGGGCGAGACGTGCTTGAACCCGTACACGAGCTGGCTGTAGATCTCGTCGGAGACCAGCAGAAGGTCGTGCTTCTTGACGAGGTCGCAGACGAAGTCGACGTCCTCTTCCGTGAGGATCCCGCCAGTCGGGTTCTGCGGCGTGTTGATGATGAGCATCCGCGTCTTCGGGCCGACCAGCGACTCGAGTTCCTCGAGGTCCATGCGGAAGCTCTTGTCCTCGCGCAGGGTCACGGTCTTGGGAATTGCACCAATGAAGTTGACCTGCGAGGCGTAGGCGGGGTAGCCAGGGTCCGGGAGGATCACCTCGTCGCCGGGCTCGACGCAAGCCAGCAGCGTGAAGAGCAGCACGTTCTTCGACCCCGGCACCAGCACCACGTCGTTGGCGTCGACATCGGTGCTGAGCATTCGCGCCACGAACTCGGCGACGCCCTCGCGCGCCTCGCGGATTCCGCTGGCGGGCGTGTAATGCGTGTAGCCGTTCTGCATCGCGCCGATCGCGGCCTCGACGATGTTGTCGGGAGTGGCGAAGTCGGGCTCGCCGATCTCGAGGTGGACGATGTGCTTGCCCTCGGCCTCGAGCTTGCGGGCTTTGGCGAGGACTTCGAAGGCGCCCTCGGTGCCGAGACGGGACATCCGCTCGGCGAAGCGAATCGAGGTGGAGGCCATCAATCGAATCGTAACCGGCTCGGAGGTCGACTCTTAAGCCCGCCACCGCCGGCGCTGGCGGGTTTCAAAGCCACCGCAAGCCCGCGAGTGCCGGCACTCGCGGTCAGTGGACGCCGCGTAGGGACCCGCCGTCCACCCCGAGCGTCTGACCAGTGATGTACGCGGCCTGCTTCGAGCACAGAAACACCACCGCCGCCGCGAACTCCTCCGGCGTGCCCAGCCGTCCCATCGGCGCCCGGTCCCCCATCCCTCTCACGCCTTCCTCGGACCCAGCCAGATGTCGGATCCGATCCGTCAGGATCGCGTCAGGCGCGACGGTGTTGACCGTGATGCGATCCGCGGCAAGTTCGAGCGCCAGCGTCTTGGCCATACCGGTCACGGCGCCACGCAACGAGTTCGAGAGCGCAAGCGTCGGAATCGGCTGCCGAACCGAGATCGAACCGATGAACACGATCCGCGCCTGGTCCGATTCGCGCAGGTGCGGCAGCGCAGCGTGCACCAGACGCACGGCGCTCATCAGGGTGAGCTGGTAGGCGGCATCCCACGACGCCAAAGGCACGCTCTGAAACGTTCCGGGCTGCGGTCCGCCGGCGTTGACGACCAGGATGTCCAGCCCGCCCAGCTCACCAACGGCCGCCGAAACGATGCGCTCCGCTTCACCCGCGGCGGCGACGTCCCCCGCGAGGAACCCCGCCGCGCCTATCTCCCGCGCAGTCGCCTCGGGCGATCGCGAAGTGATGAAGACCCGCGCGCCCTCCGCGATCAACGTCGAGGCGCAAGCCCGGCCCAGTCCCTTGCTGGCGGCCGTGACCAGGGCCCGTCGACCGGAAAGTCCGAGATCCATAAGAAGCTCAGCCCGTCGTGTTCACGTACCAGTCGGTCACGTACTCGAAGCGATCGTACGGCTCGATCGCCGAGTTCATGTGCACGCCGTGCACCCTCTGCGACACCGCATACTCGTACCGCCCGGCGTAGATGAAGATCGCCGGCGCCGCGTCCGCCATCAGCATCTGGAAATCGATGTAAGCCGCGAGACGCGCGGGAGGATCGACCGCGGCGCGCCCATCCTCCAGGTCCTTGTCGATCAGTCCCCACCCGCGGGAGTAGGCGAAGTTCAGCGATCCGGGATTCGAGCCCGAGTGCCACAGCGAGTACTGGTCGGGGTCGGGCCCGACGTCGATCGAGATCAGCGCCATCTCGTAGTTGTGGGTAAGGAGGTTGTCTTCGAGCAGCTTGGACGCGGGCAGAGCTTTGACGTCGACCTGGATGCCGATGCCGGCGAGCTGCTGGGCGATCGAGTTCGCGATCTCGACATTTGGATACGACTGGGCCGCGACCAGCGTCACGTGGAAAGGCGCGCCCTTCTTGGCCCGGACTTTCGACGTCGGGTCGATCGACCATCCCGCGGCATCAAGCGCTGCCGCTGCGGCGATCGTGTCGTAAGGGTGCAGGTTCGCCGCGGCCGTGGAAAACGCCCAATCGGCCGTCGGGATCGGTGAGGGGTCGACGTCGGCGCGCCCGGCAAAGACGTCGCTGACCACGCGCTGCCGGTCGATGGCCTCCACCAGTGCCAGCCGCACCTTCGGGTCGCTGAAGAACTGCTTCCCGTCCCCGTCCATGTTGAAAGTCACGAACGAGTTGGTGAACATGCGCGCCTCCTGCACCACGAGGTCCTGGCGCGAGGTCAGCGTGTTGACCTCCTGCGGCTGGATGCCGCCCACGAGGTCCGCCGCGCCCGTCAGCACCGCCCGGATCGCGGACTGCGGATCCGAGGCGGGATAGGTCCGCAGGACGAGGTGGTCCAGGTAGGGCTGTGGCGAGGCGTTGGGATTGCGGTCGAGCGTGATGGCCAGCTGATTTATGGAGCCGACTTTGAAAGGTCCCGTACCGAAGGCCTTGATCCCGCTGTAGGGGCTGCCCATGATCTGCTCCGGCGCCATCCCGTTGAAGATGTGCTTGGGGATGATGCCGATGCGCAGCGACAGCGGGAACGACGCGTCCGGCGCGCGCAATGAGAAGACCACCTTGCCCGGGCCGCCCGAGGTGATCCCCAGCTGACGCCAGTCCTCGGCGCCCGGCTGCTGGTACTCCAGGTCCTGCAAGACGTGGAACGTGAACAACACGTCGTCCACGCCGAATTGTTCGCCGTCCGCCCACTTCACGTCGCCGCGGATGTCGAACGTGTAAGTCAGGTGGTCAGGCGAGATCGCCCAACCGGACGCCAGCTGCCCTACGACGTTCTGGTGCGAGTCGACGGTCGTCAGGCCCTGGTAGATGAGGCTGTTGACGTCGCGGGTGGTCTCGTTCGTCTCGAACAGCGGGTTGAGCACCGACGCCTGCCCGACGAGCGCCTCCACGGCAGTGCCGCCGCGAGCCGGCTTCGGCACAGTGGCGACGGGCTGGCAGGCCGCCAGCAGCAGTCCCGTCGCCGTCAGGGCGACGAGAAACCTAGCTGGTGAGATGCGTCGTCACCCAAACGTTGGCGATCGAGCACACCAGGAAGGCGACGACCAGGACCCACGTGGTCCAGTAGATCTGCCGCTCGAGCCCGCGGCGAGTGCGGTAGCCGCCGCCGAGGCCCGAGTCGCCACCGCCGATCGTGCCCCCGAGGCCCGACGCCTTAGGTGTCTGGATCAGCACTCCGGCCGTCAGAAGCACCGCGAGAATCGCCTCCGCGACGACCAGCCCGTTCTGAAGCTTTGCCATGGACCCGGAGAGTTTACCGACTGAGGCTCAGGACCAGACCGAGCCAAATCGGCCGTTGATCGCTTCCCAGTTCAGCGTGTTGAACCACGCGGTCACGTAGTCGGCGCGGCGGTTCTGGTACTTGAGGTAGTAGGCGTGCTCCCATACGTCCACGCCCAGGATCGGCGTGAGCCCCTCCATGTAAGGGCTGTCCTGGTTGGGATAGCCCTTGAGGCCGAGCTTGCCCTGGCGGTCGACGGTCAGCCACGCCCAGCCGCTGCCGAATTGACCGACAGCTGCCTTCGCCATCTGCTCTTTGAAGGCGTCGTAGCTGCCGAAGTTGTTCTTGATCGCGTCGGCAACGCGGCCGGTGGGGTTGCCGCCGCCGCCCGGCTGCATGATCGTCCAGAAGATCGAGTGGTTGGAGTGGCCGCCCGCATTGTTGCGTAGGGCCGTGCGGATGTCCTCCGGCACCTCGTTGATGCTCCAGAGGATGTCCTCGACCGACCTCGACCCCCACTCCGGGTGGGCCTCGATCGCCTTGTTGGCGTTGGCAACGTACGCGGCGTGGTGCTTGTCGTGGTGGATCTGCATGGTCTGCGCGTCGATGTGCGGCTCCAGGGCATCGAACGCGTAGGGAAGCGGAGGAAGTTCAAATGGCATTGCTGGGGTCCCCCCTTTCTTGAATTGAAGCTCCGGTAACTCGGAACCAGTCTAAGTTCTGGAAGATTTCGACCCTGACGAGGCTTGCGCCTTGACGGCGTCCGCTCGGCGCTCGATCTCGGCCGGGTCGCCGAGGTACTTCCAGGATCGCGGTTTGAAATCGGCGCCCAGGTCGTACACCCGCGGCACGCCCGTCGGGATGTTGAGCTCGACGACCTCCGCCTCGCTCAGCCCATCGAGGTGCATCACAAGCGCCCGCAGGCTGTTGCCGTGTGCCGACACGAGGACGCAGGGCTGCACCCGCAGGTCAGGGACGATCGCGTCGTACCAGTACGGCAGCATCCGCTCGACCACGTCCTTCAGGCACTCGGCGCTGGGCAGGATCTCCGGCGGGAGCGTCGCGTAGCGGGCGTCGTGGGATGGATGTCGCGCGTCCGACGTCTCGAGCGCCGGTGGGCGGACGTCGTAGCTGCGCCGCCATACCTTGACCTTGTCCTCACCGTATTTCTCGGCCGTCTGCTGTTTGTTCAACCCCTGCAGCGCGCCGTAGTGGCGCTCGTTCAGCCGCCACGAGCGCCGAACGGGGATCCACGACCGCTCCATCTCCGCGAGCGCGAGCTGCGTGGTCTGTATGGCGCGCAAGAGCAACGACTCATGAACGACGCCGGGCTTCAACCCAGCGTCCCTCATCAGCCTGCCACCCTCCCGCGCCTCCTTCACTCCCCGCTCGCTGAGGGGCACGTCGGTCCAGCCCGTGAAGAGGTTCTCCAGGTTCCACGTGCTCTCGCCATGGCGGAGCAGGATCAGCCTGCCGGGATCTCTACCGCTGGCCATAGACCTCCGCCGTCACCCTGACGATCCCCGCGAACTCCTCGGCGTCCAGGCTCGCTCCACCTACGAGCACGCCGTCGCAAAGCGGCAGCTCCACGTACTGCTGCACGTTGCCGGCCTTCACCGACCCGCCGTAAAGGATGCGCACCTTGCGCGCCGCGCCGGCGCCGATCATCTCGCCGACGATCCGGCGAATCAACCGCATGGTCTTGTACGCGTGCTCGGGGTCGGCGTTGCGGCCGCTCCCAATCGCCCACACCGGCTCGTAGGCGACGACGAGGCGCGCCGAGTCGTCGGCCGAGCAGAGCGCGAGTCCGGCCTTCACCTGCGCCGACACGATCTCGTCCGACTTGCCCTCGTCGTAGTGATCCGCGAGCTCGCCGACGCACATGATCACCCCGAGGTCGCCTGTAGACAGCGCCGAGGCGGTCTTCTTGGCCACCATCTCGTCGGTCTCGCCGAGGTAGAGGCGGCGCTCGGAGTGGCCGACGACCACCCACTGGCAGAGCCCCTTCAGCATCGCCGGCGACACCTCGCCCGTATACGCGCCGGACATCTCCCAGAAACAGTCCTGCGCTCCGAGCTTGACGCCGGACTGGTCGAGGACCTCGGACACGCCGACCAGCCATGGAAACGGCGGGATGATGACGACCTCGATCTTGTCCGCGTGCCCGCGCGCGACCGACAGCACGCCGCGGACGAGGTCGAGCGCATCGTCCTGGTTTGCGGGGTTCATCTTCCAGTTCGCCGCGAGCAGCGGCATGCCCGGGGGACGGCTCGAGGTTGGCATCAGGCTTCTTTCAGAATCGCGATGCCGGGCAGTTCCTTGCCTTCGAGGTACTCCAGCGTTGCGCCGCCGCCGGTCGAGACGTGTGAAAAGCTGCCGGCCAGGCCCAGCGATTCGATGGCCGCGAGGGTGTCGCCGCCTCCCACGAGCGTGTAGCCGCCGGACGCCGCGATCGCCTCGCCGACCTGCTTTGTGCCGGCGGCGAAGTCGGGGATCTCCGTCACGCCGACAGGACCGTTCCAGATGACGGTGCCGGCTCCGCGCAGCCTAGAGGTGAATTCGCGCACCGATTTCGGCCCGATGTCCAGCGCCATCCAGCCAGGCTCGACCTTCTCGGCCGGCAGGATGCGCAGCGGCTGGCCGGCCTCCATCTTGCGCGCGCACACCAGGTCGACCGGAAGCACGAGCTTGTCCCCGCCGGCGGACTCGACCTTGCGCGCTTCGTCGAGCGCGCTGTCCTCGACGAGCCCGGTTCCGGTCTGCCATCCACGGGCCTTGAAGAAGGTGTTCGCCATCGCGCCGCCGATGAGGAGGCAGTCGACCTTTGTCAGAAGGTTGAGGAGGACGCCGACCTTGGTCGAGACCTTCGCCCCCCCGACCACCGCCACCAGGGGGCGCCGCGGATTGTCCAGGGCCTCGTGCAGCGCCGCGAGCTCGGCTTCCATCAGGTCACCCGCATAGGCCGGGAGGTACGCCGCGACACCCACGACGGAAGCATGCGCGCGATGCGAGGCCGCGAACGCGTCGTTGACGAACAGGTCACCGAGCGTCGCGAGATCGCGCGCGAAGGCGGGATCGTTGGCCTCGTCCTCTTTGTGGTAGCGCACGTTCTCGAGGAGGAGCACCTGCCCGGGCTGCAGCGCCTTGACCGCTCGCTCCGCCGGGTCGCCCACGCAGTCCTCGGCGAACTGCACGTCGCGGCCGACGTTGCGTGCGAGGTCGGGCGCTATTGGCCGCAGCGAGAGGTCAGGCTCGCGGCCCTTGGGCCGCCCGAGGTGTGACATCACGATCACCTTTGCGCCGCGGGACGCCAGGCGCTCCAACGTTGGCGCAGCCGCGCGGATGCGAGTGTCGTCGCTGATGCGGCCGCCATCGATGGGGACGTTGAGGTCTTCGCGGACCAGCACACGCTTGCCCGCGACGTCGACCGAAGCAATCGAAGCCTTCAGAGCCGCTCCGCCATGTACGAGATGAGGTCGACCATGCGGCAGCTGAAACCCCACTCGTTGTCGTACCAGCTCACGACCTTGGCCCAGTCGCCGCCGAGCACGGCCGTCGACGGCGCGTCGACGATCGACGAGTGCGGGTCGTTCTTGAAGTCCGAGGACACGAGCTCCTCGTGACTCACCGCCAAGATTCCACGGAGCTCACCACCGGCGGCCTCGTCGAACGCGGCGTTGATGTCTTCGGCGGTCGTCGACTTGCCGAGCTGCGCGGTCAGGTCCACGACCGACACGTCGAGGATCGGGACGCGGAACGAGATACCCGCGAACTTGCCCGCCAGCTCGGGGATGACCTCCGCGACCGCTCGGTTCGCGCCGGTCGAGGTCGGGATGATGTTGTCCGCGGCCGCCCGCGCCCGTCGCAGGTCCTTGTGCGGAAGGTCCTGCAGGCGCTGGTCGGCCGTGTAGGCGTGGATCGTCGTCATCATTCCGCGCTCGATTCCGAACGAGTCGTGCAGCACCTTGGCGAGTGGCACGAAGCAGTTGGTCGTGCAGCTCGCATTCGAGATGACGTTGTGCTTCTTCGGGTCATACCCGGTGTGGTTGACGCCCATCACCGTCGTGTAGTCCTGGTTGGTCGCGGGCGCGGAGATCACGACCTTCTTCGCCCCACCCTTGTCGATGTGGACTCGCGCTTTGGTCGCGTCGGTGAACAAGCCAGTCGACTCGATCACGATGTCGACTCCGAGGTCCTTCCACGGCAGCTCCCCGGGATCTTTCTGGGTCAGGAACCTGACGCTGTGACCGTCGACCTTGATGTTGTCGCCATCCGCATGCACGGCCGGCGCAAAGGTTCCGAGCGCGGTGTCGTGCTTGAGCAGATGGGCGAACGTCTTGGCGTCGCCGATGTCGTTGACGGCGACGATCTCGAAGTTGGGCTTCAGGTCCCAGGCCGCGCGGTAGATGTTGCGGCCGATGCGGCCGAAGCCGTTGATGCCTACCTTGAGAGCCATGCGGGCGCGCTCCTATTGAGTGAAGAGGCGAGGAACGCGGTAAATGTTAGGCGGAGCGGCGCTGAGGGCTGGGTGAGTGCAAGTCTCCGTTCGAGCCCGCGATCTCCTGCAGGCGGCGAAGCCGGTGGTTGACGGCGGACTTGGACAGCTTCATGCGGCCGGCGAGCTCACCGAGGTTTAGCTCCGGGTTCTGGCGGCGCCAGCGCGCCATCTCTTTGAGCGCGGGAGGCAGCCCGTCGAGCACGCCGCGGGCTTCGAGAGTCTCAATTGCGGCGGCCTGGCGCAGGCCCGAGCCGATCGTCTTGCCGATGTTCGCGGTCTCGAAGTTGAGGCGGCGGTTGACCTCGCCGCTGACGGACCGCACGACGCGCACGTTCTCGAACTCCATGACCGCGCGGCTTGCGCCCATCACCGAGAGCAGGCGCGCGATGCCGTCGCCGTCCTTGACGTAGACGACGCGTTGCCCGGAGCGATCGGTGATGCCGGCCTTGACGCCCGACGTTTCGACCAGGCGCAGGATCGCGGAGGCCCACGACGCCGTGGGCGCGACAAACTCGAGGTGGTAGCGCGTGTTCGGCGCGTTCACAGACCCGCAGCCGAGGAACAGGCCGCGCAGCATCGCCTTGCGGTCGCAAGCCGCATCGGGCACCGACTGCACCGGTGGCTTCGTAAACGCCGGCACAAGCTCGGGCGGCAGGGAGAGCTCGATGAAGAACGACATGCGCTTGCGCGATTTCACCGCGTGGTATTTGGCGTCCATGCGGCCGACGGCGCGGCCGAGGCGCACGACCTTGCGCGCCACCGCGTTGCGAAGCAGCGAGAAGTAGGCCGAGCGGCCGCGCTCGCGTCCCAGCAAGCGGCCACGCGAGCCGTAGTAGATGCCGAGCAGCTCGCTCAGCTGACAGCAGGGCCGCGCGGGTAGAAGCCCAGCCATCTCGTTCTTGACCTCTGCCGAGAACGAAATCGCGAACACCCCCAGGAGGTTATTAACCCTCCCCCCAACTTTCCATCGAGCATAACGCGCAACTGACGCGATCCAGTCGGATTAACGTGCAGCCTTCACAATTCAGGAGTGGAGATGCGGATGATCGAGGCCGTCCGCGCCGCGATCACCGAGGAGATGGAGCGCGACG
>DATEHC010000037.1:0-13629 GCA_035279785.1 Candidatus Dormiibacterota bacterium
CTCCCCCCAACTTTCCATCGAGCATAACGCGCAACTGACGCGATCCAGTCGGATTAACGTGCAGCCTTCACAATTCAGGAGTGGAGATGCGGATGATCGAGGCCGTCCGCGCCGCGATCACCGAGGAGATGGAGCGCGACGCACGAGTTCTCGTCCTCGGCGAGGACGTGGGGCGAAAGGGCGGGGTGTTCGGCGCCACCGACGGGCTGTATGCGCGGTTCGGCGAGTCCCGGGTGCTTGACACCCCGCTGGCGGAGTCCGGCATCGTCGGCGTCGCGATCGGGGCCGCACTGAACGGCCTCGTACCGATCGCCGAGATCCAGTTTGCGGACTTCATCCACCCCGCTTTTGACCAGATAGTCAGCGAGGCGGCTCGCACGCGCTATCGGTCCAACGGCGACTGGGGCGTTCCAATAGTCATCCGGGCGCCGTTTGGCGGCGGAGTGCACGGCGGCCTTTACCACTCGCAGTCGATCGAGGCCTTCTACGCGCACGTGCCCGGAGTGAAGGTGGTCGTGCCGAGCATGCCCGGCGACGCCCACGGCCTCCTCAAGTCAGCGATCCGAGACCCGGACCCGGTGCTCTTCCTCGAGCACAAGAGGGTGTACCGGCTCGTCACCGAGGAGGTGCCAAACGGCGATCACCTGGTCCCGATCGGCCCGGCCGCGGTGCGGCGCGAGGGCGCCAACCTCAGCTGCTTCGCTTGGGGACTGATGACGCACTACTGCCTGGAGGCGGCGGCGCAGGTCGAATCCGAAGGCGTGAGCGTCGAGGTCGTCGACCTCCGAACCCTCGCGCCGCTCGATGCCCAGACGATCCTCGCGTCCGTCCGCAAGACTGGCAAGGCGCTGGTCGTGCACGAGGACAACCTGACGGGCGGATTCGGCGCCGAGGTGGCTGCGATCATCTCGCAGCACGCGTTCGACGACCTCGACGGACCGGTGACGCGCGTCGCCGGGCCCGACATTCCCGCGATGCCGTTCAACACGCCCCAGGAAGAGTTCTTCATGCCCAGCCCGCACAAGATCGCGGAGGCGATGCGAAAGCTTGCCGCGTACTAACAAGGGGGTTTCCTCCTCCCCACGGCGTGGGGAGGTGGCGGCGAAACCGCCGGAGGGGCGCGCCGGAGGGGTGCCGACCATCTCTCAAAGTGAGTACGCGCTGCGGCGCGAGTCCGTGACCGCGGGCATTGAAGCCGCGGGACTGGACGCCATGTGCGTCTTCTACCCCGCACGGGTCGCGTACCTCACAGGCTTCCACCACATCCCGACCGAGCGCCCGATTGCGCTGGTCATCGGCTCGAGCGGCCAATCGTCCCTGGTGGTGCCCGCGGTGGAGAAGGAGCACGCCGAGTCGGCCACCAAGGTGGACCAGGTCCGCGTGTACTTCGAATACCCGGGCGCCGAACACCCGATGTCGAGCGTGGCCGAGGTGCTGGCGGAGATGAACGCGCGCCCCGAGCGCACGGGCGCCGACCACGACGGCTACGTCCCCTACTGGGGCTACCGCGGCCCGCGGCTCAGCGACCTTACCGGCGCCGAGCCGCGCGACGCCGAGCTCATCGTCGAGTCGCTGCGGCGTGTGAAGTCGCCGGCGGAGCTGGAGTGCATTCAGCTCGCGTGCGACTGGGCAGGCAGGGCTCATCGGCGGATGCAAGCGGCGATTGCGGTCGGCAAGACCGAGATGGAGTGCTACACGCCTCCCGCAACCGAAACCCTCTTCGAGATGGTGCGCGAGATGCCGGGGTGGCGACCCAAGGGCCTCGACGATTCCGGCCTCGTCGCGATGTTCGTCGGCGGCCGCGCCACCGCGATGCCGCACGGCTTCGTGAAGGGCCACGGGGTGCAGCCCGGCGACGTTCTGGTCAGCGGCGCGGGGAGCAACATCGACGGCTACCGCAGCGAGCTGGAGCGGACGATGATCGTCGGCGATCCCACTGCAGATCAGCGTCGGGCGTTCGACGCGATGCTGGCGCTGCAGTCACGCGCGATCGAGGTGATGGCGCCGGGCGTGCCGGCAGGAGAGGTCGAGCTCGCCGTCGTTCGACTCGCCGAGGACCTCGGCGTCGAACAGAACCTGCGTCACCACGTCGGCCACTCGATCGGCCTGGAGGGTCACGAGGCGCCGTTCCTGGACCGCGGCGACGACGCGGTCCTCGAGGTCGGGATGGTCTTCACCGTCGAGCCCGGCGTCTATGTCAAGGAGCTTGGCGGGTTTCGCCACAGCGACACCGTCTGCATCACCGCCGACGGATGCCGCTCGATGACCGACTACCCGCGCGAGCTCGCCGACCTGGTGATACCTACGCCGTAGCCGACGTCGGCACAGGCTTGGTGGTGTACATGTGCAAGACAGTGCAGCTGTCGGCGTTGTGCCGCCGCACGCGCTCGACCGCAAGCGGCGGAAGCATGCCCTTGTCCTCATCCGCGATGACTGTCTCCTTCGGATGGACCGTGCGCCAGACCTCGGCGACCATCTCGCGTGGCAGGCTGCCCGGCACGTAAACGTAGCGACGCCGAGGCACCTGCCTGCGCGTCATCTGCTCGGCGCGGGCAAAAGCGTCGCGGGCGGCGTAGTCGCGCAGCCAGGGGTCGCTGACCTCGAAGAGGTCCGCGTACTGCTTGCCGTGACGTGTTCCCCTGTACACGAACACGACACCGCGGCCTTCCGCGGCCTTCGCCGCCTCGCTGATCACCGCCTCGGCCGCCATCTGCTCATGTGGCAGGATGACGAAGACGTCACCCGGCGCCCGGCGTCCACCAAGGGCTGCCGCGATCGATTCGGCTGCGCGCTGCGGGCGGAACGGAACCGGGAACACCGTCGGCCTCCGCGCCCGGTAGTAGCGATAGGTGGCCAGCCCGATGAGCAAACCGACGAGGGCGAGACCACCACCGAACTTCGTCGCGTCGGGCTTGAAGACGAGGTTGATCGACCATGCGGCGATCACGAGCACGGTCGTGAGCACGCCGACCGCGAAGAAGGCGGCGCGTCCCAGCGACATGTTCCTGTACTCGCGCCATCGGACCACGTCGAGGCTGACGCACGTGAGCACGAACGTGCCGAGTAGGCCGAACGCGTAGAGGTCACCGAGAGCTCCGACGTTCGCGCCCAATTTGACGATCAGAACGATCGGGAGGGCGACTGACGCGAGGATGGCCCAGTGCGGCGTGAACCGCCATCTGTTGCGCTGCTCCAGCGCTCGCGGAAGGAAGCCCATGCGCGCCAGGGCGATGAAGACGTGGTAGGCGCCGATGATCGCGGTGTTGCTGGCGAAGACGAGGAGGATCGATCCGCTGACCGCGACGTAGTCGCCGATCAGCTGCCCGGCGACGTGTGTTCCCAGCACTGAGATGTACTGCTGGGGGTCGGTGCTTCCGCTGAGCAGGGTCGTCGACCAGAGCGTCAGCAGCGGGCTCGTCACCGCCATGGTCAGTACGACTGCGCCCATGGCCCGGTTGGCCACCGTGCGTCTCGGCTCGCGCATGGCCGGCGCCAGCTGGGCGATGCTCTCCAGGCCCGAGAACGCTAGAAAGGCGGCTCCGTAGCCGGTGATGAGGAAGAGCGGTGTCAGTGCCGGCCCTTTCGTCACCGCGTGGAAGCTTTCGACGATGCCATGCGGCCCGAGATAGACGGCCGTCGCCGCCACGACAAACAGCTGGCCGGCCGCCGCAAGGGTCGCGAAAACGGCGGTCGTGCGTGCGCTCTCCTTGATGCCGAGCGCGTTCAGGATCCCGAGTCCGACAAGCGCGAGGATCACGGCACCGGCGATGGCGGGAGCAAGGGCGGGAAAGATGATCGAGAGGTAGATCACCCCGGAAACAGCGCTTATGGCCGCGGTCAGGTAGTAGTCGACCAGGATGAACATGCCGCCGAGCAGGCCGGCGAACGGATGCAGGGCCTGCGACGAGACGTTGACCACGCCCCCGCCCTCTGGATAGCGCCACGTGACCTCCGCATACTTGATGCACAGCAGCGCGAAGACGAAGAGCACCGCGACCACGAATATCGCGGAGCGCTCCTTGAAGCCGCTGGTGAACAGGTAGCCGGGCGTGTAGTAGACCGACGTGCCGATGTCGGCGAAGACGACCGCCCAGCACAGAAATGCGCCGAGGTTCCCACCGCGGAACTTGATCCGGCGGCGGGCCGGCGTGTGGCTTTCGCTCACTCCAGCAGGGCGCTCCTCCGCTCGCCGAGATAGCGGCGCAAAGCGGCCGTGTCGGCCCGGAGCTGATCCAGTGCGCGGCGCGCCTCGCGGTCGTCGAGCTGCATGGCGGAAGCGGCGTCGAAGTAGATCTCGGCGCGCTCCAGCTGGCGGATGGCGGCGCGCAGGACCTGACGGCTGTCTCTGACAGTCCTCGTGCTCGGGAGCTGGACCACTGCCGCGCGCATGAATCGAACTTAGGAGTCGGGGTGTTGGAGAGCTGTTAGGGCTCGGCCGCGATCCATATGGATGTCGTATGGATTTGCCGGGGGATCGATTACGCTCCAATTCGATGTCTGAGTCGGTCGCCCGACGTGGTCGCAGACTCGGCGACCTACGGGTCGTGGTCCGGCGTCCTGCCAAGCTGCCGCGGACGCTCGGCCCGGGCGCGCTGTTCGCAGCGTGCTACGGCAACGTCGGTTCCAGCATCTATTACGCGCTCGGGGTCACCGCGGCTTTCGCCCTCGGGCTCACGCCGGTCGCGCTGATCCTTGCGGGTTTCATCTTCGTCACCACCGCGCTGAACTACGCGGAAGGGACCGCCGCACTCCCCCACGCGGGCGGCAGCTCGAGCTTCGCCCGCCGCGCGTTCAACCAGCCGATCGGTTTCATCGTCGGCTGGGTCCAGCTGCTGAACTACACCGCGACCGCTTCCATATCCGCGTACTTCGCGATCGGCTATCTAGGCGTGTTCGGCAAGTACTTGCCGTTCTTCACAACGTTGCAGCACAACGACGTCGCGCACGTGACCGCGACGGCCGCGTTGATCGGTGTGCTCATCGTCCTCAACGTGATCGGCATCCAGGAGTCGAGCCTCCTCAACCTCGTTCTTGCGGTCACCGACCTGGTGACTCAGTTCGTGCTGGTGATCCTCGGCATCATCCTGCTCCTCAACATCCGAACCGTAATCGGGAACATCCACCTGGGCGTCGCGCCGACCTGGGGCACGTTCCTTGCTTCGATCTCGATAGCGATGGTGACCTACACCGGGATAGAAACCATCTCGAACCTTTCGGAGGAGGCGAAGAACCCCGGCCGCAATGTGCCCCTCGCGACCTTCTGGGTGATCATCGCCGTGCTCTTCGTGTCGGCGTTTCTGCCGACGATCGGCATGAGCGTGTTCCCCGTCACCTTCGATCCGCACACGCACCAGTACGTGACCGCGCTCGCGACGCAGCACAAGGACGACCCGGTGGCCGGGATCGTCGGCGGATTCTCGGTCGTGTCGCAGACGCTCGCCTTCTGGGCGGAGATCTGGGTTGGCATCCTTGCTTTCACCATCCTTGTCATCGCGACCAACGCAGGCCTTATCGGCATCTCCCGGCTCAGCTACTCGCTCGCGGGCGTCGACATGCTGCCCAAGCGATTCGCGCAGCTGCACCCCAAGTTCAAGACTCCGTACATCTCGATCATCGTGTTCGGCATCGTCGCCGCCGTCCTGGTGGTGCCAGGCATCGCGGTGCACAGCGCCGAGATCGACCTGTTGGGCGCCGTCTATTCGCTGGCCGCGACGTTCGCATTTTGCTCGGCACACCTTTCGGTCATGCGCTTGCGATTCATCGAGCCGGCGCTGCATCGCCCCTACCGAATGCCGTGGAACATCAAGTTCGGTCGCGACAGCATCCCGCTGCTGTCGCTGGTGGGCGCGTTGTTCATCGGCACGGTGTTCACCCAGCTGGTGTTCCAGAACATCTCGAACTCGACCTTTGTCTTTCTCGGTTGGCTCACGCTCGGCGCCCTCGCGTACGTCGCCTACCGGCGCTACCGCCACGAGCCGCTGTGGGAGCCACTGGAGGTCCCTCCGCCGCGCGAGCGCGACGTCGATCACATCCCGCTCGAGACGCTGCCTCGCAGCGCGCGTTACCGCATGGGCAGGCGCGAGCGCATCACCGCGCACGCCGCCCGCGTGCGGCATGTGCACGAGGAGCACCGCCCTGGGTGGCAGCTCGAGTTCGAGCTGTTTTTCGCGCGCCACGGCGCGATCCGCGGAGTGCTCATCGTGCTGGTCTTCGCGGCGATCAGCGGCCTTGCGGTCTTCATCGACCTCTCGCGTCTCGACCCGACCGGCCCCGGGCTTGGCTGGTCGCCCGGCCTCGTGATCGTCGCGTTCATCGCCGCGTACCTGCTCAACCGGAGCCACGCCGAGCAGTAGCAGTTGGAGTCAGGCCTCTAGCCTGTACCCCACTCCCGGTTCGTTGACGATGTACTTCGGGTTCGCCGGGTCGTCGCCGAGCTTCTTGCGAATCTGGGCCACCACGTAGCGCGTGTTGTACTTGTCGCCGATCGCGTACTCGCCCCAGACCTGCCGCAGCAGCGTAGTGTGGCTCACCGGCTTGCCGGCGTGCAGAGCGAGGTAGCGCAGCAGCTCGTACTCCGTCGGGGTCAGCCGGACGGTCTCGCCATGGACGGACACATGGCGCCGGGCCAGGTCGATCTCGAGGTCGCCGGTGCGCACGATGGGCTCGCCCGCGGTGACGTCGGCCTGCCGGCGCAGCACAGCTCGGATCCGCGCGACCAGCTCCTCGGTGCCGAACGGCTTGACGACGTAGTCGTCCGCGCCCGCATCGAGAGCCCGCACCTTGTCCTTTTCGCCAGGCATAACGCTGACGACGATCACGGCCGCCCGGGTCGCGGGCCGCATCGCGCGCAATGTCTCGAACCCGTCCATCCCCGGCAGCCCGAGGTCGAGGAGCACCACGTCGGGCCGCCAGGCCGCCACCTCACGGATCGCCTCCTGTCCGCTGCCGACGGCGTGAACGTCGAAGTCGTGGTACTGGAGCCCCGCCCGCAGGGCGCGTTGCATCTCGACCTCGTCATCCACGACCAGCACACGTCCCCTCATCGGCGGACCGCCACCTGCGCGGGCGGAAGAGTGAAGGTGAAGCGCGGGCCGCGTCGCCGGTTCTCGGCGCGAATCACACCGCCGTGGGCGTCGACGACGCGCTTGGCGATCGCCAGGCCGAGGCCGGTGCCCGTCGAGCGCCTGGTCCAGAAGGTGTCGAAGACATGCTCGAGGTCGGCGGGAGAGATCGCGGGTCCATCGTTCTCGACCCACGCCTCGACATGGCCGTCGATCAGCAGCGCGCCGATCTCGATGGCTCCATCCGGCGGCGCCCAATCGACCGCGTTCTCCAGCAGGTTGGTGACGACGCGTCCGAGCTGCATCTCGTCGACGTCGACCGGCGGCAGCTCGTCCGGGATGCGCACCGTCACCTCGTGACCTTTGAGCTGCGTCCGCATCTCCCGAACCGACGTGCCGACGACCTCGGCAAGCGCATGCGGCTCGCGGTCCATCTCGACGCCGGCCTCCAGGCGCGACAGGGCCAGGAGGTCGCCGACCATGCGGTCGAGCCGGCTGGCCTGGCGGTCGAGGTCCCCGAGCAGCTCGCGCTGCTCGGTCTCCAGTCCCGCTTGCGGTGTGCTGAGTGCGGTGAGCCCGGCGCGCAGTGCCGCGATCGGGCTCTTGAGCTCGTGCGACAGAGACGAAAGGATCGCCGCCTTCAGCCGGTCGGATGCCTCGAGGCCACGAGCCCGCTCGGCTTCGAGCGTCGCGCGGCGCCTGTCGAGCAGCAGGTCGGCCAGCCCGATGAGCGCGGCGAGCATGCGCATCTGCGCGGTCTCCCAGTGGTCAGGCTTCAGCCCGAGCACGACGACGCCGCCCCGGAGCGGAAGGTAGGCGACGCTCGAGGCTCCGCCGTGCGTCTTCATGGGAACGACAGCGCCGTCCTTGATCGCGATGCCGACCGCCTGCGCGTGCTCGCGCGACCAGTCCGCCTGCCTGAGCTCGTCGTCCGTCAGCGGAGAACCTGCGAGGCGCCCCGCCTCACCCACGACCGCAAATCGTTCGACCGCCAGCACTTTCTGCGCACTTTCGCTGACAAGCGTCAGCGCCTGTCCGACCTCGCTGGCGCGAAGCATCGACGTGGCGAGGTCGTACAACGCGCGCGAGTCCTTGGCCAGGGCCTCCGCCGTCGCCTGCGCCCGGCGCTGCGACGCCGCCAGCTGGCTGGTGACGAGCGCCACCACCACCAGGACCGCGAGCTCCAGAAACTCGGCGGGACCGCGGACGTTGAAAGTGCCGACCGGCGGGACGAAGAAGAAGTCGAACAGGAGGAAGGCGACGACACTCCCGGTGACCGCCGGTCCAAGCCCCCAGCGTGCCGCAAGCCACAGAACCAGGAGCAGGTAGACCACGGAAAGCGACGCGCTGCTGACCGCGGGCGAGATGATCCCGATGGCGGCCGTGATCACCGCCGCGCCGCCAACGGCGACGCCGAATGGCCCGAACCGCCGGATCATCTTTACGAGCTGGAGTCTACGGTCCAGCGCACGTGGGTCCCGTGCGCATGGCTCGTGCCGAGAAGCTCGTCGCCCAGCCGCACCTCGAACAGCGGGTAGGCGGGCTCCATGCGCAGGTAGAAGACGTCCGCTTCAGCGATCGCCGCCGCGATGCGCCGCTGCTCGGGGTCCGCGACGTACTGCATGAAAACGGAGTGATAGACGACGGTCGCGACGTCCTCCCGCGGCTCGGCCAGCTCGCGCTCGAGAAAGTCGGCGGCACCCATGCGCTCGACCTTGACCGGCACGGCCCTCGCGACCTCGATTGCGCCGTCGAGCTGGCTGAGTCGCGCCAGCTGGTCCGCCCACACGAAGGACCGCAGCATGAGCGCGCCCTCGTCTGACGTCGGATCGATCGGGTTCAGGTCGCAGCCCGAACGCTCGACGACGTCGGCGGCGCGCTCCATGGGCGGCGCGACATCGAAGGAGTGCACGAACTGCACCGGCGACGAGTCGTCACCCCACGCGCCGCTGGTCGACTGGTAGAAGTAGTGATCCCAGCGGAGGTTCAGGCCGGCGCTCGCACCGATCTCGAGGATGCGCAGCGGCTTGCGGCTGCGGTGCGCCACCTCGAGGAAGCCCCCGAGCAGCGCTGCGCTTCGTCCGACCTCGTTCGTCTGGCACGGCCGGCGCAGCTCGTTGCGCATCCACTCGGTCCGCGCGCCGGCGAAGTCGCGGAAAAGTGGCCACGCCACGTCGGCGTCACCGTCGCCGCCGGTCGAGGGATAGTGCCGGTCGAGCTCGGGCGCCTCGCCGGCGAGGACCATCCTGTGGATCGGCGCCAGGAACCTCAAAGCGATCGCCGACCCGCGATCCTCAGTTTCGAAACCGCTCAGCAGGTCGCGGGTCGGGCCGCCCCCCTCGAGGTCTTCGGCCGCGCACTCGAGAAGGCGCGTGTAGAAAGGCGATCCCAGGGCATGGCATCCCCTTGCCTGCCAGCGCAACCGGCCGGCCAGGACTTCAGTCGCTTCCGGCAATCTCCAGTTCCTTCGCCCGGTTCGCATATCCGGGGTGGCTGGGCTTGGCGACTCGATACCACGCGAGCGTTTCGGCCAGCGCGTCCTCCAGCGCCGACGGCTCGAACCCGAGGTCGCGCCGTACCTTGTCGATGACGTAGCCCGCGCCGCGCCGCGGATCGGGGCCGTACGGGCTCGTGCCCTCGGGCAGCTTCTCGAAAGGGATGGGATGCAGTCGCGCAGGCACACCCAGTGCTCGCGCGATGCCCTCGATGAGGTCGCGAAGGCTCACGCCTTCGAACGCCGCGTTGTAAGCCTGGTGGGTCGTGGGTTTGCGCATGTCGCACGCCAGGGCGCAGGCGAAACCGATGTCCTTGACCCAGGCGATCCCGGCCTGGGATTCGTAGGTCTCTTCCGGGACGAGCACCGGGCCGCCGTCAGCGACGCGCTGGATGTACGCGGCAATGCGAAGGGTGTGGTCGGCAGGACCGAAAACCGCGGGCGGCCGGATCACACTCCACGGGAAGCCGCCCTGCCGCGTAAGGACCGTTTCGCACCACCGCTTGCCCTCGCGGTAATCGAGCGCGGCCGGTGGATCGCCATCGAGCGGCCTGAAGTCCTCCTCGCGGGCGGGCTTGCCGAACAGGTCCGGATAGACGCCGGTGGAGATGAAGATGTACCGCTCACCTTTGAAACGGCGCGCAACAGCCTGGATCTCGGGCGGCTGGTAGCAAGCCAGGTCGAGCAGCACGTCGGGCTGCGTCTGTTCGAGGACGCGGGCCAGTTGATTCTCGTCGGTGCGGTCAAACGCGACGTAGCTCGTGAACGTGCCGTATGGGCGCTCCTTGCGTCCGGCCGCGATCGTCTCGACGCCGCGGCGCATCAGCTCCTTGCACGCGGCCACGCCGACGAAGCCGGCACCTCCCAGCACCAGCGCCCGCGTCACTCTAGATATCTCGGGTGACGAAGTCGACGTCGATGCCGTCCTTCTCGTCGAGCCGTCGCGCGAGCTCGGACGCAAGCACCACCGAGCGGTGCTGCCCGCCGGTGCAACCGAACGCGACCACGACGTGCATCCGGCCTTTCTCCTCATAGAGAGGAAGAAGCTCGCCCACGATCCGCTCGATGTCGTCGAGCAGCCGCACTGCCGCCGGCTGCTTGAGCACGAACGCCGCCACCTCCGGATCGCGGCCGGATTTTTCACGCAGCTCAGGGACCCAGTACGGGTTGTCGAGGAATCGCGCGTCGATCAGCAGCGCGGCCTCGGACGGAGCGCCGTTCTTGTAGCCGAACGCGAGGCACGTGACCAGGGGGCGCGAGCGGCTGATCAGGTGCTTGGCCAGCTCCTCGCGCTGTGCCGCTTCGATGCGGTGGTGCGCGCGCTCGTACGTCCCGCCCGCGCGACCATCGGCGTCGCCGTCGTGCACGAGCACGTATTTGATCTGCCGGCGGTCGGCCTCGCGCAGCAGCTCCGCACCTCCGTCGCTGACCCCTAGCACGAAGTCGGTGTCACGCAATCCGTCGAGGTCCCGGATCCGCTCGAAACCTCTCTCTTCGAATGCCTCGACGGCGGCCTCCATGCGCTCGGCGTTCGCCGCGCCGATGATGACCAGGTTCACGGCCGGCGGCCTAAACCCCGGATAGTCGCGACTATCCGGGTCAAAGCGTCTCTTTCAGGCGTGCCGCGAGACGTTCAGGAATTCCGACCTTGACGATCTCCTCGACCGGCGCCTCGCGGATGGCCTGCACCGACCCGAAGTGTCGCAGCAGGGCTCGCTTCCGCGCGGGCCCGATCCCCTCCACGGAATCGAGCGGCGAGGTCAGCGCCTTGCGCGCACGGACCTTGCGGTGGTGCGTGATCGCAAACCGATGCGCCTCGTCGCGGATGCGCTGCACCAGGAACATACCGGGCGAGTTGTGCTCCTGCACGATCGGCTCCGCGCGACCCGGCGCGAATATCTCTTCGCGCTCCTTAGCCAGCGAGAACGTCGGGATGTCCGCGTAACCCGCCGACTCCATCACCTCGAGCGCCGCGCTCAACTGCCCCTTGCCCCCGTCGATGAGGATCAGGTCCGGCCGGCTGGTGAACGACCGGTCGCCGACCACCTCGGCCTCCTCGCGCCGTTGCGCCGACTCCAGCCGTTCGAGGCGGCGCCGCAAGACCTCCTGCAGCATCGCGAAGTCGTTCGGCCCCGGCACGTACCTGATGCGGAAGTGCCGGTAGTGGTCGTTGCGCGGCCGGCCGTCCTCGAACACCACCATCGACCCCACCGCGGAGTCGCCCTGGATGTTGGAGATGTCGTAGCACTCGATGCGGCGGGGCGGCGTCTCGAGGTCGAGCGCCGCCGCCAGCGCCGCGAGCATCGGCTCCGTCCGGCTGCGGTCGTAGTCGGCCTGGATCCGAAGCTGCTCCAGCTCCTGCTTGGCGGTTTCCTCGAGCTGCTGGACAAGCGCACGCTTGCGCCCTCGGCGAGGTACCTCGAGCTCGACCGGTCGCCCGCGCTTCTCGGTGAGCCAGCCGGTGATGAGCTCCGGCTCGTCGATGACGCCCGGAAGGATCACCGTCCGCGGCACATGCGTCGCGCTCGAGTAGTACTGGAGCATGAAGCCGCGCAGCAGCTCCGGCTCGGTGGCGTCGCCGGCGCCGTCGAGCGCGTGGCCGTCGTGCCCGACCATCTTGCCCTGGCGGATGTAGGCGACCTCGACGAAGACGTCGCTGCCGCTGCGCGCGTAGGCGACGATGTCCTGGTCGTCGCGCCCGCGCGTGAGCACCTTCTGCCGGTCGGCGATTCGTTCGATCGATTGGAGCTGGTCGCGATAGCGCGCCGCGTTCTCGAAATCGAGGCGGTCGGCCGACGTCTCCATGCGACCCTGCAGCTCGCGCACCAGGATGTCGGAGCGTCCCTCCATGAAAAGCGCGACCTCGTTGATGCGCGCCTTGTAGTCCTCGGAGCTGATTCGTCGCTCACACGGACCCGGGCACCGCTTGATGTGGAAGTCGAGGCACACCTTGCCCTGCTTGAAGATCTCGTCGCTGCACGTGCGAAACGGCAGGAGCTGCCGGATCGACTTCACCGTCGATCGGAGCGATTGCGCCGACGTGTATGGGCCGAAGTAGAGCGCGCCGTCGTTGAGCACACGCCGCGAGTAGTGGACGCGAGGAAACTCCTCGGGCACCGGCAGCTTCAAGTAGAGGTAGTTCTTGTCGTCCTTGAGCCGGATGTTGAAACGCGGCCGGTAGTTCTTGATCAGGTTGTTCTCGAGGACGAGGGCCTCGACTTCGTTGGCGGTGGTGACGAAGTCGAAATCGACCGCACGCTGCATCAGCTCCGCGATGCGACCGGCTTCCGCATAGCCAGGAGTGAAGTACGACCGCAGGCGGTCGCGAAGGCGTAGAGCCTTGCCCACGTAGATGACCTGCGTCTTCTTGTCTCGGAACATGTAGACGCCGGGACTCTCGGGCACGGCCTGCAGCCGCCGCTTGACGGTCTCTTCCAGGGTCGCTGACACTCCAGAGGCGATTCTAGGAAGCCGTAAACTCGGGTCCGTGGCACAGCAACCGCCGCCTCCGCCGTCGCCTTCGTCTTCGGGCGTCCCGACCCAGATCTCGGGCCAGCAGTCGCAGCCGTCGACGCCGGTGCCCTACACGCCCGGCCTCACGTTCACGCCCTCGCGCGAGCACTACAACACGATGTCGGTGATCAGCCTCGCCACCGGCGCCCTCGCGGTGTTCGGCCACATCGTGCTGCCGGGACTCGGCGGCGGGACGCTGGCCGTCGTGGCGATCATCACCGGGCTCATCGGCCGAAATGAGATCAAGAAGACCGGCGAGCAGGGCAGCTGGATGGCCACCGCCGGGATCGTGCTCGGCGTGATCCACATCGCGCTCATCGCGCTGATCTTCCTGTTGCTGATCCTTGGCGTTTTCGCCTTCGGGGCGTGGGCACTGCTGCACCACTAAGAGCGCGGGGGGATCAGGATCCCCCCGCGAACCCCCCTACGTTCCACTCGCTGGGTCTGGAGACGTTGTGGCGGAGCCTGGTGACGCCCGGAATGAATCCGGGCTACAGCTCCACTGCGCCAACAGCGCGGGGGGATCAGGGTCCCCCCGCGAACCCCCCTTACGTTCCACCA
>DATEHC010000038.1:0-14000 GCA_035279785.1 Candidatus Dormiibacterota bacterium
GTACAGCGAGCAGGACCGTGTCTGCATCCCCGTGCCCTTCTATCACTGCTTCGGCATGGTCCTCGGCAACCTGGCGTGCACCACGCACGGCGCGACGATCGTCGTGCCCGCCGAAGCGTTCGACCCGATCCTGACGATGGAGACTGTCCAGCAGGAGCGCTGCACCTCGCTCTACGGGGTGCCCACGATGTTCATCGCCGAGCTCGACCACGCGCGGTTCAAGGAGTTCGATTTCAGCTCGCTGCGCACGGGGATCATGGCCGGCTCGCCGTGCCCCGTCGAGGTCATGAAGAAGGTGACCACGGCGATGCACATCCCGGAGATGACGATCTGCTACGGCATGACGGAGACGTCACCGGTGTCGACGCAGAGCACGACGGACGACCCTCTCGAGCGAAGGGTTTCGACCGTCGGGCGCGTGCACCCACACGTGGAGATAAAGATCGTCGACCCCGCCACCGGCGCGGTCGTGCCCCGCGGCGCCGCCGGCGAGCTGTGCAGCCGCGGCTACATCGTCATGAGCGGCTACTGGAACAACGAAGAGGCCACGCGCCAGGCCATCGATGCCGCGCGCTGGATGCACACCGGCGACCTCGCCACCATGGATGGCGAGGGCTACGTCAACATCGTCGGCCGGATCAAGGACATGATCATCCGCGGCGGCGAGAACATCTACCCACGCGAGGTCGAGGAGTTCCTGTACGGCCACCCCGACGTCGCCGACGTGCAGGTCATCGGAGTTCCTTCCGAGAGGTACGGCGAAGAGGTCATGGCCTGGGTCAAGCTTCGCGAGGCCGCATCGGTCACCGGCGACGAGCTGGCCGCCTGGTGCAAGGGGAAGATCGCGACCTACAAGATCCCGCGGCACTGGAAGTTCGTCGACGCGTTCCCGATGACCGTGACCGGCAAGATCCAGAAGTTCAAGATGCGCGAGACTGCGATCGAGGAGCTCGGCCTGACAACCGCCGCGGAGGTCAGGACCGCCTAAGCGCCGAGGCTCTCGTAGGGAAAGGCGGCCGCGAACGGCTCGTAGAGCAGGAGCACCTTCTCGATCTGCAGCACGTCGCGCATGAAGATGGCGCCGGCCGCGACGCCCGCGAACCCGACGATCCCGAGCCCGTCGTGCGGAGCAGCCTGCTCGGCGGTGTCCTGCATGACCCGAAACGCTTGCGTCCGCCCCGATTGGTTCGCCAGCGTGATCACCTGCTTCCAGGCCGCCGTGAAGTTGGCGGCCGGGTCGAGACCCACGGGCGTGGCGATGACAGTGCCCGCGCCCGCCGCAGCCGCCGGCGCGGGCTTGGGGGGCTGGCTGAGGGTCTTGGCCACCACCGAGACCTCGCTCTCCGGCTCGCCGGTCAGCGTGGGCAGGCACTTCATGAAGGCCGCGATCTGCTGGTCGATCGGCGGAGTGGCCCGATAGGTCGGGCCGGGAAGCACGGTCGCGAACGGCCGGTAGATGGCCTCGAACTGCGCCGGCTCCATCGCTTCGCGCACCAGGATTCCGAGCGCGACGACCTGGGCCGACTCGAGAGCAGCCGCGACCGCGGTCGCATCGCTCACGCAGCGCTCGATGGCGGTCTTGGCCTGAGCGACCCGAAAGCCGCTCGTGAACGCGTTGACCATCGCCTGGTCCGCGCCCGAAAGAAGGCCGTCGAGCACCTCCTCGATCTTCCCGTTGGAAGCGCGCTGCCGCGCGACCATGCGCGCGGTGGCGATCCACTCCCACTGCTGCGGGCCAAGCGACTTGCCCGCGGCAGTCAGGAACTGCCCGGCTTCGGTTGCGCTCAGTGGATCCGCACCTGACCGGGCAGCAGACCCTTTGCGCGCAGCAGGTCGATCGGGTGGTAAGCGTCGACGATGCGCATGGTGCCGGTGGCCGAGCGAAGCACCATCGACTGCGTGAACGCGTACACGTCTTCGTAGCGCACGCCGTGCAGCAGCTCGCCCGAGGTGATGCCCGTCGCCGCGAAGAAGATGTCCTTGCCCGAACAGAGGTCGTCGAGGCAGAGCACCCTGTCGATCTTGTGCCCCTCCTTGACTGCGACCTCGCGCTCAGTGTCGTCGCGGAAGAAGAGCTTGGCCTGCATGTCGCCGCCCATCGTCTTGATCGCGCACGCGGCGAGGACCCCTTCAGTCGCGCCGCCGGAGCCCATCATGCAGTGGATCCCCAGCCTTGTTTCGAGCGCGGCCTCGAGCGCGCCGGCCACGTCGCCGGCGGAGATGAGCTTGATACGCGCGCCAACGTCGCGGATCTGGGCGATCACGTCCTTGTTCCGGTCTCGGTCGAGGACCACGACCGAGATCTCCTCGACCGGAAGGCCCTCCGCCTTGGCGATGCGACGCAGGTTCCATTCCACCGGCATCTCGAGGTCGATCGCGCCCCTCGCCCGGCGTCCGACGACCAGCTTCTGCATGTAGTGGACGTGCGTCGTGAACATGGTCCCGCGCTCGGCCAGCGCAACCACCGAGATCGCTCCTGGGAGCCCTGAGGCCGTGAGGCTCGTGCCCTCGATCGGATCGATCGCGACGTCCACCTCCGGCTCGAGGCCGTTGCCGATCTCCTCGCCGAAGTAGAGCATCGGGGCCTCGTCCTTCTCGCCCTCCCCGATGACGACCGTTCCCTTCATGTCGACGTCGAGAAGCGCCTCTCGCATTGCCTCGACCGCGCGCTGGTCCGCGGCTTCCTTGTTGCCGCGGCCCTGAAGCGGAGCGGCTGCGAGCGCGCCTGCCTCGGTCACGCGAAGGAGCTCGAGGGCGAGGTTGCGTGTATGCCTTGGCTCGTCGATCATCGCGGCGCCTTAGGTTAACTTAGCGTTTAAGCCAGGCCCCTTCGTCTGATAGGCAACTTGTCGGCCTCGACCACGAGCTCGTCCTTGCGCACGAGCCGGCGGTCGCCGCTCCGGTCGACGTAGACGCAGGTCCTCTCCAGCACCGCGGTGATCCGCACCCTCTCGCCTGCGAGCGTCGCCTCGAATCCGTCGATCAGGACCTCGTCTTCATCGAGCTCCACCTCGCTCAGCTTGCGAGGGCCACTCGGCCTGACCTTCGTCGAGAGCTGGAGCTGCGGCCGAGGTCCGGTCGGGGGGCTGGGCTTGATCGTCAGTCGCGAGGACGCGGAGCCGGCGAGCCGGATGCCCGGCCGCGACGGCGGGATGACTGGGCGCATGGGCAGCGGCTTAGGTTTGGGAAGCTCCGCGATCGGCCAGGAAGGTCTCGGTGCCGGCTTCGGGGGCGTTTTCGGAGCTGCTTTTTTAGGGGCCGGAGCGGCTCGGGCTCGAGGCTTGTCGTCTCGAGCCCGGACCGGCTTTTTCGAAGGACGTTTAGAAGAACTCACCCCAGAACTTTCTGACCTTCCCAACTGGATTGGGGACGGCCTTCAAAGTTACGACGGTCGATTGCGCCGGCACCTGGGCCATGCGCTCGAGCGGGATGTCGGGAATCCCCTCCGGATGCACCCGGATCACGCCGTAGTGGACTCCACCCTCCTGCACGACGAGCGCGCCCACGGTGGCGTCGCCCTCGAGCCGGCCGGTGCTGGTGATCTTGAGCCGGTTGCTCGCGACCACGTTGCCCCGAACGGCGCCCGAGATCGTGATCCGCGCTCCGCGGATGTCGGCCTCGACGTCGGCCTCCGGCCCGACGAACAGATCGGAGTCGCACTCGATCTGACCGCTGAACTTGCCGAGCACCTGGCCCGGCCCATTGAGCACAAGCTTGCCCGAGAGCTCGTCCTCCTTCGCGAGCACGGTCGCCTTCGGTTCGAGCACCACTGTTTCCCCGTTTGTGCTCGGCGCGCTGAGTGACTCGATTGCCACGTCCGTCATTGTCGATTCCTCCCCGGCCGCCTTTTCCCTCCGTTTGGCGGCTCCCTCCAGTGGCAGCATAGCGGCTGCCGGGCCGCCGGCTACAGGTTTGGGTGAGCCGACAAGTACTTGGTAATCGCGTCCCGATCGGGCGCGATGTCGCCATCGATCACCAGCTCTTCGAGCTTGCGCTTGATCCGCCCGACCTCCGGACCGGCTTTGATGCCCCGGATACGCATGATCTCGTCGCCGGTGATCAACGGTTCAAGACGCGACGGCCGCTCCGAAAGCACGGCGTCGAGGCGGCTTTGCAGCTCGTCCATCTTCTCGGGATACGGGTAGGCGGATGCCGCGATATCCGCCCGCGCGAGCTCCATCAGCCTCGGCAGCAGCGGACCGGCGTCCCGCGCGAGCCGGCGGACGGCGCCGTCGCTCCATTCGCTGCGATAAAAGACCGGCCTGAGGTGCAGACGGACGAGCGTGGTCACCGTCTCGATCTCTTTCTGGGAGAACCGGAGGCGCTCGAGGGCCGCCCTTGCGATCTCGGCGCCGACCTCCTCGTGCCCGACGAAGGTTCCGTCGCCCTTGGCCGTTTTCGGCTTCCCGACGTCGTGGAACAGCGCGGCCAGCCGCAGCGCCAGGTCGGGGCGCGTCGCCTCGACGGTCAGGAGGGTGTGTCCGAAGACGTCGTGCGTGTGGTAGCCGGTCTGGGGCACGCCTTTGCACGCGGCGATCTCGGGAAGGACGACCTCCAGAAGCTCCGCTTGGTCGAGCAGCTCCAGGGCAAGCTTTGGCCTGTCCGAGGCCAGCATCTTGCGGAGCTCGTCGGCGATGCGCTCGGCCGAGATCACGGGCGGCGCGAGCCGGCTCCGCATCCGGCGCATGGCCGGGATGAGCTCCGGCGCGAGCGTGAAGTCGAGCTGGGCGGCAAAGCGGATCGCACGCAGCATGCGCAGCGGGTCGTCCTCGAAGGTCCGGGTCGGATCGGACGGCGTCCGCAGCACCTTCGCCTCGAGGTCTTTCCGGCCGCCGAGCGGATCGTGAACGCGGCCGCCGAGGTCTAGCAGCAGCGTGTTGATCGTGAAGTCGCGCCGGCGCAGGTCCTCGTCGAGGGTGGCGCGCCGCACCTCCGGCTTGCGCGAGTCGGTCGCGTAGGACTCCGAGCGCGCGGTCACGAACTCGACCAGCCGTCCCGGCAGCGTCACCTGCGCGGTGCCGAAGCGCTCGAACGTGACCGGGGCGGGCGCGCCGGCGAGCTCGGCGAACCTGGCCGCGAGCGCCAGGGCGTCGCCATCCTCCACCACGACGTCGGGGTTCAGGTGCTCGCGGCCGAGCAGCTTGTCGCGGACGTAGCCCCCGACGATCCACGCCTTCACGTGGTTTGCGGTCGCCGCGCGCTCGAGAAGCCGGAGGAGCTCTGCCTCGGTTATTGGTTGAGCCGCGCCCATTCCACCGCTCCGACCTGCCCCGCGCGATCCCCCAGGCGGGCGCGGCGCACGCTCGGGCGGCGGGCGGCCTTGATGAATGGCGACGAGCGCAGCGTCTCCAGCATCGTCGGCTGGACCAGCGCCCACGACCGCGACACACCGCCCCCGATGACGAACATCTCGGGGTCGAGCGCGTTGGTCAGGCTGACGAGCGCCAGGCCCATGTAACGCGCGGCGCGCTCGACGACCATTCCCGCGTGCCGGTCGCCCCTGGCGGCGGCCGCGAAGAGCTCGGCGGCCGGATGGCCGGTCTCCTTGGCGAGGTTGGCGCCGCCGATGAACGCTTCGAGGCAGCCGCGCTGGCCGCAGTTGTCGAGCGGGCCGTTGGGGTCGATGATCATGTGCCCTACCTCGCCCGCGGTGCCGTGCGCGCCGCGGTGCAGCTTGCCATCGATGATCAAACCGCCGCCGACGCCCGTCGACCAGGTGATGTAGATCATGTTTCGCGTTCCGCGCCCCGCACCTTTGGTGTGCTCGCCGAGGCCCGCCATGTCGGCGTCGTTGGCCAGCTGGACCCGAGCCCCGGTGACGCGGCCCATCATCGCCTCGAGCGGCACGTTGCGCCACGGTAGGTTCGGCGGGTTGACCAGCACTCCGCGCTTCAGGTCGATGGGGCCGGGCGCGGCGATGGTGATGCTGCGCACCTTCTCGCGGCCGCGGTGCCGGTCGATCTCGCTCGCTGCCCAGTCGACCATCGCCTGCGGCGTGGGTAGCAGATGGGTCCTGGTCTTGATGCTCGTGATGAGCTGGCCGTCAGAGCGTGCGAGCGCCACCCGCACCTGCGTCCCGCCGAGATCGATTCCGGCCAGCATGACCCGGTTAGGTTAAACGGATGGGCATGGACCTCAGGACTGCGACCCTCGACGACGCCGAGGGTGCGGCCGATCTCCGCACGGCCCGCGATCCCGACGACGCGATCGGCGGCACGATGCTCAGGTACTACTGGACCCACGCTCCGACAAGCAGCACCGCGACCCGATGGGTCTGGGTGCGCGACGGCCGAATCGTCGCGTTCGTCGGGGCCGGTCATCAGCCGTGGGGCGACGAAGACCTCCATTACGGGTGGCTTCGCGTGGAGATTCATCCCGAGCTGTGGACCGCCGACCTGTTCCGTGACGGGATCGCCACGGCCGAAGCCGAGCTGCGTGCGCAGGGCGCGGCGGTGGCGACCACCAAGATCCGGTCGGACTTCGCGGACGAGCTGCGCATGCTCGACAAACTGGGCTACCGCGAAGTCCGCCGCGAGCGCTTCTGGGAGCTCGACCTCGTCGCGCGTCGCGATCCGCTGCTGGCGGGAGCGGAAAGATCGCGGGCGTCGATGCGCGGCCAGGGCATCGATCTCCTCACGCTTACGGACGCGGACGACGAGGAGACGCTGCACCGCATACATCGGCTCGACGTCGCGAGCACCGCGGACATCCCGACGACCGTGCCCAACTACATACCGCCGTTCGAAGACTGGTGCCGGCTCTACTTCGAGAACCCCGCCGTCCGCAAGGACAGGTTCTGGATCGCGCGGTCAGGCAACGAGGTCGTGGGCATGTCGCTGATCGGGTACCCGCCCGAACGGGGCGTACCCACCACCGAGTACACCGGGACTTCGGCCCAATTTCGCGGGCGCGGGATCGCGCGCGCCTTGAAGTACGAGACGGTCGCGCAGGGCATCGCGGTGGGTGCGACACGGGTGCGCACCGACAACGATTCCGAGAATGCGCCCATCCTCCACATCAACGCCGACATGGGCTACGAGCCGATGCTGCCCTTCATCGAGCTCCACCGCAAGCTCTGAGGCCGCTACGAGGCGATGAGCTGCTGGCCTCTCAGGGCGGAAAGAATCTCCGTCGGCGCCTTGGCTCGATTGAACGTGTAGAAGTGCAGGCCGGGTACGCCTGCCTCGAGCAGCTCCGCGCACTGTGTGATGCAGTGCCGGACCCCGAGTGACCGAATCGCCTCGTCGTCCGCGGCGTCGTCGATCTCCGACTGAAGACCAGAGGGCACGGTCGCGCCCGACATCGTCGTCATCACTCCAAGGGATCTCCGGCTCGGCACGGGCATCAAGCCCGGGACGATCGGAACCGTGATGCCGGCCGCCCGCGCGCGTCGGACGAGGTCGAAGTAGAACGCGTTGTCGAAGAACAGCTGCGTGATCAGAAAGCCGGCGCCGGAATCGACCTTGAGCTTCATGTAGCGCAGCTCGTGCTCCTTGTCCGGGCTCTCCGGGTGCTTTTCGGCGCTGCATGCGCCGCCGATCCCGAACCGGTAGCCGCTGCCACGCACCAGCTCGATCAGGTCGCTCGCGTGGGTCAGCCGCGGATCGGTGGGCGCGAAGGCCTCGTCCGCCGAGGGCGGGTCACCGCGCAGGGC
Source organism: Candidatus Dormiibacterota bacterium (assembly GCA_035279785.1). Taxonomy (GTDB): domain Bacteria; phylum Chloroflexota; class Dormibacteria; order Dormibacterales; family Dormibacteraceae; genus 40CM-4-65-16. Next base: position 7,655 of record DATEHC010000038.1, read on the forward strand.
GAGCACGTTGGCCACCCCCTCGCGCTCCATCCAGTTGAGGATCTGGCGCGTCCGATCGGCGGTGTTGGCACACGTGAGATGGGCCATCGCCTCGATGTGGTACTGACGCTTGATGCGCGTCACGAGCTCCAGGGTCTTCTCGCCCGTGCGAACGCGATAAGTGACCGACACCCAGTCCGGCGCGTGGCCGGCGAGCGCGGCGATGGTCCGCTCGAGGACGTCGACTTCACTCTCGTCGCGCGGCGCCATGAACTCGAACGAGATGGTGGGGCGGCCGCGCTGCAGGAGATCCACGATGCGCATGGGTCTGGGAAGCCTACCGCAAGACGCGGGCGTCTCCGACGCGGCGCGTCACGTGCTGTGCATCGAGATATTCGAGAAGCGCCACCACCGGCTTGCGGCTGGCGGCCATCCGGTCGCGCAGCTGCGCCACGGTGACCGAGCCCTCGGTGCCGATGATCTCCTTCACGAGCGCGACCGCGGCGTCGAATCCTCGCTTGCTGAAAGCCACCTCGTCGCTGACCTTCACGATCTCGCCGCGCTGCGCGAGCGCGCGGACGATCTCGGCGGTGGCGCCGGTCTTCTGCATCGCCTCCGGCAGCGATGGCGGCGCGAAGGGTTGCGCATCCAGGAGCTGCGTCAGTCCCGAGTGCTGCACCGCCACGGAATGCCCCGGGGCGGCCAGCGAGCCGTTGCTCTCGACGATGGTGCCGTCTTCCGCAAGTCCCCTCACCACCGCTGGAAATGCGGCCGGTGAGACGCCGACGCGGTTGCGCAGCTCTTCGCGCGCCATGCCGGCTCGAAGCGGATAGGTGGCGTGGTAGGCCTTGAGCTCGCTCGTCGCGCTGACCGACACCGAGCGCCAGGCTTCGTCGCTGAAGATCCAGTCGCCGAGCCGGCGAGCCTTGAGACCGCTCACGTCAGCGTCGGGCGCGATGGTCGCCTTGAGCAGGCCGGCGACCGTGACGCCGCGGGGATATTTGCGCAGCTCCTCCTCCAGCACATTGCCCGCTGCCCGCCGGTCGAGCGACTCCGCAACCGCCGAGTCGTGGCGCAGGTGCTTCCGGGGCGCGACGTCGACCAGGACGCCGCCCGCGACCGTTTGGGCCGGGCTGGCGACCCGCAGCACGAACCTGTCGTTCGCCGCGGCGGCGATCGGGCGCTCGAGGTAGAGCTGCGCCCATCCTTCCTGACCGGGCGCGATCGCGTCGTTCTCGAGCACGATGAGGCGCGCGGCGACCTCAACCGTGCCCGTGTGCACCAGCAGCTGCATGCCGTGTCGGAGTGCGTGCGGCGCCGACTCCAGGACCCGAACTCGCGTATCGATGCGCCGCGTCGACCGCAACGAGCCCGGCGAGACGAGCACATCTCCACGCGCCAGCTCACCCTTCTCGGCCCCGCTGACGTTGGCGGCAACTCGGCTCCCGGGTCCGACGCTGTCCACCTTCTGGTTGTGCCGCTGCAGCCCGCGAATGCGCACGGTGCGCCCTTTGGGCATGACCTCCATCTCGTCGCCGACCTTCAGCTCGCCGTCGGCGAGCGTGCCCGTGACGACGGTGCCGAACCCGCTCATCGTGAACACGCGGTCGATCGGCAGCCGAGGCCGGCCGGTGTCGGGTCGCGGTGGAGCGGTCGCGAGAACGCCGTCGAGCGCGGCCACGAGCTCGGGCAGCCCTTCGCCGGTCACGGCCGAGACCGTGAGTACCGGCCAGCCACCGACAGCTCGACCCGCTTCCTCTCGCACCATCGCCAGCCAATCGGCGTCGACAAGGTCGGCCTTGGTCACGACGACGATTCCGCGCGGCACCTCGAGGAGGGCGATGACGTCCAGATGCTCGCGCGTCTGCGGCATCACGCCTTCGTCGGCGGCGACGACAAGCAGGACGGCGTCGAGGCCATGAGCGCCGGCCAGCATGTTGCGCATGAACCGAGCGTGGCCGGGGACGTCGACCACGCCGATCTCCCTGCCGCTGGGCAAGGTCATGTGCGCGAAGCCGAGGTCGATCGTCATGCCGCGGCGCTTCTCCTCGGCGAGGCGATCTGGGTCGATTCCCGTAAGCGCCGTGATCAACGTGGACTTGCCGTGGTCGATGTGACCCGCGGTGCCGACGACGAAACTCATCGCGTCAGGGACTTGGTGGCTACTTCGATGCAGTCGACCAGCGTCTCGTCCTCGCCTTTCAGGACCGTACGTGGATCGATGCAGCACCGGTCCCCCTCGATGCGCGCGATCACGGCCGGATCGCCGCGGCGCAACGCCGCGAGCAAACGCGATGCGGGTCCGTCGATGGCGAGAAGGACCGTCGGGATCGCGTGCTCGGGCAGCGAACCGCCGCCCACCGCGGACGACGCGTCGACGAGTCCCGTCTCAACGCCTCGGTCCGCCAGCTTGACCGACCAGAAACCGGCGCGCCTGCGCAGCTCCCCGGCGGACGTGTGCAGCATGTGCTCGACCGGGATCTCGCCGGCGCGGCCCGTCAGCCGCTGCCGCAGCGTCGCCTCGAGCGCAGCGAGCGTGAGCTTGTCGATGCGGACCGCGCGGGCGAGCGGATGTCGCGACATCTTCTTGATCGGCTCTGCGCGGCCCAGAACGATCCCGGCCTGCGGTCCACCTAAAAGCTTGTCGCCGCTGAACGTGACCACGTCGCATTGGGCGAGCGACTCGGCGATGGTCGGCTCATCGCCGATCGGTTCGGATGCGCCGCTGCCGAGATCGTCGATCATGAGCACGTCGTGGGAGCGAGCGATGGCCGCCAGCTCGCTTAGCATCGGCGACTCGGTGAAGCCGGTGACACGGAAGTTCGAGGTGTGCACCCGAAGGAAGGCGCCGGTCTTGCTCGTGATCGCCTGCTCGTAGTCCGCGGCCCGCGTGCGATTGGTCGTCCCCACCTCGACCATCCGGGCGCCCGAGAGCCGCATGACGTCGGGCATGCGAAACGAACCGCCGATCTCCACGAGCTGGCCACGCGAAACGATCACCTCCCTGCCACGGACGAGCGCGGTGAGAGCGAGCAGGGTCGCCGCGGCGTTGTTGTTGACGACGAGCGCCGAGTTGCAGGCGAACAGCGAGGTCAGAAGTCCCGCGACGAGCGACGCGCGCTCACCGCGCTTTCCCGATTCGAGATCAAGCTCGAGGTTGCTGTATCCCGCCGCAACCGCCAGGGCATCAACGGCTGCTCGAGACAGCGGCGCGCGCCCGAGGTTGGTGTGCAGCACAACGCCCGTGGCGTTGATCACGCGTCGCAAGCGCGGTGCGGTGAGACTTCGCAGACGGCCTGCGACGGCGGCTTCGCGCGAGGCGCCGTTCGCCTTTCCCTCACGCTCCGCGGCGAGCTCGTCGCGGATCGCATCGACGACCCTCTCGCGTCCGTAGGCGCTCACGAGCTCGGCGTACGCCGGCTCGTTGATCAGTCGCCCTACAGCAGGCAGGGAAACAGGAAGGCCAGGTTCGGGATCCTGTACTCGACGCATGCGTTCAATGAGATTAGGCTTGCCGGCTCGAAGAAGGGCGTCATCACGATCGAAAGCAGGCTGATCCCGAAGAGGAACTGGAAGACGACGATGGCTATCACTGCGCCCACCCAGATCTCCCGCTGGCGGAACGCCACGCTGTAGAAGAAGCGCGGGTTGCGGCTTCGAAACAAGGCTTCGATGACGTTCCACCCGTCGAGTCCCGGAACCGGAAGCAGGTTGAAAGCGAACACCGACAGGTTGAGAAAAACGATGGCGAAGACCGCGGCCAGCAGCAGGCCGGGGCCGAGCTCGAACGACATCGGGGCGCCTGCGTGCAGCAGCGCTCGAAGGATGAACCCGAGCACGATCCCAACGGCCAGGTTCGCCGCGGGGCCGGCCAGCTGATAGATCACCTTCTGGCCCGTGGTCGTGATGCGGTTGGATTGAATCGGCACGCGCCGGCCCCATCCCACCAGGGCGAGGAACACCGCGATCGCTCCATACGGATCGAGGTAGCGGCGTGGGTCGGGCTTGAAATAGCCGTAGTACCGGACCGATCGGTCGCCGAGCCAGTAGGCGGCCGCGGCGTGGCCGATCTCGTGCACGGGGATCGCGATCAGCAGCGCGGGCACCAGGACCAGGGCCCGAAGGACGAAGTCGGTGGCGTTTGTCAATCGACCGGGATCTTGCTGTCGCGCCTCGTCGTACGCCGCGCCGCCCGCGCTCGCCGGACCCGCTTCGTCGACGGGGCCGGGGCGACCCGATTCTCGTAGATCAACATCAGCGCCGTGATCAGCTCGCGTTGCGCGTTCAGCAGGTGGACCTGCGCGGACGGCGGCACCATGTCGGAAAGGACGTTGCCGACCCGCGTGCCCAGCTCGTTCACCAGCTCGATCACCCGCTCGCCGTCCCGGCTCATGTCGTTGCCTCCTTGCGAACGAAACGGACGCGTAACTCGCCATTCTCGATCGTTGCACCGGAGGTCTCGCGGCGCGCGAGGACCCGGGGGAGCGTGATCTCGCGGCGGTAGTTGCCGACGGTCACGTACAGCTCGCCGTCATGGCGGCTGAGATCGACGGCGGATTTGTCGACGAAGGGAACCTTCAATGACAGCACGTAATCGCTTCCGTCCTTGTCGATGCGCTGCGGATTGGAGACCGCGAACCGCTGCGCGGGGTCCTCCTCACCGTAGATCGCGTCCGCCATGCGGGAGAGCATCTTGTCGCCCACCACCTCCCGATCGAAGAGCGGGACGTTGAAGATCGGGATGCCCGCAAACGACTGCTCGACCTCCTGCTGGTAGCGCTGGTGGATGCGCTGCCACTTCTGCAATAGCTCGTCATGCAGCTCGCCCGGGAGGAGCCGGTTGACGATGACCGCGTCGGTGACGTAGCCGAAGAGGCTCAGGTAGGTGTAGGCGCGCTTGGCCTCCTTGACGACCATCTTCTCCAGGTTGAGGACGATCCGCACGGTCGTGATCTCGGGGTCGGTGAGCACCTTGCGCATGCCGTCGAGGTCCATCAGAAGATCCTTGAGCGACGCGTACACCTCATCGGATGGCAACGGCATGTGCATCATCGGCTGCAGCACCGGGCGGGCCACGCGCATCGCCCGGCGCGACCAGGGGTAGATCTTGTCTAGCCACCACTTCGCGGCGTCGGGGAACGTGAGCAGCTGCAGGGTCTCGCCTGTTGGTGCGCAGTCGACGATCAGGACGTCGTGCTCGCCGCGCTGCGCGTAGTGCTTGATCCACATCAGCGACGCGACCTCGTCCATGCCGGGCGGGTTGGCGACCTCGTCGGCCAGAACCTCGTCGAGACCCTGCGTCGAGAAAACCTCGACGGCGTACTCATGCAGCCTGGCCCAGTGCCGCTGCATCTCGTGCAGTGAGGAGACTTCGTGAGCCCAGAGGTTCGGCGCCACCCGGACGCCGTCCGTGCCCAGCTCGCGGTCGAAAGAGTCGCCGAGGGAGTGCGCCGGGTCGGTGCTCATGACGACGGTGCGATAGCCGGCTGCCGCGCACCGGACGGCGGTCGCGGCGGCCACGGACGTCTTGCCGACTCCGCCCTTCCCCGTGAAAAGGATTACCCGCACGGCGTGAGTTTACGTTTGGCTTGCTGCGCTCCGCCGTGCGGCCGTGTCAGCGACGTGGCCTTCGACCAGGGACTCCACGTGCCGAAGGATGGTCAGCGTCACCTCGGTGTTCTTCTCGGTCAGCTCGCTGATCTGCTTGATCGCAAGCAGGATCTCCACGTTCTGCTGGTCCGCCTTATCGGCCTCGTTGGCCGCGTGCTCCAGGGTCAGCCTGTCCTTCTGCGCCTGGCGGTTGCCGGCGAGGAGCAGGACGGGGCCGGTGTATGCGGCCTGGATCGAGAACAGGAGGTTGAGGAGGATGAACGGCTTGGGGTCGAAGTTGAAGAAGAGAATCGCGTTGCCGACCATCCAGGCCGCCACCGCGACCGTCTGAATGATCAGGAAGGGCCACGACCCGATTCCCGCCGAGATGGTGTCGGCAAGCCGCTCGCCGAACGTCGCCTCCTCGTGATGGACGACGTTGACCGGATGCTTGTGGTCGACCGATCTGGCTTTGCGGCGGTGGAGTGACTCTTTGGTCGCAAGCTGCCCGGTTTCGCTGGTTCGCACTGACATGGCGAACGGGAAGCCTATCGGATTACTTGACGATCAGAGGCACCGTAACCGAGCCGACTCCGAGGAGCACCACCATCGCGACGCCCACCACGAGCAAGCGCAGCAGATCCTTCGTGAAGTAGGGCACCCGGTCTAGCGGGATAGAGGGGTCCGTCGACTGTACGGTGAACCTGCCCCCGCGGCTCTTGACGATCTGGTTCTGGCCGCCGAGCGAGAGCTCGACCGCGCGGACGAGCGCCTGGTC
>DATEHC010000039.1:0-10233 GCA_035279785.1 Candidatus Dormiibacterota bacterium
AGTCCGCGACTACCTCGTGCGATCCAGGGTCTCAAGTTCCGGATCACGTTCCGGGGCCGGATGATCGAGGTGCGAGTCAATCACAAGAGCGCGAGGTACACGCTTGTGCGGGGTCGCCCGATCACGTTCGAGCACTATGCCGAGCAGGTCCGCCTGGGCCGGCGAGCAGTGACACGCGCGATACCGCCGAGGAAATCGCTGACCGAACCCAAGCAGCCGGAGGGTCGAGAACCTGCCCGACGAGCCGGGCAGGCTCAACCCCGAAAACTTCGACCTACTTCAGCTCCGCGGTCGCGCCGGCTTCCTTCAGGCGCGCAACGGCTTTCTCCGCGTCCGCCTTCGACACGTTCTCGAGCACGGGCTTCGGGGCCGCGTCGACGAGGTCCTTCGCCTCCTTCAAGCCGAGCTGCGTGAGCTCGCGGACGGCCTTGATCACGTTGATCTTGCTGTCGCCGACCGCGGTCAGGGTGACCGTGAACTCGGTCTGCTCCTCTTCCGCCGCAGCGGCCTCGCCGCCGCCCGCGGCCGGTCCGGCAGCCGCGGCCACGGCCACGGGGGCCGCCGCCTTGATGCCGAACTCGTCCTCGATGGCCTTCACGGCCTCGACGACGTCCAGGATGCTCCAGTCCTTGAGCGCCTCTACGAATTCCTTCGGGGTGATCTTGGTCGCCGCCATTTACGCTGCCTCCAGTTTGTTCTTGTAAGCGTCCAGCACTCCGATGAGCTGCTGGACAGGGGTCTGCATGATTCCGACGAGCTGGCCGACCGGTGACTGAAGCGTGCCCATCAGCTGGGCGATCAACGACTCGCGCGACGGCAGGTCCGCCAGCTGCTTGACCTGATCCGGCGTGAAGACCCGGCCTTCGACCAGCCCGCCCTTGACGTCGAGCTTCAACCTCGTGGCGCGCAGCCACTCGTTGATGAGCTTGGACGGCGCGCTGAGGTCCTCGTAGCCGAACGCGATGGCCACCGGGCCTTCGAGCTCTTTCTCCAGGTCGGCCACGCCGGCGGACGAAGCCGCGCGCCGGGCCAGCGTGTTCTTGACGACCCGGTACTCGACGTCGCCGGTGCGCAGCTTGCCGCGGAGGTCCTGGATCTGGCTCACGGTCAGGCCGCGATAGTCGGTCAGGACCGCGACCTTCGCCTTCTTCAGCTTCTCGGCCAGCAGCTCGACCTGCTCTGCCTTCTGTTCCTTGCGTGCTCTGGGCAAATAAAAAATCCTCCCTGCCCAACCGCGTCAAGGCAGGAAGGATCGAAAAATCCCTTAATTGCCTCGGTAGGAAATTAAGCCGGATCGCGCCGGCGCCTACGGTCTAGGGCAGGCCGCTGATTATACGGAGATGCTCATCGCGCTTTTTCCCAGTCCTCGCGCCGCAGCTCGGTGAGGATGTGGTCGTGCCATTTGCCGTCGATGAAGACGTCGTCGTGCCAGCGCCCGACTTCCCTGTAACCGGCCGCCTTCTGCGCCCGGCCGCTCGCGACGTTGCCGTCGATGTAACCGGAGCGCAGCGTGCGAAGGGGCGTCTGCATGAACGCATACTCGGCGCGGAGCTGCATCAGCTCGCGGGCGATGCCCTTCCCCCACACCGACTTGTCCGCAATCACGGTCCCTGTCATACCGAAGCCGTTCTTCCAGTCGATGCCTCGGATTCCGGTGCCTCCGACGAGCCGGCCTTGGTGCTCCAGCGCCCACCAGATGTCGTCAGAACTCCGGGCGATGTGGTCGAGGAACTCCTTCTCCATCTCAATCGATGGCGGGTTGCGCAGCTTCATGAAGCGGGTGACCTCCATGTCCTCGAACCACGCCGCGATCGCTGCCACGTCGTCCGTCGGGCGAGGCGGGCGCAGGCAAACGAGCTTTCCCTGGATCACGGGGCCATACATGGCCCCGAAGATTACTGCCGCTCGAGGATTTCTCTTAGCTTTGCGAGGCTTCGGTCCGCCCTCGCCCGCCTCACGGCGCGCTGCGACCTGAGCATGAGGATCGAGCCCAGGAAGGCCTGGTGAAACGGAATCCTCCCCTTCACCTCGATCTCGACTCGGGTGCCGCCCGCGGCGTCGCCGTACCTGGTTGTCGAAATGACCAATCTCCTTCTGTCGCGGGCAGACAGCAGCGCGCCCTGCTCGAAACCGACGACCTCGGTCACGACCTCGACCGTCGTGGGCAACATCCTCGGCCCGCGCACCGGAGCCTCGTACCGCCGGACCTGGGTGACGCGGCTTCCCAATCGCAACGGGCCGGGCGGGTCGGCGATCGCCGAGACCAGCTGCTCGTCGTACCGCGGCCAGTTCGCCGCGTCGGTCATGAACGCGAACACAGCGTCGCGCGGAGCCTTGATCTCGATCGACGAGAGGGCGCCGAATCGCCTTGTGCGAGGAATCGCCCAGAAGCAGATCCACGCCGCGTTCAACACGAGATTGGCGATGGCGAAGCCCGGCTCCCACACCGCGATGAAGAGGCTGATCGCGAGCACGATCCCGATCCACACGACGACGTACGCGATCCCCAGCGAGTTGAGCCGGCTCGAGGACAGCGGAGCCCGGTTGATCGAAGTTGCCACTGCGTATGAACCGGCGCCCAGGGCGAGGAGCGCCGGGACGAGAGCGACGTTGACGAGGAAACCGAGGTCCTGTGCCGGCCGCGGCGCGATCGCGTACGTCACGAGCGCGAGGAACGGGATCGCGGCGAGGAGGCCGAGAGCGACGGCGACGTAGATCGACGCCGAGCGGATGAACGCGCCCACGCCGATGACGAGCAGGACCGCGGCGATGAAGGCGGCGGCGAGCTGCGTTGGTTAGCTGGCTACGTGGAGCTTCGCGGCTTCGCGCACGTCGACCGGGACCGACGGTCCCTGGGTCGAGGTCAGGAAGAACGTCCGCAGGTACTGGCCCTTCGACGCGGACGGTTTGTTGCGGATGAGCGCGTCGACGAGCGTCGTCAGGTTCTGGTGCAGCGCGCCCTGGTCGAACGAAACCTTGCCGATGGGCACATGGACGATGCCGAACTTGTCGGTCCGGAACTCGACCTTGCCGCCCTTCGCCTCGCGCACGGCGCGACCGACGTCGTTGGTCACGGTGCCCGACTTCGGGTTCGGCATCAAGCCGCGCGGCCCGAGCGTCTTACCCAGCGGTCCGACCTTGGCCATCATGTCCGGCGTCGCGATCGCGGCGTCGAACTCGGTCCAGCCGTCCTGCACGCGCTTCACGAGGTCGTCGCCGCCGACGACGTCCGCCCCGGCGTCCTGGGCCTCGCGCGCCTTCTCGCCCGCCGCGAACACGGCGACGCGCACCTTCTTGCCGGTGCCGTTGGGCAGCACGACCGAGCCGCGGACCATCTGCTCCGCGTGCCGTGGGTCGACACCGAGGCGGATGTGCGCCTCGATGGTCGCGTCGAACTTCGAGATGGACGTGTCGCGGACGATCTCGACCGCCTTCTGCGTGTCGAGCCCGCCGTCGCCGTTCGACCCGAGGGCGGCTTCGACCTTCTTGACCGCCTCGATGTACTTCTTGCCGCGCCTCTTAGGCATCGATCAGTCCACGACCTCGAGGCCCATCGACCGCGCGGTGCCCTCGATCATCTTGGCCGCCTGGTCTGGGTCGTAGGCATTGAGGTCCTTGCCCTTGGTGTCGACGATCTGGCGGATCTGCGACCGCGAGACGCGTCCGACCTTTTCCCGGTTCGGCTTGGCCGAACCCTTGTCCACGCCGGCCGCGCGCTTGAGCAGCTGCACCGCGGGCGGCGTCTTCAGGACGAACGAAAACGAGCGGTCCTCGAAGATCGTGATCAAGGCCGGCACCACGTCGCCAGCCTGAGCCTGCGTCCTCTCGTTGTAGGCCTTGGTGAACTCCATGATGTTTATGCCGTGCGGGCCGAGCGCGGTGCCGACCGGCGGCGCCGGGGTGGCGCGACCAGCCTGCAGCTCGAGCTTCAGTACCGCGCGGACCTTCTTCTTGCCCACCTAGTGCACCTTCTCGACCTGCAGGAGGTCGAGCTCGACGGGCGTCTCGCGCCCGAACATGTTGACGAGCACCTTCAGCTTGCCCTTCTCGGGATTGATCTCGTCGACCTTGCCGTGGAAGTCCGTGAACGGTCCGTCGACGACGCGTACGGACTCGCCGACCGCGAACTCGACGCGGATCTTCGGCGCCTCCTGCTTCATCTGCTTCTGGATGGCGCGGACCTCTTTCTCCTGAAGCGGCACCGGGCTGTTGGCGGAGCCGACGAAGCTGGTCACGCCGGGCGTGTTGCGCACGACGAACCACGACTCGTTCGACATCTTCATCTTCACCAGGATGTAGCCGGGGAAGATTCGCTTCTGGACGTGTCTGCGCTTGCCGTCCTTGATCTCGATCTCGTCTTCCATCGGCACGAGCACCTGCAGGATCTTGTCCTGCATGTCCATCGACTCGATGCGCTTCTCGAGGTTCTTCTTGACCTTCTCCTCGTGCCCCGAGTACGCGTGCACGACGTACCACTGCGCGTCGTCGTCGGGCGTGGGTTGCGTCCTCTCGACCGCCATCAGTGGACTCCGTTGTTGTAGATGGTCGCCTTGGTGATGGCGCCCAGCAGGTAGTCGGTGCCGCCGATGAAGACGCCGAGCAGCACGACCGTGAAGATCACCACGAGCGTGTAGCGGTACAGCTCACCGCCTGTCGGCCATACGACCTTGCGAAGCTCGTCGTAGACGTCGCGGAGGAACTGTCCGATGCCGCCCGACTGCTGGGCTCTCGGCTCGTCGCGCCGGCGTGTGCTTACTGCCATATCTGGTTACTTGGTCTCCCGATGAAGGGTGTGCTTGTGATCCCACCTGCAGTACTTCATGAGCTCGATCCGGTCGGGATCGTTCTTCTTGTTCTTCAGGGTGGTGTAGTTCCGTCTCTTGCAGACGGTGCAGGCGAGGGTGATGACTTCTTCCATGCTTGTCTATCTGGCGGGGGAAAGAAAAAAGCCTAGGTTCCCTAGGCGGTGTCAATAGTACCAGACGGTAGACAATCTCCCTGAAGTGGCAGCCACCATCGCCGTGCTTCACGGCGACCAGACCGGAGAGGAGCTGCTCCGCGAGGCCCTGAAGGTCCTCGACTCCAGCGTAATCGGGTTCCAGGTGCTCATCCGGGACTTCGACCTGTCCCTCGAGGAGCGCCGGCGCACCCGGAACCAGTGCGTGCTCGACGCCGCGGTGGCCCTCCGCGAGCTCGGCTACGGGGTCAAGGCCGCGACGGTCACGCCCGAGGGCGCCGGCGACGTCGGCAGCCCCAACGCGATCCTGCGCAAGCAGATCGACGGGCGGGTGATCGTCCGGACCGGCCGCCGAATCCCGGGCGTCCGTCCCCTCGCCGGCGTGCACGCCCCCATCTCGGTCATCCGCATGGCCGTGGATGACGCGTACGGCGCCCGCGAGTGGCGCGAGGGCCACGACCTCGACGAGTGGGCCTTCCGCACCGAGAAGATCAGCCGCCGGACCTGCCGCATCGTCGCCGAGTACGCCTTCGCGCACGCCAAGCGCATCGACGCCAAGGTGTTCGGCGGCCCGAAGTTCACCGTCAGCCCCGTGTACGAGGGCATGTTCAAAGAGGAGCTGGACGCGGCCGCGGCGCGGCACCCCGAGGTCCACTACGACCCGCAGCTGATCGACGCAACCTACGCGCTGCTGCTCGCGACCACGGGTGAGGCGCTCGTCATCCCCACCCTCAACCGCGACGGCGACACGCTCTCCGACCTCGTCATGCAGATGTTCGGGACGATCGCGGGCGCCGAGTCGACGCTCCTCGCGTTCGATGAAGCGGGCGCGGTGAGCACCGTCATGACCGAGGCGCCTCACGGGACGGCGCCGGCGCTGCAGGGCAAGAACGTCGCCAACCCGATGGCGATGATCCTCGCGGTCGCGTCGCTGCTCGGCTACATGAAAGGTGATGGGCCCCGCCGCGCCTCGAGGTCCGTCTACGAGGCCGCGCTCGAGGCTGTCTCCGATGGGATCCGGACCGCCGACCTGGGCGGACACGCTTCGACGAACGAGTTCACCGCCGAGGTGATCCGGCGCGTGCGCACGAAGGTCGAGGTCTGGAGCGCGCTGGCGGACGTCGACCGCTGAGGTATCTGGCGCTCGGCGACTCGTACACCATCGGCACCGGCGCCTCCGATGACTCCCACGCGTGGCCTTCGATCATCGCCCAGCGTCTCGGCGCGGATTTGACCAACCCGGCGGTCAACGGCTACACGACGCTCGATCTGATCCGCCACGAGCTTCCTTACTTGAAGCGGGTCGAGCCCGACGTCGTTTCGGTTCTGATCGGCGTCAACGACCTGGTGCAAGGCCGCTCGGTCGACGACTACCGCGGATCGCTGAGGACGATCTACGAGGCGGTCAAGGACCGCATCGTGGTCGCGGTCTCCATCCCGACCTGGTCGTATGTTCCCGCCGCCGCCGATTTCGGGGGCAAGGCACAGGTCGACCGGTTGACCAAGCTCTTCAACGAGGTCGCTCGGGACGAAGCTACGCGCCGCGGATTCACGTGGGTCGACATCGGAGGGGCCAGCACGTCTGCCATTGGATCGAAGGGTTGGATCGCCGGTGACAACCTGCACCCGGGAGACGTCCAGTACGCGGCCTGGGCCGACGAGATCTGGCGAACCTGGCCTAGACCGTGATCCTCTTGAACGACTCGGCGTACTGGTAGCCGGCCTTCTTGCCGACGTCGCGGTGACGCTTGCGCATGAACTTCTCGAAGTCCCACTCGCGGCCCGGCTTCGCCACCTGCGACTTGTGCTTGCGCAGCGCCTGGATCTTCCGGTCGAGCGTCGGCGTGATGTCGACCAGGTAGTCGCCCATCGTCCAGAACGGAATCCAGACTTCCTTCACCTCGTGGGGCTGGAAGCCCTCCTTCAACAGGGAGCGGAACGCGCGAGGGTTGCGCGAGTCGGGATAGACCGCGGCCATCGTCGCCTCACCCACGGCCAGGTGGTCGGGATGCGAGCCGCCCATCGGGGCGTCGAGCACGCGGCCTGGGATGTGGGTGATCACCATCTCCGGCTTGTACTTGCGGATCATGCGGACGATGTCGCGTCGCAGCTTCAGGTCGGGCGCGAGATGGCCGTCCTTGTAGCCGAGGAACTCGACCCTCTTGACGCCGAGCACCTTGGCGGCCGCGCGCTGCTCCCGCTGCCGGATCGCGATGAGCTCCGCGTCCTTCTGCTTGGGGTCCTCCCCACCCTGCCGGCCGTCGGTGACGATCACGTACGTCACCTCGGCGCCGCTATCGGCGAGCCGCGCGATCGAGCCCCCGGCGCCGAAGTCGGGGTCGTCGGGGTGGGCCGATACCATCATGACCCTCTCGAACTTCGGGAGCTTGCCGTTGCTGCGCGCGTTCGCCACTAGAAAAAACGATAGTGACTAGCGGCGCGCCCTTGCAGGAGCGTTGAGCGACGCGAGCGGTATCGCCGCCTGGATGGGCGCCCACAGCGCGACCAGCTGCTCGGCCGTCAGGCGCGAGCGCGCGGCGATCACGCGACCACCGAACGCAGCCGTCTTGACGGCGGCCCATCCGTGCGCGCCCGAAAGCCGCATCGGGACAGTCACCACGGCCGCGAGCGCGGCCGCCTCCTCTCCGGTCCGCGCCGCGCCGTCGGCCACGGCGCGTGACAGCGCGCTCGACAGCTCGTCCTCCAGCGTCCACTCCTTGGCAAGCGCCGCGCACTGGCTGGAGCCCAGACGCCCGACCGCGGTCACGTAGCGCGACACCATCGCGCCGAGCGAGCGAGGGTTGGTCACGGCGATCGCCGACGCGAACGGCGCGTAGGACGCCGCGAACTTGATCGGCGTGAGGTGCTGGCGATGCACCAGAGCCGACACCGCGTGCCAGGTCGCAACGGCCTCGTCGTCCGACCGCCCGCCGAAGAAATCGATGAGCGCGGATCCGGCGTTGACGAGCGGCGCGACGGCCTCTTCATTTGCATCCGGTGCGTTGGTGGCGATGCGCTGCCATTCGTCGCGGTCCAGGGACGCGACCTTGTGTGCGAAGCCGCCGCCATTCAGGCCCTCGAAGGCGATCGCCGGCTCAAAAGGCACGAGGACCTGGCGGATCTGGTCGAGGTTGGCATGGTTGCGTGCCTCGAGCGCAAACCCCGCGCGCTCGACCGCGACGAACACGCGGCAGCGCGCATAGGAGTCCAGGCTCCGCGTCGCTTCGAGCATGGCCAGGATCGAGCGCACGACGCCGGACGGCTCGGCCGCGCCCTCCCGGGTGATGCTGGAGACGAGCTTGCGCCGGTCGAGGACGCGCAGCCACTGGATCGCGGTCAGCGATTCGACACCCTTGATGAACGCCGCGACCTCGGCGTGATTCGGGCCGTAAACCGCGGCCGCCTTGGGCACCGGAGCGGTGGCTGCGGTGCGCGGACGCGGCGGTCGCGTGATCGACTTGATCGCGGTGTCGACCGCTGCGCGCACGCGCTCTGCGGCCGGCTTCTCGTCGACCTCGTCGAGCGACGCGAACGTGATCACGGGCTCGAGCGGCGCCCACAGCTGAGCGACGTCTTCCGGGCTGAGGTCGGCCATCGCACCGAGCACACGGCCACCGTGCACCAGGGTGCGCACCGCGGCCCACCCGACGTCAGCTGAAATGTGATTGGGAACGTGTGTGAGCGCCAGCAGCGCCACCGCCTCCTCGCTCTTCGCCTCGCGGTTCTTGGCCACGGCCTGCAGAAGCGCGCGCGAGGCGCCGGGCTCGATGTGCCACCGCCGCGCGAGCGATTCCAGCTGCTCCTTGCTCAGCTCCGGGATGCGATCGAGCAGCCGGCGAGTGCGCGGGGCGAGCACATCGGAACCCGACGGGGGGATCAGTCCCGCGAACGGCGAGTAGTGCACCGCGAACTTCAGCGCCGGCAGCTGCGCGCGCATCACGACCGCGGTCATCGCCTGCCAGGCCGCAACCTGCTTGTCCTCGCTTTTCTTGTCGAGCGTGTCGAACAGCACCTCGCCCGCGCGCGCCAGGGGCTCCGAGATTCGGGTGTCGCTGGTGCGGATCGCGGCCTGGATGGAGCGCGCGCTGTCCGTCGAGCCGTCTTTGGTGACCGACGCGACGAGGCGTTTGACGGCGAGGACCTGGCGCCACTGCCACGGGGTCAGCTGGCCGGCGGCGACGATGAAGGCCTCCACCTCGGCCGTGTGCGGGCCGAAGCGATGCGAGGCGTCGTCGTTTGCCCTCTGGATGCGGCCTAGAAGTCCGTGGGAGGCGGGCGCCACGGCCTAATTCTGGGTCGCTCGACCAGTTACGCAGCCGTGTTAAATGGTCTCGACCTTCAGCAAGTTCGTCTGGCCGGTCCGGCCCACGGGAACCCCGGCCACGACCACCACCCGGTCGCCCGGCCGGACCATCCCGCTGGCCTTGGCGGCGTCGGTGGCGTTCTCGATCATCTGGTCGGTGTCGCGCCCCGGGCTCACCAGCATGGGCACGACGCCCGAGTAGAGCGCCGTGCGGCGCAGAACGCCCACGTTCGGGCTGGCGGCGATGACCGGCATCGGCGGGCGCGCCTTGCTGCACCGCAGCGCGGTCGTGCCGGACTCGGTGAACGCGATGATCACGCGGGCGTGCAGCTCGGTCGCGGTTGACGCGGCCGCGTGTGCTATCGCGCTCCCGATCTGGCCCGGCTCGCGCCAGATCTGACGCGCCCGCTCGAAGGTCGGATGCTTCTGCGCGGCCAGGCAGATTCGGGCCATCGCGCGCACCGCCTCGACGGGGTGCGCACCGACCGAGGTCTCCTGCGACAGCATCACCGCGTCGGTGCCGTCCCAGATGGCGTTGGCGACATCCGACGCCTCGGCGCGGGTCGGCCGGTTCGAGGTGACCATCGACTCCAGCATCTCCGTCGCCGTGATCACGGGCACGCCGGCCCGGTTCGCTCGGTCGATCACTTCCTTCTGCACGGCGGGCAGGTCGCCGAGCTTGAGCTCCACGCCCAGGTCGCCGCGAGCCACCATCACCGCGTCGGCCACGCCGAGGATGTCGCCGAGGTTCTTGATCGCCTCGAGCTTCTCCAGCTTGGCGATGATCGGGATGGAGCAGTTCATGCCGGTGAGCTGCTCCCGGCAGAGGACAAGGTCCTCCGCCCGACGCACAAACGAAAGCGCCAGGTAGTCGACTTCGAGCTCGACCGCGAGCTTCAGGTCTTCGATGTCCTTCGCGGTCATGGCCGGAAGTGGCAGGGGGCGGCCGGGGACGCTCACGCCTTTGCGTTCG
>DATEHC010000040.1:0-17718 GCA_035279785.1 Candidatus Dormiibacterota bacterium
AGTAGTAGTAATCCGTTTGAAAACCGATCAAATCTGGCTGGGATCCGTCGCGGCACCTGAAGATTCGAACTGAAAACGACCGAGTCGACATGGCTGGACGGTCGTGTGATTCGGGACCGTTAGGCCCCGGGTTCAAATCCCGGGCCCCCGACCAGTTTTGAACTCGAACCACCGGCGCGTACGCCGAATAGCTGACAGAACCGCTGCGGAAGCGTTACACCCACAAGCCGAGCGAGCGGTTAGCGTGCTCGCCGGAGGCTTTGCCCTCTACAAGGTCGAGATTCGGGTCCACGACCGTCCCGCCTGCAATCCCTTCTGCGGAGATTGCTACCTGGCGGCGGATTCGCGACTCGACGTCAGGCCCGCGTCCCGACCACTGGACGCAATTGCGATATCGGCGTGCAGTTTTGGGCGCCGTCGCATGGCCTAAACCCCACGCCGTTTTGATCGCCGCCGAGCGCAGGTAGCCCATCGATATGCAGTCTGGACACGCCGACCGAGGCCGTTGCTAGAATGCCCGAGATCGCTCGGCGGCTTCACGCAAGGGGGAAAAGGAATGCCGCGACCTGTATCGCTCAGCCGTCTACTCGCGCGCGTCGGTTTATGGTCGGCGATTTTTGTCATAGCCCTGGAGCTGCCGGCGATGCCGGTCCAGGCATCGAGTGGCGGTGCCGACCAGACCTACCTCATCGTTTATAAGGACGGAACATCCTCGGCCGGCGCTCCGTCGCTTGTCCAGGCGGCCGGCGGCACACTCGTCTACAACTACCCAGAGATCGGCGTCGCGATCGTCAAGTCGAACCACAACGACTTTGCCACCAAGGCCATGGCCGACTCGCGCGTCGAGGCAGTCGCCTCGAGCAACGCCGGCGCGACCAGGATCCGGGATGGACAGCCCGACGGCGCCGGCGCCGACGGGGAACCGGCGGTGACACCGGCGCCCGGCGACAGCCTGTCCGGGCTCCAGTGGGACATGAAACAGATCCACGCTTTCGAGGCGCAAGCCATCAACCCGGGCAGGCGGTCCGTGGTCGTTGGCGACATCGACACCGGCGCCGACTACACGCACCCGGACCTGAGCCCCAACATCGACTTCTCGAAGAGCGTCTCGTGCATCGGCGGCGTGCCCAACACCAGCCCCGCGGCGTGGAAGGACGACAACGGGCACGGGACCCACACCGCAGGCACGATCGCCGCCGCCCGCAATGGGTCCGGCATCGTTGGTGTCGCTCCCAACGTGAGGCTTGCCATCATCAAGTCAGGCGACTCGCAGGGATTCTTCTTCCCGGAGACGGTGGTGTGCGCGTTCATGTGGGCCGGCAAGCATCACCTCAACGTGACCAACAACAGCTACTTCGCCGACCCGTTCTACTGGAACTGCCCAAGCGATCCGGCGGAGAAAGCGATCCTTGTCGCCGAGACGCGGGCGATCAGATTCTCCGAGCGCGCCGGCGTGCTCAACGTTGCTGCGGAAGGGAACTTCTCCGACGACCTGGCCAACCCGACCCAGGACCGGCAGAGCCCCGACACCCTGCCGATCCCACCGACCCGGCCGGTCGACAAGTCGTGCATCATCGTCCCGACTGAAGTCCGCGGAGTACTAGCGGTGACCGCCGACGGCAACAAGCTGTTGAAATCCTTCTACTCGAACTACGGCTTCGGACTGACCCAGGTCACAGCGCCAGGCGGCGACAGCGTCCTCCAGTCCACGACCGATGCGCCAAACGGCCGCGTCCTCTCGAGCTGGCCGTCCTACATCCCTTGCGGCCGCAAGGTCGTGGAGAACGGTGCGACCTATTGCTACGCGCAGGGAACTTCGATGGCCTCGCCGCACGTGGCCGGCGTCGCCGCGTTGATCGAAAGCACCGGCGTGCGCGACCCAGAGACGGTGAAAGCGCTCATGACCGAGACCGCCGACGCGCTGCCGTGCCCGACCGCCCAGCAGCTCGCCCTCTACGCACCATTCCCGTCGGCGAACAACGACGCCCCGCAAAAGTGCACGGGCGGAACGGAATTCAACGGTTGGTACGGATTCGGACAGGTCAACGCGCTGGCCGCCGTGGCGGCCAACTCGGAAGACCACCATGGCGAGGGGGGCCGGCAGTAGCCTCCATCACGGGCGGGGCGTTGCGTCGAGCGCGCCCCGCCACCGCTCCAGCAAGGCGATCGACATGGCTGGATGACATTGTGTGATTCGGGACCGTGAGGCCCCGGTTTCAAATCCCGGGGCCCCGGGGCCTCACGGTTCCATCCTGCTCCGCGCCAACCGCAGTGTGAAGACGCTTCCTGAAGAGTCCGACCGCTCGACGAAGAGCTGGCCTCCATTCCTCACCGCGAGCCCGCGGCTGATGTACAAGCCCAGACCCGTACCCGCCGGATATCCAAAGTCCGGATCGTCGACGCGGAAGAACTGCTCGAAGATTCGCTCGCGATCTCCCTCAGGGATGCCGATGCCGTTGTCAGTGACACGGATCTCGGCCGGATCGCGATCCCTCACCTCCACAGACACTTGGGCCGGCGCGCGACTGTAGGTCATCGCGTTGTTCAGCAGGTTGTCGAGGATGATCGCGACGTCAGGGGGCGCTGCTCGGACCACGACAGGACCCTGCGGCACGTTCGAGGCGACGGTCACTCCGATCAGGCGTGCCCGGTCGGCGGCGCGCGATATCGCATCGCGCACGCTCTCGACAACGTCGGTTTGTGTGCCGGCGGCGCCATCGCTCGCCGGGTGGTGCCCAGCCTCCAGGCGGGAGGCGAGGAGAAGCTGCTGGACCCGTTCGGCGAGCTCCGACGACGTCTTGCGAATGCTCTCCACCGGCGTGCGCTGCCTCGGCGTGATCGGTCCGAGCGAATCGTCAGCGAGCATCTCTGCGTACCCGCGGATCACCGAGATCGGCGTACCGAGCTCGTGCGCGGCGAGTTTGATGAAATTGCTCTTCGCCTCGCTCGTCGACTCGGCCTCGGCGAGCAGGCCGGCGTTGTGGATGAGCAGCGCGGCGATCGCGCCCAGTTCTCGCAGCTGCTCGACGTCACTTTCGACGAACCGGTGATCTGACCGTCTGCCGACGATCAGCACCCGGTCCACCGAACCGGCCCGCGTCAAAGGCATGACGATGCTGTGCTCGAGGCCGGCATCTTTGCCAGTCTCTTGGTCGAAGCCGGTCACGCTGTAGCCGCCGGCGACCACGGGCGCCTGGTTTTCGACCGCCTCTCGGACGATCTGCCGCGTGCCGGCGACGATGGAGGTCAGCGGATAGACACTGCCCACGTTCGCTGCTCGCTTGTCATCGCGGTCGACGCCGCGCTCGACGATGTAACCGTCCGATACGAGCTGCAGGAGGACGACGCGGTCCGCGCTGAGCGCTTCGAGCACACCCACGAGCAGCTGATCGACCACCGGCATCAGATCCGTCTCCGTCGCCATCGCCTCCGCGATGGCGAGGCCGATGCGGCGACGCTCGGCCGCCGCCCGCTCGGCCGTCACCGACCCGCTGTACAACCACAGCTGGCCGGCGAGCAGCGCCACATAGGGCAGTAGCGCAAGGATGTGGTCGGCATACCACGACGGGGTCCATCGCGCGTTTAGGAAGACGAGCGATATCGAGTTGAGCGCGCTGAAAGTCAAAGCGGCGAGCACACCGCCCGCGATCCTCTCGTCGCCGTGAAGACCGGCGAGGAACGCGAGCAACCCGAGGACGGCCGGGATTAGACCGGCGACGCCGACGATCGCGTCCGCGGCAGAAAACTCACCCGTCGACGAAATCGTCTGCAGCGTAGTCCCCGTGATGACGGAGAACGCGATCAAACCCAGTCCCGCGGCGGCACCTGCCACGCTCGCGGCGAAGATCAGAGGCAGGGGCCTCGCCGCGGTCGCGCCGCGTGTCAATAACGCGACCGACAGCATCAGCGGCGTCGCGAGGTTGGTGCCGAGAAACAACGTCGAGGTCGCCTGGTTGAGCCGTTGCCCCGCGAGGATCGGCACGTCGCCTGGAAAGATCGCGAAGTGTCCGATCCACATCGCTGCCGTCGCCGTCGCGATGAAGACGATCGGCAGCGACCTTCGATTCTGTCGCAGCGCAGCGTCCATGGAGCCGAGGAGGGCGACCACGATCATGCTGACGATCGCGACGGCATCGCAGACGGGGATGAACCACGGAAGCACGACCGTCCCCGATGTGAAGATGCCCCACAGCAAGATCGGCAATCCCACCGCGAGCGCGGTTACGCACCCGAGCCAGGCCGCCGACCTCGGAGCGGAGCGTCCCGTTTCCACCGTGCGATTCCTCGTAGTAAGAACGTAACGCCAGGGCCGGACGGCGCGGGCTGTCCTGTGCTCTACGCCACCGGGATGAGGATTGTCTTACTCTGACACGCCTGCATCACCCTGCGCCTGCCGTTGGTACGTGTAGCGGTTCATGTAGCAATCCGGCCGAAAAACGGCTCGGATTTGGACGTGAATGGGCGGCGCGCCAGAAGATTCGAACCGATTCCGATCGTTTCGTCCAGTTCTGGAGGACTCTCGAATCCTGAACCTTATCGACCACGGTCGCGGCCGCGCCTCCCCGCAATCCTTGGCCACAGGGCGTAGACCGCTCCGACTGCAATCATCGTGAAAGCCCCCCAAACCGCCAGGCCATCGACGACAAACGCACCAGACCCGAACAGGGCGCGGTACGCGATCGCCACGCATGAGACGAGCGCGAACACGACCGGAATGGCGGACATCGGCGTCGTGACCGAAGAGGGCCGCCGCATGCGCGCGAGCAGGTCGATTGCCACGATCAGTCCGGCGCCGACCGCCATCCCGAATGTGAGCTCGCGAACGTCGTTCGGAACGCCCGACTCCGCAAGCCTGAGGCTGACGAGCACCACCGATACCACGAGGAGGGAACCGACGAGCAGGCCGCTCGAGAGCTGCCACGTGCCCGGCAAAGGACGGGATCGGTCTTGACGCCGCCGGGGGATGAAGGCCCACGACTCGGCTCGCAATAAGGTGGTGGAGAGAGTTCCCGCAACGACGAGGACAACGGCGGCGATCAGCGGTATTACGAAGCTGCCGCTCAGGTACCAGATCACGGCCGCCACGCCGAGCGCGGCCGCAGGACTCGTGAGCTCTGCTATCAGCCATGCGTTCCGGAACATGCCGCGGGCGTCAGCGACGTCCAGGGGATGCACGAGAAGCTGCTGGTTGACGTTCGGAAGTTCCACGACTTCACGGACTTGATTCATTTCACCCTCCAAGGGACGCGCGATATGTATTCGTTTTTGACCTCGCCCCGACGCACCTCATAGACCTGCTGGCGTGACACACCGAGACGCTCGGCGACCGTGACGGCGCTGAACTCGTCGAGCAGCTCTGCAACCGCGGCGGACCGGACCGCCGACCCCCTCGAGTTCAGATGAGCTGCGAGCGCGCTCACCTCGGCGGCAAGCAGGGCCACTGCGAGGGGACCTCCGTACGCGTCGGCCCAGCCGGCTGACCCGCTCCCCGCTGCCTCGTACAGCGAATCGCCTCCGTCCTGAAGGACGCGCCGCACCAGCTCCGGGCCGATGCCGTTCTCAGCGAAACGATCGGCCACCGCCTCCCTCGCGGCCGACGATCGGTGGGCGAGAACGTCGTTCCAACAGGGTCTGTCAACCCCGGGTTGTCGCTCCATGCGCGCCAGCATAGGACATCGCTTAGCGGGTGTCAACCCCGGGTTGTCGTCATGATCTTGTGCGCGCCGTGCGCGATGGCTGATGACGCAGGCCTCGCCTGATCGCCTGTCCCCCAGAAAACGCGGCGACGTCAGCCGGTCGGGATCACTTTGGCGGTGGAAGCGCAGCGATGACCGCCGCGACACCGATGATCGCGAATGCGCCGTACAGCTCGATGCGCCGGCGGCGCGCCAGGACGGTAATCGCCACAGCAGCCACCACCGCAACCTTCACGAGGACCGCTCGTCCATAGGCTGAGGCGAGGAGGCCGGCAAGATAGTCGGTGTGGATGAAGGCGAGCACCGCGCCGGTCCCGGCCGCGACGCCGAACGTCACCGCCGCATAGCGAATGAAGCGTGAGTCGGGTGCGCGCACGTAGCCGGCGAGCCCGCCCACCCAGAGTGCCATCGCGGCGACGTGGACGCTGACCAGGAGCTGTCCGACGACAGGCACCTCCCGGATGGCATGCGCGCCGAAGCCATCAAGCACGGCCACGCCTCCGCCGATCACCACCAGCGGCCACGAGCGATTCGTAGCCAGCACCGTCCACGCGAGCAACGCCGCCCCCAGCCGTAGCCCGGCCAGCCGGCCGAACGGTGACCCCAGCACCGCGACCGCAGTGTCGCCGTCGAAGGATAGGCTCGCGAGCTGGGCCAGCACCGCCAGCGGCTCGGCGGCGACGAGCAGCACGACCCCGACGCCGATCCAGCGGCTGAACGAACCGTGGCGCGTGAGCAGCGCGTAGGCCGCGAGCCCGAACATCAAGGCGAGGCCGGCGAAATGCACCCAGTGCGCCAGCGCCTGCAGGACCAGACCGAGCGGCGTCGACGTGCCGATCTCTCCGGAGGTGAGAACCGCGGCGTACGGGTTGGCGCCCGGCTCGCCAACGGAAAATTCGAAGGCGCCGCGCGACGGATGCGTGTCGGCGGCAAAGACCTGCCAGGTCACGACGAACGTTCCGGTCTCGCTCGAGCTAAGTGGCGCGGACAGTACCGCGCCGCGAGCGTTGAGAGGACCCGCAACCTGCTTGCCGCTTGGCGCGTAGACGCGTATCCCCGGGCCGGCGGGCGTGACCGGCTCGGTGAAGAACAGCGTCACCGCCGAGGGCAGCGATTGGAGGCGAGCGGCGGGCGCCGGGTCTGATTGCACCAGCTGCGCGTGAGCCAGCGCCGCCTGCGGCATCAGCGCGAACGCGCCCGCGATCAGGAGTAGGCCGGCTCGAGGACCTCGACGCGTCCGGGCCGCGGCCGGGCGATTCGCAGCACCATGCCGGCGGCGAGCAGGCACAGCAGGCCGGAGAACATGAAGGCGATCTGGTAATCGCCGAAAGCCGTGCGCACCGCGCCCGCGGCGAATGCGATCGCCGCGGCTCCCAGCTGGTGCGCCGCGAAAATCCACCCGTAAACAATGGCGAAGTTCTGCATGCCGAACACCTTGCGCGCCAGCTGCACCGTCGGCGGCACGGTCGCAACCCAATCGAGGCCGTAGAAGACGATGAAGAGGATCAGCCCGAACTGCGGGCTCCCGAAGACGTAAGGCAGCAGGATGAGCGACAGGCCGCGAAGGCCGTAGTAGACGAACAGCAGCTTCCGGCTGTCGAAGCGATCGGTGAGGTAACCGGAGGCCAGCGTGCCGATGACGTCGAAGACGCCGATGACCGCGAGCAGGCTCGCGGCCGTGACCTCGGCCATGCCGTGGTCGACCGACGCGGGGATGAGGTGCGTGCCGATGAGGCCGTTCGTCGATGCACCGCAGATGAAGAAGCTGCCGCCGAGGAGCCAGAAATCGCGGGAGCGCACACCGAGACGCAGGCCGCGGAACGCATTGGCGATGGGGCTGCCTGTGGTCGCGACCGGGACCTCGTCTTCAGTTGCGCCATAGGCGCGCGCGCCGATGTCGCGCGGCCGGTTGCGCAAGAAGATCGCGATGAGAGGCGCGACCGCGAGCGCGCCGATGGCCACGGTGACGGACACGTAGCGCCAGCCGACGTTGTCCGCCAGCCAGCCGAGGCCCGGCAGGAAGATCAGCTGGCCGGTGGCGCCCGCAGCTGTCAGCGCGCCGAGCACCAGGCCGCGTCGCGCGACAAACCATCGCGCTGCGACGTTGGCCGCGAGCACGGAGGCCATGCTTCCGCTGCCCACACCCACGATGACTCCCCAAAGCAGATAGAGCTGCCACGGCGCAGTCATCAACGTCGTCAGCAGCGCACCGGCGGAGATCGTGATCAGCGCGCCCACCGTCACGACTCGTAGTCCGAACCGCTCCATCAGTGCGGCGGCGAACGGACCGGTGAGGCCGAAAAGGATCAGGTTGATCGACACCGCGACCGAGATCACGGCCCGGTTCCATCCGAACTCGTGCTGCAGCGGCACGATCAAGACACTCGGGGTGGCGCGGAAGCCGGCGGCGCCCATGACCGCAATGAACGTGACCGCGGCCACGACCCATGCGTAGTGAAACCGCTTCGCCGAGGTCACCTTTCGTCGAACCCCACGCTAACCGACCTTGTTCCCAAAGGAGCTTCGTTCAAGGGTTCGACGCCAGTGTCGACGGTGGCTGACCCTTTACCCAAGCGACGAACTTCTGAGATCCGTTTTAGTGCGGGTTTAGATCTCCACGCGAAGCTGATCACGGCGGAACCGTTCATCCGAACCAAAATGCAGCTAGGAGTGAACCAAGAGATGCGCAATTCACGATTGCAGCGCGGTGCGGCAATGCTGGCCGTCCCTGCCGTCCTCGCAATCGCGGGGACAGCAGCGGCGACGATCGTACTGGCCGACTCGCCGAGTCCGAGTCCGGCGCAATCGAGTCCGGTTGAGCCCGCTGAGCCGGCGGACACGGCTGACACCACGCAGGCGGCAGAGGCACCAGGCATGCCCGACGCAGGGCACGCGGATCCCGCCGGAAATGTTGACAACCAGTTCGAAGGGGAGCAGTAACCAACTCACTGTTCCTCGCTCGATTACCTTTAGGAATGCTTTAGCTTCCTCCTGCACCGTAGATCAATGCGTGTCCTCATTGTTGAAGACGACCGCCGCCTCGCCACCAGCCTGAAGCAGGCGCTGGTCGAGGGACGAATGGCCGTCGACGCGGTACACGACGGCGAAAGCGCAATGGCGGCAGCAGAGCACACGCCATACGACGTGATCGTGCTCGACGTGATGCTGCCGAGCATGAACGGGTTTGAGGTGACGCGACGTCTGCGTGACCGGCAAGTGAAGGCCCCGATCCTCATCCTCACCGGTCGGGACGCCGTCGATGATCGGGTTACCGGTCTCGACAGCGGCGCGGATGACTATTTGGTGAAACCGTTCGCGCTTCGCGAGCTCATCGCTCGCATGCGGGCCCTCGCGCGGCGTCAGCTGTCCGACCGCAATGCTGTACTCCGCGCCGGGAATCTCATGCTGGACACCGCATCCCATCACGTGGCCATCGACGGCATGCCCGTCGATCTCACGAGCAAGGAATTCGCCATCCTCGAGTACTTCATGATCAACCGCGGGCGGCTGCTCAGTCGCAATCAGGTGTTGCAGAACGTGTGGAGCTACGACCTCCAGGGCGGTCGCAACCTGGTCGAGGTCTACATCGGACGCTTACGGAGCAAGCTCACTCGGGCCGGCGCGGCGGACCCCTTCGTGACCGTGCGTGGCTCCGGATACCGATTCGCGCTGGAGTGAGGCTGCTTCTCAGCGGCACGCGGGTACGTCTCACCTTCGTAACGGTGCTGGTCGTGGCGCTCGCGTTGGTCGTCGCCGGCGCCTTGACGTACGTGCTGCTCGACCGCGCGCTCGCGAATTCATCGGACGCGGTTCTGCTGTCGCAGGCGCATGTCATCCAGTCCTCGCTCGATGTCGTGAATGGCCAGCCGGCCCTCGACACGGCTGACCTGCCTGGCGAAACCAGCGGAGGAATCGCGGTCGATGCAGCGGTGGTCTCGGGCGGGTCGGTCATCGCTCACACCGCCAACCAGCCGTTCTCTGCGGCGACACTCACCCAACTTGCCGACTCCGCGTTCAGCTCGAACGGCGGAGTGTGGGCCGATCTACGGGATCGGAGCGGTGCTGACCGCCGCGTCTACGCGGTGCCGATTGCAAGTACCTCGGCGAGAGATGCGGTCCTCGTGGTGAGCCGCTCGGTCGGCGAGCTCCGCGCGAGCATCCATCAGGCGGAACTGATCGGGCTTGTGGCCGGGATCCTATTGCTTAGTCTCGTCGGAGGGCTCACCTACTGGATGGCCGGCCGGGCGCTGACTCCCGTACGTACGATCGCCGGCCTCGCCAGGTCGATAAGCGAACGCGACCTGCACCGAAGGCTCGACGTCGATGTCCCTCCCGACGAGCTCGGCGAGCTCGTTGCGACGTTCAACTCCATGCTCGGCCGTCTCGAAGCGTCCTTTGAGAGCCTGCACCGGTTCAGCGCCGACGCCTCGCACGAGCTGCGAGCTCCACTGGCGGTCATGCGCACACAGATAGAGGCCGGGCTTCAACGCACGCGGACGGCTTCCGAGTACCGGCAGCTGCTCGTGTCGCTCCGTGGCGACATCGAACACCTCGCCAGGTTGGCTGACGACCTCCTCGTCCTGGCTCGCGCCGACGCCGGCGGCCTCCGGCCGGCTCCACAACCCATCGACGTGACTGATTTCCTTGAGGAGAGCGCCGCTCGATGGAGCGGGGTCGCCGGTGCGGCGAGGGTAGCCGTACGCGTGGAAGCGCCGGCCTCTGGCCAGGTGATTGCTGATCCGCAACTCTTGCGCAGGGTGGTCGACAACCTGATCGACAACGCGATTCGCCACAGCCCTAGGGGTGCTGAGGTGGTGATCAGCGCCGCGGCGGACGCAGGGGGTTGGAACCTCGATGTTGCCGACCGGGGACCGGGAGTGCCCGATGAGCTGAGGCCGCGCCTGTTCGAGCGTTTCTCGCGCGCCGACGGACCCCGGACACCGGGCGATGGAGGCGCCGGCCTTGGGCTGGCGCTCGGCGTGGCCATCGCTCGAGCGCACGATGGAACCCTGAGGCTTGTCCCGAACGGGGCGAGCGGCGCACGCTTTCGCCTCCA
The DNA here is from genome assembly GCA_035279785.1 of Candidatus Dormiibacterota bacterium. GTDB lineage: Bacteria > Chloroflexota > Dormibacteria > Dormibacterales > Dormibacteraceae > 40CM-4-65-16. Next base: position 10,753 of record DATEHC010000040.1, read on the forward strand.
CTTGCCGAATCGCGATCGTTCGGCGACACATTAGAAAACGGCGGTCAATCGGACGCCGACCTGACACAGCCCTTTAGATGGCCTTTAGGTAACCCATTGAGACTGGCTCTATGAAAACGACGCTTCACATGCGAGCGCTGACGCTTCTCTGCGTCATCTTCGTTGCGGTCGCTTGCGGGTCGAGCGGCCAGCGCGCTGCCGCCAGCCCGACCGCAGGCGATACCCCCGGCACCGTGCCCGCCGGCGGGGACATCCCCGACAACGTCGTTTGGCTCAACTACGCCGGTTCCGGATTCAGCATTCAGTACCCCGAGGGCTGGGTGCGCAACGCGACCGCGAACGGCGTGACGTTCAGCGACAAGGACAGCGCCATCGCGGTCACCGTCAAGTCTGGGCTCGCGCCGACTAAGGACTCGGTCACAAGCGACGTGCGGGCGATCGCAGGCGCGAAGATTACCGCCGTCGCCCACGACATGGCGCTGCCCGCCGGTGGCGCGATCAAGCTCACTTACGAGGTCGACGGCGCGCCCGACCCGGTGACAGGAAAAAAGCCGCACCTGACCGTCGACCGCTACGTCATCAATGGTCCCGGCCACACCGCGGTGCTCGATCTTGGCGCTCAGGTTGGCGTCGACAACGTGGACGCGTACCTCCAGATCGCCAAGAGCTTCAAATGGACGCCGTAACGCCTGCGCTCAGGGTGCGCGACGTCTTCCGAATCTTCAGGAGCGGACCCGTGGAGACGGTTGCCTTGCGAGGGGCGAACCTGGAGGTCGAGGCTGGTGAATTCGTCGCCCTGGTCGGCCCCTCGGGCTGTGGCAAATCGACCCTTCTCCACATCGCTGCAGCGCTCGACGAACCGAACGCGGGCTCCGTCGAGGTCGCGGGCCAGTCGCTGGCCGGGCTCGACGAGCAGCGGCTTGTTGAGCTGCGCCGCCACCGGATCGGCGTCGTGTTCCAGCGCGACAATCTCTGGGGCCACCTGACCGCGCTCCAGAACGTGGCCCTCGTCGGCCGTCTCGGACGCCGCAAAGATGCCGACACGCGGGCGCACCGCCTGCTCGATGAGCTCGGGCTGGGGAACCGGGAAGCGCACCGGCCGGCCGCGTTGTCTGGGGGAGAGCAGCAGCGGGTCGCTGTGGCCGCCGCGCTCGTCAACGACCCCGCGCTTCTCCTCGCTGATGAGCCTACCGGCGAGCTCGACCGGGCAAACGAGGGGAAGGTTCTGGACATGCTCGACGAGGCGAGGCGGCGCCATGGCTGCGGGCTGCTCGTAGTGACCCACAGCGACGACGTGGCGCGGCGTGCGGGACGCGTGGTGCGGATGGAGAACGGCACGTGCAGCTGACCTCCGGCACGGCAGGACTGGTCGCCGAGGCCGTCAACCTGACCTATGGCGAGGCTGACTCGATGGTGCAAGCGCTGAACGCGGTTTCGCTCTCGCTCGAGCCTGGAGCCTTCGTCGCCTTGCTCGGCCCTTCCGGCTCGGGCAAGACGTCGCTTCTGCACTGCCTAGGCGGCCTCGTCGCGCCGACGTCCGGCCAGGTGCGCTGGGACGGCCGGCCGTTGGGCGGCCCGGATACCCTGATTCGGATCGGAGCGCGCGGCGCCGATTTCGCCTACGTCTTCCAGGGCGGCAACCTGCTTCCCACCTTCACGGCAGCCGAGAACATCGCGTTCGCCGCGCTGGTGGGTGGGGGTCGTAACAGCCTGGACGCCGTCCGGCTGCTGGCCGAGGTCGGGCTCGAGGGCAAGGCCGATTCTCTCCCCGACGAACTGTCCGGCGGCGAGCAGCAGCGCGTAGCGGTCGCCCGAGCCCTCGCGCAGGGTGCCCGGGTGTTGTTGGCAGACGAGCCTACAGGGCAGCTGGACAGCTCGACCGCGGCGATCGTCCTGGACCTGATCGACCACGTCCGCGCCGAGAACCCGCAGCTGATCGTCGTGCTGGCGACGCATGACGCCAAGGTCGCGGCACGCGCCGAGCGGCGACTCTCCATGCTCGACGGCCGCCTCGAATCCAACAAGACTCCGTCTTCATGAGTCCCGTGCTGGCGGGTTACGCGATGCGCGCCCTACGGCGGCGCCCGCTGGCCACGCTCGTGCAGGTAGCGGCGATCGCCTCGGCGCTCGCCCTGCTCGCTTCCGTGCTGTTGTTCGTCACGGCCAGCCTCGCGGCGATGACCGCCTCGGCCTCCGCCAAGGTGGCGCTGGACTGGCAGGCAGGCGCGCCGGACGCTGCGAGCGCGACCTCGCTCGCGAGCAGGATGAGCCAGGTGCACGGGGTCGCAGCGGCGGTTCCCGCGGCGATCGCGACCTTCACCAGCGCGAGCAACTCGGTCCCGGGCGGCGGAGTCGCGTCCTCCGGATCGGGGAGCATCCTCGCCGTGCCGCCGAATTACCTCGGCGCGCTGCACCCCTTCCACATCCTCACCGGCAGCCTGTCGCCGGACGGCGTGGTTGTCTCCCAGCCGCTGGCCAGCACCCTGCAGGCGCAGATCGGCGACACGATCCGAATCCAGCCCTCCGCCAACGCCGCGGCGGTGCCGGTGAAGGTCACGGGGATCGCGGTCGTCGACGCGAGCGAGCTGATCTTCCAGCCCGTCGGCGGCCCCGGGCCAACCGGTACCGCGCCGCCCAGCCAGGTCGTCATCGCCCCGATCGGATTGTTCGAGCAGTCCCTGGCCGGCGCGCAGGCGGTGCAGTGGGAGGTCCACGCGCAGGTCGAACGCTCGCTGCTGAGCGGCGGTCCGGTCGAGGCCCAGCTGCAGCTCGCGACGTTCCGTCACATCGTGGAGCGAACCTTCCCCGGGGAAGTGGCGATCACCGACAATCTCGACGCGACGCTTGCAGCGGCCGCCGAGCAGGCGCTGTATGGGCAGGCGATCTTCATCTTCGTAGCGTTACCCGGGGTGCTGATCGCGCTGTGGCTGGCCTACTACACCGCACGCACCGGAATCGAGGACGAACGGCGGGCGAGCGCGCTGCTGCGTACGCGTGGTGCCTCACGTTCGGACATACTCGGCGGGGCGGCGCTCCAGGGCATCGCCATCGGTGTTATCGCCGCCGCGGCCGGCGTCGCCCTCGCGGTGCTTGTCACGCCCACGCAGGTTGCGTTCGCCGGCGCGTCGGACGCTCGCCGCGTTGCTGCGATCGCCGCGTTCACGTTCCTCATCGGATGCGCTGCCGCGATCGGCGCACGGCTCGCGGTCGTCTTCAGCGCTCACCGCGCAGAGCTCGCCCGCGCCCGCGCGCGGTCATCACGTCCTCGTCCGCCACTCTGGGCGCGCCTGTACCTCGACCTCGTCGCCCTTGGCCTGAGCGCGGTGGTGTTTGCAATCGACCGAGCTACTGGTCTGTCCGCGGTCGTCAATCCGGACAGCAACCCGACGCTCGCCCTCTCGCTCTACAGCTTCCTCGCGCCAACCCTGCTGTGGATCGGCGTGACCCTGTTCATGGTTCGCTTCGGCAGCCGCGTGTTGGCGTGGTTCGCCCGCCGGCTGCCGGCCGCGGGAGCTCGGCGCTCCCTGCTGCCCTTCCTCATCCAGAGCACTGGCCGGCGGGCAGGGCCGGTCAACCGAGCCGTCATCCTCGTTGGCCTGTTGTTGAGCTTCAGCGTCAGCCTCAGCATCTTCAGCGCGACCTACGATCAGCAGTCGGTTGCCGACGCACGCCTCACGCTCGGCGCGGATGTGGTCGTCAACGCGCCCACAGGCAACGTGCTCACCGCGGACACTGCCAGTCGGGCCGCCGCGAGTCCCGGGGTCAGGACGGTGAGCCCGATGCTGCACTCCTACGCGTACGTGGGGGCCGACCTCCAGGACATCTACGGCGTCGACCCGCGCACGGTCACGGCCGCGACGGAGATACGCGACGCGTACTTCTCGGGCGGTTCGGCTGCCAGCCTCCTTGGCGCGTTGGCCACACGGCCTGACGGTGTTCTGGTCTCGGCGGAGACGATCAAGGATTACGGACTGAGCCCTGGCGACCTACTGCGGCTGCGCCTGCTCGACTCCTCCATTGGCCGCTACCAGGTGGTGGACTTCCACGTCGTCGGCGTGGTCAGCGAGTTTCCGACCGCGCCGAAGGACTCGTTCCTGGTCGCCAACCTCCGCTACGTGCAGTCCGCCACTCACCTGTCGGGCCCAAATGTCCTTCTGGCGGCCGCCTCGAGCGACCCGAGTTCGGTCGCAGCCGCAGTTCGATCGCGCATCGCGGACACTGGGGCCACCGTTAGCGACATCTCCCAGCAGCTGGCGACCACCTCGAGCTCGCTGGTGGCGATCAGTCTTGGAGGGATCAGCCGGCTCGAGGAGGGCTTTGCGATCGCGCTCGCACTGGTCTCGGTGCTGGTGTTCACGTTGCTCAGCGAAATCGAACGCCGGCGCGAGCTCGCAATCATGGCGGCCATGGGGTCCGGCATCAGGCGAGTGGCCACCTTCATATGGAGCGAGACGGCGGTCGTCGTCCTGGCGGCTGCGCTGCTTTCTGCGGTGCTCGGCACCGCGCTGGCGGAAATGCTGGTGATGATCCTGACCCACGTCTTCGACCCGGCACCCGACGCGCTCGCGGCCCCATGGACCTTCTTCGGCGAGCTGGCGCTGGCCGTAATTGGCGGGTGCGCCGCGAGCGCAGTCGCAGCCACGCTGAGCGTGCGCCGGGCCGATCTCGCGCGCGCCCTGCGCGATGGCTGATGAGGCGCAGCAAGAGTCGCCTCGCGGCCGTACAGGCAGCGCATCAACCACCGTTGCGGTACGCCGGTCAGTTCCGAACTAGGCGGCAAACCTAAGGCAGTAGCCCTGGCCGTGGCGCGAGAGCAGCTCGCACGTAAGGTCGAGTGGGGCCATCTTGACCCGTAGGCGGCGCATGTAGATCCGGACGGCCTCCCGACCGTAGGTACCGGCATGCCAGCCCAGGCGCAGCACCTCGCGCGTGGTCAGCTAGCGGTTCGGGTGCTCGACGAGGATCGTCAGCAGCTCCCATTCCTGGCGTGTGAAGACCGTTGAGATGCCTTTGAACAGGAGCGTGCGCTCGCCTGGCTGGAGCCGCATGCCCCGCACGTCGACGTCGGCCGGCGCGGGCGCTAGAGGCGAGGAGGCGTTGCGCAGCGCGGCTGTCAACGCCCCGACCAGCGCGCCTGGCACGAAAGGTTTCGGCAGCCAGTGGTCGGCACCCGCCTCGAGGTCCTGCTGGGCGGTCTCGGTGGACACACATAGAAGGACGAGGGGCGCGTCCGAATGGAGCCTCACTTCGGCGATCGACCGGCGCCCGCCACCGGCACGCCCCACACGACGATGTCGTACTGGTTGTGCTTCATCGAGTCGAGGCCGAGGGGCATCGTAGCGACGTAGTCGACCGTGCAGCTGGCGAGCCGCATGCACGCCGTGATCGTCACCGATAAGCGTCATCGGACTCGATGAGCAGTGCGCGAAAACGTGATCGTGTTCGGGATCCTTCTCCTTCTCGCCGCGTTCAGCGTCCGAGCACGACGCGACGAGGTCAGTAGACCAGCCACCGCGGCTTAGAAGAGAGCAAAGACTGCTGGGGAGGGCGCCATCGGGCCGCCCTCTTCTGCTGAGCTAAGCGAGCTCCCGCCGAACGCCGTACGGGTCCGCCATCGCGCGCCCGCGCAGCCATACGAGCACGAGCCACAAGACACCGATCACCGATACCACTGCATAGCCGCCAAGCTCCGCCTCGGTGAACACGCTTGCCTGCTGGGGCGTGAACGCGAGCACGGTGCCGGCCGGCGTGGAGACCTCCTGGACCGGCGTGCCGGTGATCAGAAGCGTCACGAGCACGGCGACGCCGCGCATCGAATCCCACAGCGCGTGCAGCAGCGACACGCCGAGATAAGTGAGCAGGACCCAGCGCGTCAATCGCACCCGGCCACCGCGCGCGCCGGCGAAGAGCACGCCGCCGAGAATCCCGGTCCAGAGGCCGTGGCCGAACGGGGCCAGGACGCCGCGCAGCAGCTCGGTTTGGACGAGGGCGGCGAGCGACAGGTGCGCCGGGTTCGAGAACAGGGCGGTAAGGGCATAGCCGCTGCTTTCCAGCGCCGCGAAACCGAAACCAACCGCGGCACCCATGACAACGCCGTCGCGCGCGGAGGTGTGCGGCAGCCTCCACACGACGAAGAGAAGGGCGAGCAGCTTCGCGCCTTCCTCGATCACGCCGACCAGCAGGGTGAGGAGAGGCCCGGCGCCCAGCAGCCACGACTCCAGGATCGACGCGCCGAGCACGCCGAGCACGCCGCCGATCAGGAAGCCGTTCAGCACATCGCGGCCGGTGAGCGTCGGGCTGTCGTAGTGATCGAGGTACCAGAGCACGGCCGTCACGGGTACGAGGAAGCTGCCAAGCAACACCACCGTGGGGACCAGGTTGAAGTTGCCGGTGAGGCCCGTCACGACCACTGACGCAACCCACAGCGCCAGCCCGACGAGAAAGACCCGCCACCAGCTCAACGGATGAGCACTTCTCTCCATCACCATGCCGCAGCCACAAGATCAACGCGCGACGCGAATCGGGCCACCAACTTCGCTTCTTAGTAATCGGCCAGTGGGAGGTTGATCACCACGTGCTTGGTTGGATGTTGACTCAACTCCAGGCACCGGGCGGGCGCTCGCCAAGCGGCCGGGCGAGGCGGCTCGCCACGACGAGCTGCAGCACGTCATCGAGCTTGCGCAGGTCAAGCGCGGTCTGCTCCGAGATCTTGTTGAGGCGGTGATGAGCCGTGTTGGCATGGATGTGCAGGCGCTTGCTCATCGCGGTGACATTGAGGTCGCTTTCGAAATAAGCGATCGATCGCGCTGGTCTCCCCCTTCGCCAGCCGCCTCACCGACCGCATCGGCGGACGGTACGTCCTGACGTTCGCGTGCCTCGCGTTCGCGGCGGGCGTCGGCGGCGTGGCGTTGGTCGAGTCGTCGACGTCGCAGTGGTACGACTACTCGGCCCCGCTCATGCTCCTCG
>DATEHC010000041.1:0-8634 GCA_035279785.1 Candidatus Dormiibacterota bacterium
TTCCGGTCGACCCGTGGTACGAGCGGTAGCGCGCCAGGATCTTCGGCCGGCCTGTGAACGCGCGGGCGATCTTGATCGCGTTCTCGTTGGCGTCGGCTCCGGCGAGGGTGAAGAAGACCTTGTCCATGTCGCCCGGCAACACTTCGGCGAGCTTGGCGCCCAATCGCGCCCGCGCCTCGTGTGCCATGAACGGGCTGATGTAGGGGAGCTGCTCGGCCTGGCGCTGGATCGCCTCGATGATCCGGCGGTCACCGTGGCCGGCGTTGACGCACATGAGCTGGCTGTTGAAGTCGAGGAACCGGCGCCCGTCCGCAGTGTAAAAGTACACGCCCTTCGCGCTCGTCACCGGGAGTGGTTTGAGGCCCGTCTGAGCCGCCCAGTCGTACAGCGAGTGGCGCTGGCAGAGCTCGGTTATCTCGCTCCCGCTGAGCGCTTTCACCGCTTCGAGGACCACGTTCGAATCGTACTCGCGCGGTTCTCAGGAAACGGAGCTAGGATGCTTCCACGGCATAGGGGTCGGGTTCACGCCAGGAGGGGGCAGATGTTCCCAGCAGCCTTCGATTACCGGGCTCCAACGACGCTCGACGAGGCGCTCTCCGTCCTCGCCCAGCATGGCGACGCGGCCAAGGTCATGGCCGGTGGCCAGAGCCTGATCCCACTCCTCAAGCTCCGATTCACCAGGCCGGAGCTCGTGGTCGACATCGGTCGGCTCGGGGGCTTGAACCAGGTGAAGCGCGACAACGGTCACATCGCCATCGGCGCGCTGGTCCGGCACGTCGACATCGAGCGGGACAAGCTGGCCGCGGCCAGCGCGCCGTTGCTCGGCGAAGCCGCCCACTGGATCGCCGACCCGCTCATCCGCAATCGAGGCACCCTGGTCGGGTCGATCTGCCACGCGGACCCCGCGGGTGACTGGGGCTCCGTGATCCTGGCGATGAAGGCGGACGTCGTAGCGCGCTCGAGCTCCGGTGAGCGAGTGATTCATTCGGCGGACTTCTTCAAGGGTCCCTTCGAGACGGCGCTCAAGCCTGACGAGGTGGTCACCGAGGTACGTGTCCCCGTCGGCAAAGGACGCGGTGGAGGCGCGTACCTCAAGCTCGAGCGCAAGGTCGGCGATTTCGCCACCGTGGCGGTGGCGGTGCATCTGCACCTCGCCGGCGACAAGATCGAAAGCGCCGGGATCGGCCTGACCGCGGTCGGTGCCACGAACGTCAAGGCCACCGAGGCGGAGCAATTCCTGCGCGGCAAGCAGCCGAGCGAAGAGGTGTTCGAGGAGGCGGCTCGCATCGCCGCGGGCGCCGCCGAGCCGAAGGACGACGTCCGCGGCAGCGCCGAATACAAGAAGGACGTGGTTCGCGTCTTCGTCAAGCGCGGGCTCAGGACCGCTGTGCAGCGCGCGAAGGAGGCGGGAGCATGATGGTCTCGATCACGGTCAACGGCGTCGAGCGTGCGGCGGACGTCGAGCCGCGCGTGCTCCTCGTCGACTTTTTGCGCTCCAACCTTCGCCTCACGGGCACGCACATCGGATGCGACACGTCGAGCTGCGGCGCGTGCACGGTGCTGATCGACGGCGAACCGGTCAAGTCGTGCACCCAGCTGGCGGTGCAGGTGAACGGGCGAAGCATCACGACGGTCGAGGGACTCGCGACAGCGCCTGGCCTTTCACCGATGCAGATCGGCTTTCACCAGGAGCACGGGCTGCAGTGCGGTTTCTGCACGCCCGGCATGATGCTGACCGGCACGGCGCTGCTCGAGCACAATCCCAACCCCACCGAGGATGAGATCCGGTGGGCGATCAGCGGCAACCTCTGCCGATGCACCGGCTACATGAACATCGTCAAGGCGATCAAGCACGCGGCGATGCTGCGTCAGCAGTCAGAGGTGGTGCCGCGAGAGAAGGCCGGCGCGGCGGCGGGAGGCGAGTAATGGCAACCGACGTCCACATGCACGGCCGCATCGGCGAATCCATCAAGCGCAAGGAGGACGGGCGCTTCCTCCGCGGCAAGGGCAACTACCTCGACGACGTCGAGCTGCCCGGCATGCTGCACATGGCGATCGTTCGCAGCCCGCACGCCCACGCCCGAATCAAGTCCGTCGACACCGCCGCCGCGTCGGCGATGCCCGGCGTGATCGCCGTGGTCACCGGTGAGTTGATGGCCCAGCACAAGCTCGCCTGGATGCCAACCCTGTCGTACGACACGCAGGCCGTGCTTGCGACGGACAAGGTGCGCTTCCAGGGCCAGGAGGTCGCGGCCGTCATCGCCGAGACGCTGTACCAGGCCGAGGATGCGCGCGACGCCGTGGTCGTCGACTACGAGGTCCTGCCGGCGGTCATCAGCCCCGACGGCGCGAAGGCGGCCGGCGCGCCTCTCATCCGCGACGACAAAGAGAGCCAGAAGGACAACCACATCTACCACTGGGAGTCGGGCGACAAGGAGACGACACAGGCCGCGTTCGCCAAGGCCGACAAGGTGATCCGGCTCCACACCTTCTATCCGCGGTGCCACCCGGCGCCGATGGAAACGTGCGGCATCGTGGCCGACGTCAACCCTGCCACCGGCCGGGCGACGATCTACATGACGAGCCAGGCGCCGCATCTCCACCGCACGGTCTTCGCGCTCGTAGCCGGCCTGCCGGAGGAGAACATCCGCATCATCTCGCCCGATATCGGCGGTGGGTTCGGCAACAAGGTTCCGGTCTATCCGGGTTACGTGGTCGCCACCGCGGCGAGCCTGCTCATCGGACGTCCCGTCAAGTGGGTCGAGGACCGCAGCGAGAACCTGATCTCGACCGGGTTCGCGCGCGACTACCACATGACCGGCGACCTCGCGGTGGACAAAGACGGGCGCATGCTCGCGCTCCGCGTCCACCTCGACAGCGACAACGGCGCCTTCTTCTCGGACGCCCAGCCGACCAAGACCAAGGCCGGGCTGTTCCACATCGTCACCGGCTCGTACGACATTCCGACCGCCCACATCACCGCCGACGGCTACTACACGAACAAGGCGCCGGGCGGCGTCGCCTATCGGTGCTCGTTCCGCGTCACCGAGGCGTCGTATCTCATCGAGCGGCTGGTCACCAACGCGGCCATCGAGCTCGACATGGACCAGGCAGAGTTCCGGAAGAAGAACTTCATCAAGCGCGAGCAGTTTCCCTATCACTCGCCGACGGGCTGGGTCTACGACAGCGGCGACTATCACAAGGCGATGGACGTCGCGCTCGACCAGCTCGGATACGCCGAGCTGCGCAAGGACGTGGAGGCTCGGCGCAAGAAGGGCGAGGTGACGGGCATCGGCATCGCATCGTTCACCGAGGTCGTCGGCGCCGGCCACGGAAAGGACTTCGACCTCCTCGGCGTCGCGATGTTCGACAGCGCCGAGCTGCGCGTGCATCCGACCGGCAAGGCGCTCCTGCGCATGGGCACCAAGTCGCAGGGCCAGGGTCACGAGACCACGTACGCGCAGATCGTCACCGAAGAGCTGGGCATCCCGGCCGCCGACGTCCTGGTCGAAGAGGGCGACACGGACACGGCGCCGTATGGACTCGGCACCTACGCGTCACGTTCGACGCCCGTATCGGGCGCAGCCACGGCCCTGGTTTCACGCAAGCTTCGCGACAAGGCGCGGAAGATCGCCGGCCACCTGCTGGAGGCGGCCGAGGAAGACATCGAATTCGACGCGGGCCGCTTCTACGTCAAGGGCTCGCCCGACAAGGCGAAGACGATCCAGGAGCTCGCTTTCGCGGCCTACAGCACGAACCTCCCCGAGGGGATGGAGGCGGGCCTGGAGGGCGTGTCCTACTACGATCCGCCGAACATGACCTACCCCTTCGGCACCTATGCGGTCGTGGTCGACATCGACAAGGGGACGGGTCAGGTCAAGGTGCGGCGCATCGTCGCCGTCGACGACTGCGGCGTGCGGATCAACCCGATGATCGTCGAGGGCCAGATCCACGGCGGCCTTGCCGAGGGCTTTGGCATCGCCTTCATGCAGCTCATCACGTTCGACGCCGACGGCAACTGCATCGGCTCGAACTTCACCGACTACCTGCTGCCGACGGCCGTCGAGACGCCCCGCTTCGAGCTTGGCGCGACGGTGACACCCTCGCCCCACCATCCGCTCGGCGCCAAGGGCGTCGGAGAGTCGCCTACAGTCGGCTCACCGGCGGCGTACGTCAACGCGGTCATCGACGCGTTGGCGCCGTATGGCGTTCGTAACATCGACATGCCGGTGACATCCGACAAGGTCTGGGCCGCGCTTCGCGCGGCGGGAGTGAACGAATAGCCGACGAGATTCTCGACCTGCTGAAGGAGTACGAGGCCGCGGGCACGGCGTGCGTGCTCGCGACCGTCGTGCGCGTGGAGCCGCCGACCTCCGCCCGCCCGGGGGATCGCGCCATCATCACCGCCGAAGGCCGCCTTCGCGGATGGATCGGCGGGAGCTGCTCCGAGCCCGTCGTGCGCCGTGAAGCTCTTCGAGCCCTGTCGAGCGGAACGCCGCAGCTGATCCACATCGTCGGCAACTCGGGCGAGGTCAAGGAGTCGCACGAATCCGGCGAGGTTTCGATAGCCACCACGTGTCCCAGCGGTGGATCATTGGACATCTTCATCGAGCCGCGACTTCCAAAACCGCTCCTGCTCGTCTTTGGCGAAGGCCCCGCCGCATCGACCATGGTCCGGCTCGCCGAGCTCACCGGTTTCCGCGCCCGCAGCGTCACTCACGCCGAGGTCCCTTCCGTCGAGGTCCCGCACGGCGAAACCTATGCGGTCATCGCGACCATGGGCCACTTCGACGAGGACGCGCTTCAGACGGTGCTGAGCCATCCAGACGTCGGCGTCGGCCTCATCGCGAGCACGCGGCGCGCGGCGGCCGTCAAGCAGGCGCTGCTCGGGCGTGGTCTCGACGAGCACACGCTGGCGCGAATCCACACTCCGGCGGGCCAGGTCCGCGGCGGCACGCAGGAGGAGATCGCCCTGCTCGCACTCGCCGAGATCGTGAGCGCGCGGCGCAAACGCCCTGCGAAACCCGGGGTCGAGGTGGCGCAGGTGACCTTCGTCACCGATCCGGTCTGCGGCATGACGGTGGACCCGCTGACGAGCACGCGCAAGTCGACCTACAACGGGGCCACGTACTGGTTCTGCTCCGACGGCTGCAAGGCCGACTTCGAGAGGGATCCCGAGAAGCTGATCGCCCGGGCTTAGGTCTGCGGGCGGAGCCCGACCAGGACGCGCTTCGCGCGACTACTGATTTTCCAGACCGGCCAGCATCTTTTTGAGCAGACCGGCGAGCTGTCGCCCCTCCGCGGCGTCGAGCGTCCCGACGAGGCGCCGCTCGGCCTCGGTGTTTGCCCGGACCGCCTCGTCGAGAACGGTTCGGCCTTCATCCGTCAGCTCGACCAGCACGCCGCGCCTGTCGCTCGGATGGCGCTCTCGTCTCACCAGGCCGCGCTTCTCCAGGCGGTCGATGCGGCTCGTGATGCCGGCCGACGAGATCATCAGCCCCTTGAACAGCTGGGTGGGTGAGAGCTGGCTGGACGGCCCGGCAAAGCGCAGGGCGCTGAGAACCCCGACGTCTCCGCGGTTCAAGCCGAAGCGGCCGAAGACCTCTTCCTGCTGCCGGGAGATGTGCAGCGCGAGGCGCGAGATGCGCGCGGTCACCTCGTAGGTCTCGGCCTCGAACCACGGCTCGACGTCGGACCAGCTGGAGAGCAGGCGATCGGTCCAGTCCTCGCTCTGGTCTGTCGGGGTTGCCACGTGGCGAGTATATGGAATAGGTCTCGCGGCCCCAAGATTCTCCTTGCCATGTAACTCTCTCGCGAGAGAGTTACGCCAGGGAGATACGAAGGAGGGTACATGGACCGTCCTGCCGTCGAGGTCGCCCTCGAGGAGATGGAGGGCATCTACTCGTTTCTGTTCGCCCGGGTGGGGAACCGTCCAGACGCCGAGGACCTGACCCAGCAGGTCGCGCTCAAGGCGCTGCCGCGCCTCCACCAGAGCGCATCTCAGCCGGCGATCCGCAGCTACCTCTACGCGACCGCCCGCTCGGCCCTCGGCGCCTTCTGGTCGAACCGCCTGCGGTTGCCCGAGGCGGAGCTTGCCGACGAGCTTCCCGATCGGCTCGAGCGGGAGTCGCCCGAGCCTTCAGTCGAGGTCTCGGCGTGGCTCGAGCAGACGTTGAGCGCGCTGCCGGTGCATTACCGCGAGGTCCTCGAGCTGCGCTTCCTGCGCGGCGCGTCGATCCGCGAGGTCGCGCAGCAGACGCATCGCACGCCCGGCGCGGTCAAGGTGATGCAGCTGCGAGCGCTACGAGCGGCTGCCGCCCTGCCGGTCATGCCGACTCGTTCCCGCCCAGCACGTCCCCGGCCCGCAATCGCTCCAGGCTCTGCATTCGCGCTTCGGCCCGCGAGCCAAGCTGTCGCAGCACCGCAGCGATGACGGCCTCGACCACTGCCATCGCACCGACCAGCGAGTCAAACGGTCCGACGGTCTCGACGCTCGTCACCAGGACCTGACGCGCGAAGGCGGAGGCGGGCGAGAGCCACGGGTCGGTGAACAGGATCACGTCGCAGCCCCTGGCGGCGGCGACCCGGGCGCTCTCGATCGTGTCCGGCTGGTAGCGGCGGTAGTCGAAGACCACGAGCACGTCGGTCTTGCGCATGTCGATGAGCTGCTGAGCGGGCGCGCTCCGCTCGGAGTCCACCAGGCCGATGCCCGGCCGCAAGAGATGGAGCTGGCCGGCGAGGTAGCGCGCCAGGGTCGCGCTGACGCGGCCGCCGAGGATCATCACCCGACGCCGGACGTCGGCGAGATGCTGGACGGCCTCCTTGAGGTCGCGGTCGGAGAGCAGCTCGAGGGTGGCCCGGAGGTTGTGGGTCGAGGTCTCGAGCGCGTCACCAATCGCTGAAGCGGCCGAGTCGCCCTTGGGCTCGTCCCGGTAGCGAGCCAAAGGCGAGCTCAGCCGCGCCTGGACCTCGTGCCGCAGCTTCTCCTGGAACTCGGGGTAGCCCCGGAAGCCGAGCTTGGTGATGAACCGGGTGACCGTCGGCGGGCTGACGCCGGCACGCTCGGCAAAGCGGGCGACGCTCTCGAGCCCGGCGATCGGATAGGAAGCCAGAAGCACGCGCGCGAGCCGGCGTTCGGCCGGGCTGAGGGAGTCCAGGCGCTGCCTGACGACCTCGCCGACGCGAGGATCATCCCTTGTCTCCTGCGGGGTGACGTTTGTTACATCCGGCCCCAATCCCACCCTCCTGGGACGTTCCTTGACAACGTTCAAGGCTGCTGTTAGCTTCGCGGCAACCGCCGTAACCGCGGGCCGTCGAGGGAAGGCTACTAGGAGGGAGCAGCTTATGAGCGTCCAGGCTCACGGTTCCGACGTCGAGACCCTGCACCGAATGGGCTACGCCCAGGAGTTGCTGCGCCGCATGAGCGGCTTTTCCAACTTCGCGGTCTCTTTCACCATCATCTCGATCCTCTCCGGCTGTCTCACTCTCTTCTACTTCGGCATGACCAACGGCGGACCGGCGGTCATCAACATCGGCTGGCCGCTCGTCGGCGTGATGGTGCTGCTGGTGGGCCTGGCCATGGCCGAGGTCTGCTCGAGCTATCCGACAGCGGGCGGGCTGTACTACTGGGCCGCGAAGCTTGGCGGAAAGAGCAGCGCCGGCTGGAGCTGGATGACCGGCTGGTTCAACCTTCTCGGCCAGGTCGCCGTCACGGCAGGCATCGACTTCGGCCTCGCCTTCTTCGTCAACTTCTTCCTCAGCACCCTCTTCTCCGGCTGGCCGTCACCGCTCAACGCCGGGACGGACTTCAACTCCCGGCTCAGCATCATCGCCGTGTACGCCGTCGTCCTGTTCGTCCACGGACTGCTGAACACATTCGGCGTGAGGCTGGTGGCCCTGCTCAACGACATCTCGGTGTGGTGGCACATCGCGGGCGTGACGATCATCGTCGCGGTCCTGTTCATCTTCTCCAAGTACCACCAGTCGCCCGGGTACGTGTTCACCAAGTTCGTCAACAACACAGGTTTTGCCTTTCCTGCGGTCGGTCTCTATGTCTTCCTGACCGGTCTGCTCAACGCTCAGTACACGTTCACCGGCTACGACGCCTCGGCGCATATGACCGAGGAGACGCACAATGCCGCCGTCAGCGGACCACGGGGCATTGTGTGGTCGATCATCATCTCGCTCATCGCCGGCTGGGTCCTGTTGATCGGCGTGACCCAGGCGATCAACGACGCGGATTACGTCAACATCGCGGGAGCGGCCGGCGCTGCTCCAGGCGTGATCTTCCAGGAGGCCATCGGCAAGACGGGAGCCTCGCTTCTTCTCCTGATCGTCATCGGGGCCCAGTTCTACTGCGGCATGTCGTCGGTCACGGCCAATTCGCGCATGATCTACGCCTTCTCCCGCGACGGTGCCGTCCCCGGGTCGCAGTTCTGGCACCGCATCAACCCGCGGACGCGCACTCCGACCAACTCCATCTGGTTTGCCGCAGTGGGCGCGTTCATCCTCGGGTTGCCTTACCTCTGGAACCCCACCGCGTACGCGGCCGTGACCTCGATCGCGGTCATCGGTCTGTACATCGCTTACGGCATCCCAATCCTCTTGCGATTGCTGGCCGGTGAGAAGTTCCAG
>DATEHC010000042.1:0-29525 GCA_035279785.1 Candidatus Dormiibacterota bacterium
CTTGATCCGGGCCTGGATGGCCTGGCGGCGCTTGTCGTCCTTCTCGATGTCGACGACGACCGTGGTGTCGTCCTTGTTGACCGTGACCTTGCGGGCCCTGCCCAGGTCGTCGATCTTGGTCTGGTCGAGCTTGAGGCCGGCCTCTTCCGAGACCACGCGGCCCCCGGTCAGGATGGCCATGTCCTCGAGCATCGCCTTGCGGCGGTCGCCGAAGCCCGGCGCCTTGACGGCCACCGCGGTGAACGTGCCGCGGAGCTTGTTGACGATGAGGGTGGCAAGCGCCTCGCCCTCGACGTCCTCGGCGACGATCAGCAGTGGCTTGCCCACCTGCACGACCTTCTCCAGAACGGGGAGCAGGTCGTTGATCGCCGAGATCTTCTTGTCGGTGATGAGCACGTAAGGCTCGTCCAGGATGGCTTCCATGCGGTCGGGGTTGGTGACCATGTAGGCCGCGATGTAGCCGCGGTCGAACTGCATGCCTTCCACGAACTCGAGCTCGGTCGTGATGGCCTGGTTGTCCTCGACTGTGATGACGCCGTCCTTGCCCACCTTGAGGTTGGCCTCGGCGATGAGCTTGCCGATCTCCTCCGACTGGCTGGAGATGGCTGCGACGTGAGCGACGTCCTCGCTCTTGTCGGCTACGGGAACGGCGAGCTTCTTGACCTCCTCCACGACCGCCTCGACGGCCTTCTCGATGCCGATCTTGAGCTGCATCGGGTTGGCGCCCGCGGTGACGTTGCGGAAGCCCTCGTTGATCATCGTCTGCGCCAGGATCGTCGCCGTGGTGGTGCCGTCACCGGCCACGTCATTTGTCTTGGTCGCGACCTCGCGCAGCAGCTGCGCTCCGGTGTTCTCCATCGGGTCCTTGAGCTCGATCTCGCGGACGATGGTCACACCGTCGTTGGTGACCGTCGGCGCGCCGAACTTCTTCTCGAGCACCACGTTGCGGCCCTTCGGCCCGAGCGTGATGCGCACGGCCTGGGCAACGGTGTCGATGCCCTTCTTGAGATGCTGCCGCGCATCTACGTCGAATGTGACTGTCTTTGCCATAAGTTCCCCTCTTCTATCTCTTGATTACTTCTTGCCGTTTGACGCGACGACGGCGAGTACGTCCTTCTCGCTGACGATCAGGTACTCGATGTCGTCGAGCTTGAACTCGTTGCCGGCGTACTTGGCGTAAAGGACCTTGTCGCCGACCTTGAGCTCCATCGGCACCTTGGTGCCGTTGTCCAGGATCCGGCCTGTTCCGACCGCCTCGACGATGCCTTCCTGCGGCTTCTCCTTGGCGGTGTCCGGGATCACGATCCCGCTCTTGGTCCTCTCTTCGCGCTCGACGGGCTTGACCACCACGCGGTCGCCCAACGGTCTCAGATTCATGTGCAGCCCTCCTCGCTGACTAGACTTGGCACTCCCCAGCCGCGAGCGCTTAGCACTCTGGCAGGTCGACTGCTAAATATTAGTACCTCGGGGACGGAGGGCGCTAAACCTCCTCTTCGGCTGCCTCGGAGGGCCTGGACTCGGCCTCTTTGATGACCCGCCGGGCGGCCTCGGCCTGGTCGTCCGGCACCATCAGCCGGGCCTCGGTGAGATCGATCCCAACGCCGTAGGCGTTGTCGCCGAAGACCTCGGCGCGAAGCCCATCGGCCTGGAGCGCGGCGGCGACTATCTCGGCTTGCAGCCGCTCGCCCTTGAACACGACGGTCCAGCCCTTGACCCCCACCTTAGCCCCAGCCTAGCGACGGATCGACTTCGACATCGTGGCGGCTGCCGTAGAAACCCGCCGCCGCGATCATGGCGGCGTTGTCGGTGCACAGCTCCAGGGACGGCATCGTAAGCCGAGCCCGGCCCGCGACGACCTCTGCCGCTCGCTTCCGCAAGAGGGTGTTGGCCGCCACGCCGCCGGCGACGACCACCTCCCCGTACGGCTCGGCGTCCAGCGCCCGGTCGAGCTTCTCCAGGAGCGACTCGACCACCGACCGCTCGAACGCGGCCGCGAGGTCGGCGCGGTCCTGCTGGGCGATCCCATCGCCGAGGTCGCGCAAGCGGTACAGCAGCGCGGTCTTCAGGCCGCTGAAGCTGTACTCGAGGCCGGGCAGGGAAGGCTGCGGGAGAGCCTGCCGCCGGGCCTCGCCTTTCCGCGCCAGCCGGTCCAGAGCCGGCCCGCCCGGAAACCCGAGGCCGAGCATCCTCGCCGCTTTGTCGAACGCCTCGCCCGCAGCGTCGTCGCGGGTCCGGCCGATGACCTGGAAGCGGCCGTGAGCCGGCATGCGCACGAGGTCGGAGTGCGCGCCGCTGACAACCAGGCCGAGGAGCGGCGGCTCGAGGTCCTGGCGGCCGAGCATCGCGGCGTAGATGTGGCCCCAGAGGTGGTTGACGCCCGTGAGCGGCTTGTCCCACGCCGCCGCCAGCCCCTCGGACACGCCGACACCAACCAGAAGGCACCCGACCAGGCCTGGGCCGCGCGTCACGGCGAGGAGGTCGACGTCGGCCGGCTTGGCCCCCGCCTTTTCAAACGCGAGGTCGATAAGACCCGGCAGCCGCTCCAGGTGGTCACGCGCGGCGAGCTCGGGCACGACGCCGCCGAAATCCTTGTGGACGTCGACCTGGGAGTGGATGACGTTGCTCAGGACGCGGCGGCCGTCCTCGACGAGCGCGACGGACGTTTCGTCGCACGAGGTCTCTATGCCGAGGGTCAGAACCAGTTACTGATCGCTCTTAGTCAGGAGGTCGCGGCGCAGGCCCTTGACCTCGGCGTCGATCCGCTCGAGGTTTGCCTCGAACGCCTTGCGGAAACGCGGCGAGTGGATCGAGTCCGACCACATCACGATGGCGTCCTCGCCGTTGTCCGTGTAATAACCCTTGCGCCGGCCGATGACCTTGAAGCCGAACGCCTCGTACATCTTCATGGCGTTGTCGTTGGTGGTCCGTACCTCGAGCGTCACCCATTTCGCGCCCATGTCGTAAGCGGCCTGGACGAGCCCCGCGAAGAGGATCCGTCCATACCCCCGGTGCTGCAAATCCTTGCGCACCCCGATCGTCGTGACATGGGCTTCGTCGTACATGCGCCACATGCCGCCGTAGCCGACGATCGTCGGGTCGAAGTCCGGGATCCGATAGCCGGCCGGCTTCTCGATCGCGCCTTCCTGGCGGAGGACGACGTAGTGCGCGCTGGCGCGCGAGGCAAGCTCCCGGTAGTAGGCGTTGCGCGGCCAGGGCGTCGCGAAGATGTCGCGCTCGATCTCCTGGACCGTGTTGACGTCGGCCTCGCGCATCAGCTCCAGCGCGAGCTGCTGCCGGATCTGGACCATCTAACCCTTCGCGGAAAAGGAGTTCATGTACTGAATTTCCAGACTACGATACGGCACTTCCGAGGCCGTTTCGAGCAGGAGCGCGGCGGCGTCAACCAGCCGCCGAAGCTCGTTTTCGGGCACCAACCGGTGACCGGCGGCGACAAGGGGCTCGGGGTCGGAGAGGCAGCCCACCAGCGGATGGCTGGTCGGAATGTCGGACGGCTGACCGACGCCGGATGCGCCATCGGGCTTGCGAAAGTAGAACCGCCCGCGGCCGGCCTCGGCCACCGCGGTCACCGGCTCATCGGCTCGGGCGGCCTGCAGATCGAGCGTCGGCAGCGGCACGATGGGCACTCCGCGGCCCATCGCCAGCCCGAGCGCGAAAGCCACTCCGACGCGAAGGCCAGTGAATGAGCCCGGTCCGGTGACCACGGCAACCCTGGTGACCTCGATGTCGCGCGCGATCGCGCGTAGGGCGGTGTGCAGCTCGCCGCGCCGCGCCGCGAGCTGTATCTCGCTGCGATCTCCGTTCAGCGTGCCGATCACCGCGGTGCGCGCGGAGGTGTCAATGAGCAAGATCATTTCTTGTCCTGATGAGCCGGCGGTCGCCGCCCAGGTGCTCGATGTGTATCACCGCCGCGCCTTCGACCTCGAGGCGGTCCCCCCACTCGACCACCACCGCCCCCTGGTCGGACAGCTCGTCCAGCCCCAGGTCGCGCAGCTCGGTGCTCGTCTCCACGCGGTACAGGTCGACGTGGGCCAGCTGCACGCGGCCTGGATAGATCCGCACGAGCTGAAACGTCGGGCTCGCGACGTCGGACTTCGATCCAGTCCCCTGCGCGACGCCGCGCACGAAGGTCGTCTTCCCGGCGCCGAGCTCTCCGATCAGCAGCACCACGTCCCCGACCCGCAAGCGCTCGCCGAGAAGCATTCCCGCGCGCTCGGTCTCGGCCGGTGAAGTCGTGGTCTTGTCTGGAAATGCGCCCTGCGCGCGCCCGGCGTCAGGCAAAGTGGTCGTAGCCCGTGCTCTTGAGCGAGATCTCGGCCCCGCGCGCATCGATGACGCGGACCGTCTCGTCGGCCGTCAGCTTGCCGACCGACTGAAGGCCGGCTTTCTTGAAGATCTCGTCGGGCCCGACGTAGACGAGCTCCGCCTCTTCCCCACTGGTCAATGCGTCCTGCAGCGACGCGCCCGCGGCGCGCGGAACGTCCTCGCCCCAAAGCGTGGATCCGACGCCGGCCATCGCATGGAACTTCTCCATCTCGCGCGCGAGGCCATCGGACACGTCGCCGCAGCAGAGGCCGAGGCCATTGAGGCGACGCCCCTCCTCGATGAGAGGCGTGAATCGAAACGCGCGACGCTCGCGCAGCGAGACGGCGGCCTGACCGAGCGGACCGGTCACTCCAACCGACCACCCGGGTTGCGCCTGCGATCGCGCCAGCGGCATCTGCGCGGTGCGGCCGGTCACGGTCAGCGACACGACCGCGGGCCCATCGATCGCGCTCAGATCGCCGCCCTCGATGACCAGCCCGAACTGTTGGCCGAGCTCTTTCATGCCGCGGTACAGACCTTCGAGGCGCTCGACGGGCCAGCCCTTCGGCATCGCCACCGATGAAGTTGCCCACGCTGGGTCGGCGCCCTTGGCGGCCAGGTCGCCCATCGCCAGCGCCAGCGAGCGCCAACCCACGTCCTCGGGGCTCATCCACCCGAGGTCGAAATGCACGCGCTCGACGAACATGTCGGCGCTGACGACCAGAAATCCGGTCGCATCGGCCACGACGGCCGCGTCGTCGCCGCCCGCGCCCGGCGACAGGTAGGGCTTGAGGCGCGCGATGATCCCGAGCTCACCCGTCCCCCCGACGCTCATGTTGCGGCGTCCAGCATGGCACGGAGCTCGCGCGTCGCTTTCTCGGGATCAGGCGCGTCGCCAACGGCGCGAATCACGCAGACACGATTCAAGCCGGCGGCCGTCAGCCGGCCGATGTTGGATGCGTCGATGCCACCGATCGCAAAAACGGGTACCTCGACGTGCTTCGCGATCGCGGCGATTCCGTCTGGCCCGAGCACTTTCTTCTCGGCCTTGATCGGCGTCGCAAACGCCGGGCCGCAACCGAGATAGTCGGCGCCCGCGGCAACCGCCTCGCGCGCTCTCTCGGGCGTCGACGCTGATGCGCCGATGATCAACCTCTCCCCTGCGACGCGTCGCGCGGATTCGACCGACAGGTCGTCGGGTCCGAGGTGCACGCCGTCGGCGCCGCTCAGCATCGCGATGTCGACGTGGTCGTTGACGATGAAGAGGAGGTCAGTCAAGACCGCCCGCAGCTCTCTTGCCAGCGTCAGGAGCTCGCCTCGCCGCATCGACTTGTGCCGCAGCTGGATCACGTCGGCGCCACCTCGCGCCGCGGCCACGGCGATCTCGACGACGCGCTCGGCCGGGGCGTCAGGGGTTATGACGTAAAGCCGGCAGCCGCCTAGCTGAGGATTTCGCGCAGCTTGTCTCGAAACGCCTGCGGCGCCGTGTCGCAATCGCATGAGTGCTTCACCACGCGCTTCAGGTGCTCCTGGAACTCGTAGTGGTCCATGCAGTCGGGGCAGCCTTCGAGGTGGAGCTGCACCTCGAGCGCCTCCGTGTTCGTGAGCTCACGGTCGACGTAGCGGTCGAGCTTTTCCGAGCACTGTTCACATCTCATTGCTGAGTCAACTGCTCCTGTCCGCCGGGGTGGACGATACCCGATTCCACGGCGTAGTCATAGAGGGATCTTTGAAGCTGCTGGCGGGCCCGGTGAAGGCGGGACATGACCGTCCCGATCGGCACCCCCAGGGTGTCGGCGGCGTCCTTGTACGAGA
Source organism: Candidatus Dormiibacterota bacterium (assembly GCA_035279785.1). Taxonomy (GTDB): domain Bacteria; phylum Chloroflexota; class Dormibacteria; order Dormibacterales; family Dormibacteraceae; genus 40CM-4-65-16. Next base: position 6,139 of record DATEHC010000042.1, read on the forward strand.
AGCCTTCGACGTCGACGAGAAGAACCACCTCGCGGTGGAGCGGCGGAAGCTTGTCGACGGCCGCCACTACCTCGGTGGCGGCGATCTTGTCGAGCACGTCCGCCTCCGGCTTTGTGCCCTCGTCGCGCAGCTTGTCGAAGAGCACGAAGTCGCCGACGTCGTCCAGGCTCACGTCCTCTTTCCGCGATCCCTTGAAGCGGTCCCAGAAGAGGTTGCGCATGATCGCGAAGAGCCACGCCTTCATGTTCGTGCCGGCCTGATAGCTGTGCTGGTAGCGCAAGGCGCGCAGATACGCCTCCTGCACGAGGTCCTGCGCCGCGTCGGGGTCGTGCGTCAGACGGAGCGCGCCCCTGTACAGCGTGTCGAGATGAGTCAGCGCCTCTTCCGCGAAGGCGGTTTGGGCGGCCGGTTCCGCCATCAGTAAAGCCAGTTTAGGGTCACCTGCCTTGCACCCATCTGGAAATGGCATAGGCCGCCGCCTATTCCTGGTCCCACTTACACTGCCCGTTCGTGGGTCCACATCCCGAGCTCGCGCAGCTTTCCGCAACCGAGCTCGGGCGCATGCTCACCGCCGGAGAGCTGACCTCGGTCGAGCTCGTCGATATGTCGCTCGAGCGCATCGCGGCACTGGACACGGCGCTCACGCGAAGCGTGATCGAGCTGAACCCAGACGCCGCGGCCATCGCCAGGCGCCTCGACGCTGAGCGCCGCCGCGGACGGGTGCGGGGCCCGCTCCACGGCCTGCCGCTGCTGCTCAAGGACAACATCGACACGGGCGACCGGATGCTGACCACGGCCGGCTCGCTCGCGATGACCGGCGCGCGCGCCCCGCGCGATGCGCCGCTGGTGACGCGCCTTCGCCGCGCGGGTGTCGTCATCATCGGCAAGACCAACCTCAGCGAGTGGGCCAACGCCCGCTCCAACCGCTCCAGCTCCGGGTGGAGCGGCCGCGGCCGGCAGACGCGCAACCCGCACGTGCTCGACCGCACGCCGAGCGGCTCCAGCTCGGGTTCCGGAGTGGCCGCGGCCGCCGGTTACGCCGCCCTGACCATCGGCACCGAGACCGACGGCTCGATCGTCAGCCCTTCGTCACACAACGGGATCGTCGGGATCAAGCCCGGCGTCGGCGTGGTCAGCCCGCAGGGGATCGTGCCCATCGCTTCGAGCCAGGACTCCGCGGGCCCGATGACGCGCACCGTCGAGGATGCCGCGATGGTCCTGGGCGCGATGTCTCAGCGGCCGACCGACCATCGCCGCAACCTGAGGAAGGACGCGCTGAAAGGCAAGCGGCTCGGCGTCTTGCGCCAGCCCTTCACCGGCTACTCCGAGCACGCGGATTCCGGATACGAGGAAGCGCTGCGAGCGCTGAAGGGCTGCGGCGCAGTCCTCGTCGAGGTCGACTTCCCGACCGCGAAGGAGCTGCGGGAATCAGGATTCGAGCTCACCATCCTCCTGCACGAGCTCAAGGCCTGCCTCAACTCCTACCTGCGAACCCGGCGCGGGCTTGCCGTCAAGACGATGGCGGACGTGATCCGCTTCAACAAGACGCACGCCGCCGAGGAGATGCCGTACTTTCGCCAGGAGTTCTTCGAGCAGGCGCAGGCCACCCGTGGCCTAAAGGCGAAGGCCTATGTCGAGGCCCGCGCAAACGCCCTACGACTCGCTCGGACCGAGGGCATCGACCGAATGCTGCGCAAGCATCGCGTCGCGGCGCTCGTCGCGCCCAGCAACGCCCCGGCGTCGGCGATCGACCTCCTGAGCGGCGAGAAGCACCTGGGCGGAAGCACGCAGCCGTCAGCTGTCGCCGGCTATCCGATCATCACCGTCCCGTCGGGGATGGCCTTCGACCTCCCACTCGGGTTGAGCTTCTTCGCGGGTCCGGGCTCGGAGGGGCGGCTGCTCGGATTGGCGTTCGCATTCGAGCAGTCGACCAACGCGCGCGTGGTGCCCAAGTTTCTTCCGACCATGCGCCTTCAGTGACCGAGCGGCTGCGCGAACGCCTGCGTCTGGTGCAGGTCGGCATCGGCGACTGGGGCCGCGACTGGGCGTGGCGCATCGGGCCGATGGTCCCGGAGGTCGAGGTCGTCGGCTACGTCGACTCGGACCCTGACGCCTTTGCGCGGCTGCAGGGAAAGATGGCCGTTGCCGACGAGCTGCACTTCAAAACTTTCGCCGAGGCGATCGACCGCGGTCGCCCCGACGCAGTCCTTGTCACGACCACGCTCGCCAGCCACGCGCCGCTCATCCGCGCGTCGCTCGAAGCCGGCCTGCACGTGCTGGTCGAGAAACCGTTTGCCGAATCGCTTGCGATCGCGCAGGGGCTGGTCGCGCTCGCCGGATCGAGGCACCGCGTGCTGATGGTCAGCCAGAACTATCGCTTCTTCCCCGCGCCACACGCGGCTTTGCAGCTCCTGCGTGAGGGCTCGCTCGGCGACCTCATCGAGGTGGCGATCGACTTCCGCCGCGACAATTCCTCTCCGCCGAAGCCCCGCTGGCGCCAGCACTGGGACCCGCAACCGCTGCTCGTCGACATGTCCGTGCACCACTTCGACCTGCTGCGATTCATGTTCGGCGCCGAGCCGGAACGCATGTCGTGCGTGACCGCAGGCACCGGACGAGGCGGGTTCGACGGTGCTCCGGCAGCGAGCGCCACGATCATGTTCGGCGACGTTCCGGTCAGCTACCGCGGCAGCTGGATCAGCTCGGCGCCGATCACGCCCTGGGCGGGCGAGTGGTCGATGGAGTTCGAGCACGGGCAGGTGTGGTGGACGAGCCGCGGCGACGAAGGGATCCTCAACGACAAGCTCACGGTCAGGTCCCGTGGCGGGCGGCGCAAGACCTTGAAGATGCCGGAGGTGCCGCGCATCGACCGCGCGGGAACGCTCAGCGAGTTCGCCGGCGCGATTCGCGAGGGCAGGGAGCCCGAAACTTCGGGTCGCGACAACCTGGGGACGATGGCGATGGTCGAGGCTGCGGTCGAGTCAGCGCGCCGTCAGGACTGGGTCGAAATCAGTCGTGCGCGGGAGCTAGCAGCCGACCCAGCCGAATAGTTGCTGGATCTTGATCCTGTCGAAGCCGCGAACGAAGTCGTTGTTGCCGAAGCGCAGGATCGGAAGGCGATCGCCGTCGAGCTGCTCCCACTCACGTGCGGCGGCGGCATCGCGGTTGACGGCTCGGTACTCGAACTGCACACCGAGATCGTTGAGCAGGTCGGCCATCGCCAACGACTCGAGCGAGTCGTCGTCGCCGTAGAGGACCGCCTGTGTGTTGCCCATTCCCGACAGTAAACGCTTCAGGCCCCCAATAGAGCCAATCAATTGTTTCGATCGGATCCATAGGACAAGCCAATGTCGACGGTTGGGACTAGACTGTTCGGCGGGTCGAACGTGCGTTCGGGTCAGCTGACGGTGGGCGGCGGCGCGCGTGCGGTGGTCCTGCGCAGGACGTCCGGCGCGTGCGAAGGATGCGGCCTGGACTGGCCGTGGGCGATGCACCTCTTCCTCGTCGACGAAACCGGCCCGGCACGTGCGAGCAACCTGCGGGCGCTTTGCTGGCGTTGCTCAGAGGGACGCGACGGGCGTTTCACATCGCTGGTGCCGGAGCTGTCACTGCGCACGCGGCTGCAAGCGGCGAACAACCTGCGCACCGGAGCCACCAAGCTGACCCCCGCGCGTCGACTGCGTCTGATCGCGAAGCGCGGCGGCTGCTGCGAGATCTGCGGCGTGCCGGGTGACGAACGACAGCTGCAGGTGCACCACCGCCAGCCCGTGCTGCGCGGCGGCGACGACTCCGACGGCAACTTGCTGGTGCTGTGCTTCGCATGTCACCACCAGCTCCAGCCTTGCGCGCGCGGGTGCGGCCACTGGACCAAGAAGCCAAACACCGTCTGCCGGCACTGCTGGACGCGGGACCGGCTGAACGAGCTCTACGCCGAGAACCTTCGCTCCACGCGAGGGCCAATCGAGGTAAGCACCTCGTAGCTGATCGTCTTCGACCACTCGGCGACCTCTTCGGCGGTGATCACCTGGTCGCCGTCGCGGCCGACCAGCGTCGCGACGTCACCGACGCGCACGTCGGCGACATCGGTCACGTCGAGCGTGATCGCGTCCATGCTGACCATGCCGATCAGCGGAGCCCTCTTGCCCCGCACGAGCACGTGGCCCTCGTTCGCTCGCGCGCGGTGGACACCGTCCTCGTACCCGATCCCCACGGTCGCTACGCGTCGGGGCCCTTCCGCGCGCCACAACGCCCCGTAACCGACGGTCGCGCCTTTCTCCACCGACTTGACATGCGTGATCACCGCCCGCAGCGATAGGGCGGGTTTGGTGCCCGGCCACTCGCACCCGTAGACCGCGATGCCGCAGCGCACCGCGTCGAGCGCGAAGTCGGGGTGGTGCAGCGCGCCGGCCGAGTTGCACACGTGGCGCAGGCCCGGACCGACGTCGGAGCGAGACACCGTCTCGAGGAAAAGCTCGAACTGCTTCTTAGTCATCACCTCGTCGGAATCGGCCGACGCGAAGTGGGTCCACGTGCCGGCCAGGTGCGTGCCGCGCGAGCCGTCGATCAGCCGCGCGAGTCCGGGCGCGTCCTCGGGCGAGCAGCCGAAGCGACCCATCCCGGTGTCGATCTTCAGGTGCACTGGGACATCGGCGCCGGCGGCCGCGAGCGACTCGACGAGCTCCCTGCTCGAGACCGCGATTCCGCATCCCGAGGCAGCGGCCGCGCTCGCGTGAGAGGGCGGCAGGCCGCCCATCACCAGGATCCGCTCTGGCTCCACGAGGCCGCGGACCTGCGCCGCCTCCTCCAGGGTCGACACCGCAAGCCGCGTTGCCCCACCTTCCAGCGCCGCGTGCGCGACGGGCACCGCGCCGTGGCCGTAGCCGTTGGCCTTGACGACCGCGAAGAGCTCTGTGCCCCGCGGCAGGTGATGCAGGATGCGGTCGCAGTTCGAGGTGATGGCGCCGAGGTCGATCTCGGCCCACCGCAGTGCTGTGCTCAGAGGCCGCCCTGGCGAAGCACGTTCATGACGAGCGGGATCTCGGGGAGCAGGTCGCCGGCGAGCAGTCCCGAGTCGCCAAGGCGCTCAGCGATCTGCCTCCCCGCCGCGGCGTGGACGTACACGCCCGTCACGGCCGCGGTGAAGGGGTCGGAGCCCTGCGCCAGCAGCCCGCCGATGATCCCGGACAAGACATCGCCGGTGCCACCGCTCGCCAGAGCGGGCACCTCGTGCGGGTCCTCGCTCATGCGGCCATCGGGGTGCGCGACGACCGTTTGCGCGCCCTTGAGCACCACGACCGCACCCCACTCCTTCGCCGCCTTGCGCGCCGAGGCGGGGCGATCGGAGTTGATGGCGTCCGCGGTCTTTCCCATCAGGCGGCCGAGCTCGCCCGGGTGCGGCGTGAGCACGCGCGCTTTGCCGAGCTTGCCCTTGACGCGCGGCGAGTCGGCCAGTGCGTTCAGGCCGTCGGCATCGATGACCAGCGGACAGGTCGCATGCTGCGCCAGGTCGACGATGAGGCGCCACGTCGAGCTGTCACGACCCAGGCCGGGACCGATGATCCCCACCTCGGCCGCGGCAAGCTGGGCGAGGATGGAGCCGTAGGCTGCGTGGCCGACCGCGCCCGGCGCGACCTCCGGCACGGGCGTCGCCATCACCTCGGTGCACTTGGCGGCGAGGATGGGATAGATCGTGTCGGCGACCAGCAACCTCACGAGCCCGGCGCCGGTGCGCGCCGCGGCGGTGCTCGAGAGGAAGGCCGCGCCGGTGAGTCCGAGGCTTCCGGCCAGCACGACCGCGGTCCCGAACGTGCCCTTGTGCGCGTCCTTGGGGCGGGCTGGGATCATCACCGCGTCCGGCGCGGGCAGGAGATGCGCGGCCGCAACCGGCATCTCGAGGTGGGCGGTGGCGACCGCGAGACGGCTGTGGTGAGTGATGCTCACCTCGACCTGGGCGCCGCGATCGTCGCCGAGCAGCCGCGTGCGCGGCGCGCCGTTGGGGCCGGGCAGCACCTCGATCCGCCTGCGGGGAAAGCAGATACCGGTGCCGTCGAAGCACTTGATGATCGCCTCTTTGGCCGCCCAGCGGCCGGCGAGTCGCTCGTCGTTGCCCGCGCAGTACGCCTGCTCGGCCGGCGTGTAGACCTTGTCGAGGAACCCCTGGCCCGAGCGCTTTACGGCCAGCGCGATCCGATCAACCGCCACGGCATCAACCCCGATCCGCTGCACCGCTCCATTTTGCCTATTCGACGGTGACGCTCTTGGCGAGGTTCCTTGGCTGGTCGACATCCTGGCCCAGCTTGACGCCGATGTAATACGCGAACAGCTGCAGCATCACGGTGTTGAGGATCACCGATGCGGCCTCCTCGACCCTCGGCATCACGAACACGTCGCTGGCAACCCCGTCGAGCGAGTGGTCGCCCTCGGTAACCAGCGCCAGCACCGGCGCGTTGCGGGCGACGATCTCGTGCACGTTGCTGACCATCTTTTCGCTGGTCGCGCTCGCGGTGCACACAGCGACGACCGGGAAGCTCTCGTCGAGCAGGGCGATCGGACCGTGCTTCAACAGACCGCCTGACGTGCCCTCCGCGTGGACGTAGGAGATCTCCTTCAGCTTCAGCGCACCCTCGAGCGCCACGGGGAAGCCGAGACCGCGGCCCATGTACATGAAGTTCCGGTAGCCGCTGTACTTCTCGGCCAGCGTCTGAATCTCCTTGTCGCGCGCGAGCATCGCCCGCACCTGGTCGGGCAGCAACCTCAGCGCATCGACAATCTCCTCGCGGCGCTCCGGCGACATCCGACCCTTCACGGTCGCGAGACGCAGCGCCAGCAAGTAGAGGCTGATCATGTGAGCAAGCAGCGTCTTGGTCGACGCGACGCCGATCTCCGGTCCGGAGTGGAGGTAGATCGCGCCGTCGGCGTCGCGCGCGGCCGAGCTCGCGATGACGTTCGTGACTGCGACGCTGAGCGCGTTGCGCTCCCTGGCCTGGTGGAGGGCAACCAGCGTGTCGGCGGTCTCGCCCGACTGCGTGATCACGACGCCGAGCGTGTCCTTGCCGACCATCGGCCTGCGGTAGCGAAACTCGGACGCGTCTTCGGCGCGCGCCGGGATGCCGACCCAGTCCTCGATCACGTATTCGCCGACCATCGCGGCGTGCAGCGACGTGCCCATGCCGAGCAGCAGCACGTCCTTGATCGCGCGAAGCTTTTCGTCGGGTACGTCGAACTCGCGGAAGACGACCGCGCCGTCGTCCGACAGCCGGCCGCGCATCGCGTTGGCGACCGCGTCGTCCGACTCGTGGATCTCCTTGAGCATGAAGTGCGGATAGCCGCCCTTCTGCGCCTGGGCCACGTCCCAATCGACGTGGACGATCTTCGACTTCACCGTGACGCCATCGAGGGTGAAGACCTCGGGGCCGAGAGGCGTGACCGCGGCCACCTCGCCCTCGCCGAGGACGAGCACCCGCTTGGTGTACGGGATGATCGCGGTGATGTCGGAGGCGATGTAGTACTCGTTGTCGCCGAGGCCGACGACCAGCGGTGCGTTGAGACGCGCGCCGACCAGCAGCTCGGGATCGTCGCTCGAGAACATCGCCAGCGCGTATGCGCCGCGGATGCGCTTGAGCGCCTGGCGCACCGCGGCGAGGAAGTCGCCCTTGTAGTACTTCTCGATCAGGTGCGGCACGACCTCGGTGTCGGTCTCGCTTGGAAACTCGTGGCCCTCCGCCTCGAGCTCGGCCTTGAGCTCGGCGAAGTTCTCGATGATGCCGTTGTGGACGACGAAGATCCTGCCCTTGCAGTCAGTGTGCGGGTGGGCGTTGATGTAGGTCGGCTTGCCGTGCGTGGCCCAGCGCGTGTGGCCGATCCCGAGCTTGCCCGAGGGCATGTTGGCCTCGAGCTTCTCGATCAGGGTGTCGACCTTCGCCTCTGACTTCGTGACGCTCGCGCGCACCGCCTGGCCCGACTTGGGCAGCTCCAGCACCGCGACACCCGCAGAGTCATAGCCCCGATACTCGAGGCGCTTCAGGCTCTCCATGAGGATGGGGGTCGCATCGCGATCACCGAGGTAGCCGATGATTCCGCACATTTCTTTACCTCTTTAGAAGCTCCTGGGACGTGGTTCTACCTTGCTGCTGCGATGTTGAAACGGCTGCGGCGGCCGACAGGTTACTACGTCGGCGCGGGGCTTACCGCCGGGTTGGGAGAGATCGAGTACTTGATGGTCGCCGTCGCGACCGAGCCGTTGACCCCGTCGGGATATGGAATCGAGATCTGGGTCGTGTAGTCGGAGGTCCTGCCCGTCAGGTCGGCCGCCGGAAGCGTGATGCTCCGGAAGCGGCCGATGGTGGTCGGATCTCCCGTGATCGTCACCGTGTTGGGCGAGATCGTCACCGCCGTGATCCGGTAGCCGTTGGCCGGCCCGTGGGACGGCGGCGAGTCCAGGAGCACGATCGTGCTGCTGTTGGAGCCGGGGATCGCTTCGACGTGTATCGACGCCGTCAGCGTGTCCAGCGTCGCGCATGGATCCGTGCGGCACGTGGTGAGGTCGACCAGGCCGGTGCTGTTGGTCAGGGCGACGGGCTGATTGGGCGAGTCGATCGACCCCAGGTTCACAGCCCCCGGATAGGTGACCGTCGCGCTCATGTTCTTCAGCCAGCTGGCCGGGCCGCTGAAGTGGACCACGCACGGCGTGTTCGGACAGGACGACGCGGCCTTGGTGATGCTCCACCCCGCCGCGGGGTGCGCGCTGACCTGGACCTGGAGATCCTTGTTCTGGATGTACTGGTCGATCGAGACGTAGATCGGTTGAGGGTTCTGCAGGATCAGGTCAGAGATGGTGGATTTGGCCACCACGTTCAGCTGCACGTTGCTTCCGGGCTGGGCGTGCGACACGTCGACGATCGCCGTGAAGCAGGAGCAGGCCTTCGCGCTCTGGATCTCCGACGGGATGCCCGAGTAGTTGACCGTCACCGCGCTCGGTGGATTGAGGAGGATCAGGTTCGACGGGACGTTCTTGTAGACGAGCGGGGCCTTTTGCGAATCCGAGGTCGGCGGGTTCTGCGAGAACGCCACCGCACCCAGCATGAGGATGGCCAGGCCGACGGCCAGAAGCTTCAGCCGCCAGTCGTCGGTGACGATGCGCCAGCTCACTTGCGGATCCTGAACCTCGAGAAGCCATTGCCGTTCTGCGACGGGATCTTCAAAGCGATCCGTTGGCGGAGGCTGTCCGCGTCGAGGTTGCGGTTGATCTTTCCTTCTTCGATGACCGTGATGTTTCCCGTCTCTTCGGACACTACGAGGACGAGGGCGTCAGATGCCATCGAGAGGCCCAGCGCCGCGCGATGGCGCGTGCCGAGACGCTCGCGCACGCTTCCTTCCTCCGGCAGAGGCAGCAGGCACCCGGCGGCGACGATGCGGTCGCCGCGCACGATCACAGCACCGTCGTGGAGCGGCGAGTTCGGATAGAAGATCGACTGCAGCATCTCCGCCGAGACCTCGCCGTTGATGCGCACGCCGGTGGCCGCGTAGTCCTCCAGGCCGACCTCGCGCTCGAACGCGATCAGTGCGCCCGTGCGCTTCATGCTGAGCCGCTCGGCGGCGCGGATCGTCTCCGAGATCGCCTGGTTGTACTGCCGCGCGTTGAATCGGGAAAGCGGCCGGCCGATGTGGCCGATGCGCCCGAGCTGGTCCATCGCGCGTCTCAGCTCCGGCTGGAACATCAGCAGGATCGCGATGACGATGTATACGGTCGCGTTCCGGAACAGCCAGGACAGAAGGACCAGGTTGAGCGAGGTCGACACGACCCCGACCACCGCCAGGAGGATCAACCCGACGACGATCTGCGTGCCCTGCGTGCCGCGCAGCAGGCGCAGCAGCTGGTAGAGGACGAAGGCGACGACCGCGACGTCGACGATCTCGATGAGCCCTATGTGACGAGCGACCTCTTGCAGCTGCTGCCAGAGGTTGACCAGCGTCGTCACGGAGCGAACAGCTCAGACATCAGCGCCATCTGCGCGTAGAGGCGGTTCTCGGCCTGCTGGAACACGACCGAGCGCTTGCTGTCGATGACCTCGTCGGTCACCTCTTCCCCGCGATGCGCGGGCAGGCAGTGCATGAAGACGGCCTTCGGCGCAAGGTCCATCACCCTCTGATTGACCTGGTACGCGCTGAACGCCTTCTGGCGCGCGGCGCGCTCGTCCTCCTGTCCCATTGATGCCCAGACGTCGGTGTAGATCACTGTTGCGTTCTCCAGGCCGGCGAAGTCTTCGGTTACGTCGGCCCGGTGTGCGTTGGAATTGATGCTACTAGCCCTATCGAGCACCTCTGCCTCGGGGTGGTAGCCCGGCGGGCTGATGAGCTTGATGCGGAAGCCCGTCAGCGCCGAGGCTTCGATCAGCGAGTTGGCGATGTTGTTGCCGTCGCCGATGTAGACGACCTGCTGGTCGGAGAGCTCGCCGCGAAGCTCTTCCATCGTCATCAGGTCGGCCAGCACCTGGCAGGGATGCGAACGGTCGGTCAGCGCGTTGATGACCGGCTTCTCCGAGGCGTTCGCCAGCTGCAGCAGGTCGGCGTGCGACCGCAGGCGCGCGACCACGCCGTCGACGTAGCGGTCGAGGACCCTCGCGGCGTCGCTCACCGACTCGCGGAAGCCCAGCTGCACATCCTGGCCGGTGAGGGTGGTGATGCTGCCTCCTAGCCTCGCGATCCCGACTTCGAACGAGACCCTCGTCCGGTGGGACGGCCGCTGGAAAAGCATCGCGATGTGGCGCCCTCCGAGCGGCTTTTCGCGCCAACTGCCGGCCTTGATGCGATGGCCGAGGTCGAGGATGCGGCGCAGCTGGATGGGCTCGAGATCGGCCACGTCTATGAAGTCGCGACCCTTCAGGGAATTCACTGGCGAGATCATGATCGCCTTCCCCGGCCCGGTGGGTTAAAGACGGGGCTCGATCAGCTCTCCAGCCACGACGGGCGAGACCACGAGGTCGCGAAGCGAGTCGAACTCGGGCAGTCGAGCCCGCAGGCGGGGGTCGTCGCGCAGCTTCAGGATGAGGTCGCGGCACGCTGCCGGCTCCAGACCGAAGGCGACCGGCTTGAAGCTGAGCGGCGCCTCGTTGCGGAAGCGGATCGTGAGGCGGTCGGTGAGCTTGACGCGAGGCCACGCGCCTGGCTCGGCCAGCGTGACGGTCTCCATCGCGCTCCAAACGGCGCGCATCTCGTGCCGGCCGTGAATGACCAGGATGCGGTCGCGGAAGAATCCAAGCCGCGCGGGCGGCCACGTTCGGAGCCTCAGTCCGGCCCAGGCGGCCAGGCACGCCGCTCCGGCGGCACCGATCGCAAACGCCGCACCCGGGACGGCCTCGTTGCCGAGGCCGAACGCGATCACGGCCATAGTTCCGAAGGCAGCGGCGCACACCAGCCCGGCTATCGCCAGCGTCACGATCGAGCGGCTCGATCGAACGTAAATCAGGCTCGCCCCACCACCAGCGAGTAGTGTATTCCCGGACGTGGAACGGGACATCAAAGCCGAGCGGGCAGCGATGGACGCGGCGGCGCGCGGCAGGACAGTCCTGACGAACTTTGAGGAGACGTGCCGGGAGATCCCGGACGCGCCGGCCCACCGGTGGAAGGACGCGTCGGGCACGTGGCACACGCGGACGTGGACCGAGTACCGCGAAGAGGTGCGCAAGGCCACCGCAGGGTTGAAGGCCCTGGGGTTCCAGCCCGGCGAGTTCGCGGTGATCATGTCGCGCAACCGGCCCGAGCACCTGATCGCCGACCTCGGCGTCCTGCACGCGCGGGGCACGCCGGTGAGCCTCTACAACACGCTGGCGCCGGAGCAGGTGCTGTACATCGCGAACCACTGCGACGCGGCCGTGGCCTTCGTCGAGGACTCGGGTTTCCTCGCCAAGTTCGAAGCGATTCGCTCACAGCTGCCCAAGCTCCGCCAGATCGTCGTGATGAACCCGGACGGCGTCACGCTGTCCGATTCGGTCGTTGCGTGGTCGTCGTTCATCGATGGCGGCGAGGCGTTCGATCACGAGAACCCGGACGCCTTCGAGGAGTGGCGCCGCGTCACCCCGGACGACCTCGCGACGCTGGTGTACACGTCGGGGACGACCGGGCCGCCGAAGGGTGTGATGGAGCTGCACAGCAACATCTGCTGGATGGCGGAATCCGCGACCGTGTTCCTCAACCGGATGGGCCACCGGCACATCTCTTACCTGCCATTCGCGCACGTGTTCGAGCGCTTCGTCGGCCACTACGGCGCGATCAAGCAGCACACTGTCGTGAGCTTCTGCCCGGACACCACGCTGCTCTTCGCCTACGCGGTGGAGGTGAAGCCGACCTCGCTCATCGGAGTGCCGCGCGTCTGGGAGAAGCTGCAGGCCGGCCTCATGGCCGGCATCCAGGCCGAGCCGGATGAAGCGAAGAGGAACGGGATCCTCGGCGCGATCGAGGTCGGGCGCAAGCTGGCGCGGGCGGAGCAGGCCGGCGTGACGCCGCCCGCGGAGCTGACCGCAGCGGCGGAGCGAGCCCGTCCCGTCTGGACTGCGATTCGCTCGAAGGTCGGCCTCCAGGACCTCGAGTGGGCGATCACCGGTGCGGCACCCATCAACCCCGATGTGATCGAGTTCTTCCAGGCGCTCGGCATCCGGCTCTGGGAGGGTTGGGGCATGACCGAGTGCACGGTCGGCGCCACCTACAACCCGCTCGAGCGGATCCGGAACGGCACGGTCGGCGTCGCGGATCCAGGCGTGGAGATGAAGATCGGCGACGACGGCGAGGTGCTGCTGCGCGGCGGCAACCTGATGAAGGGTTACTACAAGGACCCGGAGAAGACCGCGGAGACGATCGACGCCGAGGGATGGCTGCACACGGGCGATGTCGGCGAGATCGACTCGGACGGATATCTCAAGATCGTGGACCGCAAGAAAGAGCTGATCATCACCGCGGGCGGCAAGAACATCTCGCCCGCCAACCTCGAGGCGCTGCTGAAGCAGCACCCGCTGATCGGGCAGGCGGCGGTGATCGGAGACCGACGGCCATACGTCAGCGCGCTCATCGTGCTCGACCCCGAGGTCGCGCCCGTTTGGGCCCGCAAGGCCGGGATCCCCTTCACCTCGGTCGCGGACCTCGCGTCGAACCCGGCGGTGCACGACGAGATCCAGAAGGCGGTGGAAGACACGAACCGTCACGTCTCCAACGTCGAGAGCGTGAAGAGGTTCACGATTCTGCCCGCCGACTGGACGGCCGAGACCGAGGAGCTCACGCCCACCCTCAAGCTCAAGCGGCGCGTGATCTCTCAGAAGTACGCGGACGCGATCGAGGACATGTACTCGCGCTCGGAGCCGCGGCAGTCAGCCGAGCCTCAGCCTTCGGAGGCTTCTCGAGCCTAGGCCGTCGACCCGTTCTTCTTGCTCGGCTTGGCCGGCTTGTAACCCATCACCGCCTCGGTGAAGAGCCGGCGCGCGATCCGGGTTTTCGGTTCGCCTGTCTTCGCGGAGATCCTGGCGAGCTGGTCGATGACCTTCGGTTCGACGTTGAGACGGAACAGCTGGGTGGCGACTGCTTTTTCTTTCATGCGCCGCATTCTTCGTGATCCTCGCCGCCATTCCAACCCAGCTTGTTAAGAGCGGTTGCTCTAAGAGAGCCTCTCGCTGAGAGCGTCGATGTCTATCGACCTCATACCCGAGGCCTCGAGGTAGCTCGCCACCCCACCCCACCTCGCCTGCAGGTGCTGGAGGACGCCGAGGATGCGCTCGGGCGGGCAGCGAAGCTCCTCCCGCATCTCCGCGCGCTTATCGGGCGAGGCCTCGCTGATCCACTTCTCGTACGCGCTCGCGAGCTGAACGTCCGTCTCGCCGAAGTCCTTCGCGACGCCGTCCGGGTCAACACCCGCCAGCGACAGCAGCATCGCCGCCACGAGGCCGGTGCGGTCCTTGCCCGCGAAGCAATGGAAGACGAGCCCACCGTCAGCCTGCGCGATCGAGGTGAAGATCTCGCGGAACGCCTCCTGGCGCGTATTGAGCATCACCAGGTAGCGATCGAACATGTTCGCGGCCTCGCCCAGCTTCCTCAGGCTGGCGTCGTCGACGAGCTCGCGGTGCAGGTAAGTCACGCCTTCGGCCTTGACCATCTCGACCACGGGGCGAGGGAAGCGCGCGTCGAAGGTGCCGTTGCGCTCGGAGGTGCTGCGAAGGTCGACGACAGTGGTCACCCCATACGCGCGCATGGCCTCGCGGCCCGCCGCTGTCAGGACCGAGATGTCGTCGGAGCGTATGAAGACCCCGGATCGCGTGACGCCATCCAGCCGACGGAGCCCACCGAGGTCGCGGGTGTTCTGGCAGTCCGGCCAATCCAGCCGGCGCCCGACTAGCGCTTCGTGTACTGGGGAGCCTTCCGTGCCCGCTTCAGTCCGTACTTCTTGCGCTCCTTCATCCGCGCGTCGCGGGTGAGCAGGCCGGCCTTCTTCAGGGCGCCGCGCAGGTCGGGGTCGTAGCGGGTCAGCGCCCGCGCGATGCCATGGGCGATCGCGCCAGCCTGTCCGCTGGTGCCGCCGCCGACGACCTTGACCGTGATGTCGAACTTCCGCGTCGTGCCGGTGACGCGCAGAGGCGCAAGCGCCGCCATCTCGAGGACGCGGCGTCCCAGGTAGGCGAGCGGATCCTTCTCGTTGACGGTCACGCGACCCTCGCCGGGGCTGATGCGCACGCGCGCGATCGCGTTCTTCCTCCGGCCGGTGCCGCGGTGCAAGTTGTCAGCCAATCTTCAAGTTCCCCTTTGCGTCGAAGCTGAGTATCTTCGGCTTCTGCGCCGCGTGACCGTGGTCGGATCCGGCGTAGACGCGAAGGCGCTTCAGCATATCGGCCCCGAGCGTGTTGTGCTGCAGCATTCCGCGGACGGCATTGGTCACCGGGAATGTCGGATCGAGCTGCTGCGCCCGCTCGAGCGTGCGCTTGCGCAAGCCGCCCGGGTAACCCGAGTAGCGGGTGTACTCCTTGGTCTGCATCTTGCTGCCCGTGACCTTCACCTTGGACGCGTTGATCACGACGACGTGGTCCCCGGTGTTCAGGTGCGGCGTGTACGTCGGCTTGTGCTTGCCACGCAGAACCGCGGCCACGCCTGACGCCAGGCGGCCGAGGACCTGGTCCGTGGCATCGACCACATACCAGTCACTCTTCAGATCCGCGGCTTTCGCCGTCCACGTCTTTTGCTTGCTCACGAGCTCCTCAGTAAATCACTTCCATCAACGTCAGCCCTCCCGCGGGCGCCGTGCGCGGCGCCTGCCGGCGGTCGCGCGCCCGAAGGACCTCTCCCACCCACTTCGCCGGCTTGCGGGTTCGGCCGACCTCGGCCATCGCGCCCGCGATGCTGCGGACCATCCCGCGGAGAAATCCTTCGGCGACCAGCTCGAGCTCGACGAACTCCCCGCGCCGCGCGACGGTGGCGGAGCGCATCTCGCGCACGCGTCCATCGGCGGGCTCGGACGCCGAGCAGAAGCTGGTCCAGTCGTGCTTGCCGGCGAGGGCCTTCGCGGCCCGCCCCATCGCGTCCACATCGAGCGGACCACGAACGTGCCAGCAGCGGCCGCGCTCGAGCGCCGGACGGGCCGGCCGGTCGAGGAAGCGGTAGCGGTAGCGGCGCCAGCGGGCGGAGTAGCGGGAATGGAAATCGTCGGCCACCACCTCCGCGGCGAGCACCGCGACGTCCTCCGGCAGGCGCGCGTTGAGCGCGGCCATCAGGCGCTGCGGTGAGATCCGCCCGTCGGTGTGAAAGTTGGCGACCTGGCCTTCGGCGTGCGCTCCCGCGTCGGTGCGCCCAGCGCCGTAGACCGTCACGTCCTTGCCGAGAATCGAGCGTAGAGCTCGCTTCAGCTCGGCCTCAACAGTCCTTCCATCTGCTTGCTGCTGCCAGCCGGCAAAGTCGCTCCCGTCGTACTCCAGCACGACTTTGATATTCACTTTTTAAGCGAACGGCGACCGATCACGCCGCCGCGCTCGCAGGGCGCAATTAATCTACGAGTTCGATGATCACCATTGGCGCCGCGTCGCCCAATCGCGGGCCCTTGTGGATGATCCGTGTGTAGCCGCCGGGCCGTTCCGAAAGCCGCGGCATCAAGTTGGAGAACAGTCGCTCGACGACCTCGGGCTTGGAGATCTCTTCGCTCACCTTGCGGCGCGCGGTGACGTCGCCGGCCTTCGCGGTCGTGATGATCCGCTCGACCCAGCGCCGCATCTCCTTGGCCCGCGCCTCGGTCGTCGTGATTCGGCCGCTTGGAGACTCCAGCAGCGACGTGCACAGGTTGCGCATCAGCGCCTTGCGTGCGTCGGTGTCGCGGTTGAAGCGGCGGCCGCTTTTTTGATGACGCAAATCGACTAGCCGCGCAGGACCGTGCCCATCTCTTCGGGCTTGATGAATCCCTTCTCGACCAGCTTCTCCTTGATCTCGTCTAGCGACTTGCGGCCGAAGTTGCGCAGAGCAAGCAGCTCTTCCTCGCGCTTCTGCAGCAGCTGCCCGACCGTCTGAATCTCGTTGGCCTTGAGGCAGTTGAAGGCGCGCACCGAGAGATCGAGCTCCTCGATCGGCGTATCCATGAGGCGGTTCTGGCCGGTCTTCTCACCGCGGCGCTCGTCCTCGCCTTCCTTGATCCGGTCGCCGAAGCTGACGAACAGCTTCAGGTGCTGGGTGAACAGCTCCGCGGAGTGGCTGACAGCCTCTTCCGGCGACATGGTGCCGTCGGTCCAGACCTCGATGATCAGCCTGTCGTAGTCCGTCGATTGCCCGACGCGCGTCTTCTCCACCACGAAGTTCGCCTTCTCGACGGGCGAGAAGATCGAGTCGATCGGGATCATGCCGATCGGCTGCCCCTCGCGCTTGTTGCGCTCGGCCGGCACGTAGCCCTTGCCCCGCTCGACGTTGAGCTCCATCCGCAGGTGGCCCTTGCCGGCCAGCGTGCAGATGTACAGGTCGGGGTTGACGATCTCGACGTCCGAGGTTGACTGGATGTTCGCGGCGCGGATCTCGGCCGGGCCCTTGACGTCCAGCACGAGCGTGATCGGGTCCTCGGTGAAGCTCTTCAGGCGGAGCTTCTTGAGGTTGAGGATGACCTCGGTCACGTCCTCCTTGACGTGTGGGATCGCGGTGAACTCGTGCGCGACCCCATCGATCTGGATCGACGTGATCGCAGCGCCCCAGAGAGACGAAAGCAGCACGCGGCGCAGCGTGTTGCCGAGCGTGGTGCCGAACCCCGGGTCGAGCGGCTCGATGTCGAACTTGCCGTAGTTCGCGCTCGTCTCGAGCTTCCGCACCTGGGGGGTGACGGTCATCTGTGTGTCAATCGCCAACTGAACTAACTAAACCTCCGTGCACTACTACCGGGAATAGAACTCGACGATCAGCTGCTCCTCGACGCCCGACTCCATCTCGTGGCGGTCGGGGCGGGCGAGGATCTTCGCGGACTTGTCGTCCGTGTTGAAGGAAAGCCATGACGGCACCGGGCGGACCTTCGACGATTCGAGTGCGACGTCGACGACCCCGACGCCGTCTGAGCCCTTGATCTTGACCTCGTCGCCGGGCTTCAGTCGGAACGAGGGGACGTTGACCAGCTTGCCGTTCACCTCGAAGTGACGGTGGGTCACGAGCTGGCGCGCCTGCTTGCGCGACGTGCCCAGGCCGAGGCGGTAGATCACATTGTCGAGACGCAGCTCGAGGTGGCGCAGCAGGTTGAGACCGGTGACGCCAGGCTCGCGTGACGCCTCGTCGAAGTAATTGCGGAACTGCTTCTCGAGCAGGCCGTAGATGCGGCGCGCCTTCTGCTTGGCGCGCAGCTGCAGGCCGTAGTCCGAAGTCTTGCGCTTGCGCGCCTGCCCGTGCATGCCGGGCGCGAACGCGCGGCGCTCGATGGCGCACTTCGGCGTGTAGCAGCGCTCGCCCTTGAGGTAGAGCTTGGCGCCCTCGCGGCGGCAGAAGCGGCAGACAGGCCCGCTGTAGTTCGCCACTAGACGCGCCTCCGCTTGGGCGGGCGGCAGCCGTTGTGCGGGATCGGCGTGACGTCAGTGATCGCGCTCACCTCGAGGCCGGCGGCCTGTAGCGAGCGGATCGCGGCTTCACGGCCGGCGCCCGGACCGCGCACGAAGACCTCGATCGAGCGCATCCCGTGCTCGAGCGCCTTCTTCGCGGTCGACTCGGCGGTCTGCTGCGCGGCGAACGGCGTCGACTTGCGGCTTCCCTTGAAGCCTTGGGCGCCGGCCGATCCCCACGCGATGACGTTGCCGTCGATGTCGCTGATCGAGATGATCGTGTTGTTGAAGGTCGACTGGACGTGCGCCTGCCCGTTGACCACGTTCTTGCGCTCGCGGCGACGGGTGCGGACAACCTTCTTTGCCTTAGCCATTTATCTCCTGCGGAGGGCGGGCCACTACTTGCCTGCCTTGACCTTTTTCTTGCCCGCGACCGCACGCTTGGGACCGCGGCGGCTGCGCGCGTTGGTGCGAGTGCGCTGGCCGCGAACCGGAAGGCCGCGGCGGTGCCGCTGCCCGCGGTAGGACCCGATCTCGGTGAGGCGCTTGATGTTCATCGCGACCTCGCGCCGGAGGTCGCCCTCGATGACGATCTCCTTGTTGGTGCCCATGCGGTCGACCACCTGGCGCAGGCGCGCGACCTCCTCCTCGCTGAGGTCCTTGGTGCGCTTGTTGGGGTCGATGTTGGCCATCTTCACGATCTTCTCGGCCGTGGTGTTGCCGATGCCGTGGATATACGCCATGGAGATCACGACGCGCTTGGCCGGGGGTATGTCGACGCCGGCGATTCTCGCCATCTAGCCTCCTACCCCTGCCTCTGCTTGTGCTTCGGCGTCTTGGAGCAGATCACGCGGACCACTCCATTGCGCTTGATCACCCTGCAGGAGGGACACATCTTCTTGACGGACGGTCGTACCTTCATCTCCAGATCTCTCGAATCCGCCCCCGCGACCGGTCGCTTTCCGCGAGCTCGACCCCTACTTTGTCCCCAGCGAGGAGCCGGGTGAAGTGGGTGCCGGCGCGATCGGCGACGTGAGCGAGGACCTTGGCCCCGTTCTCGAGCTCAACCCGGTACACGCCGTTGGGAAGAGGCTCCACCACGACCCCCTTCACGAGTGAGGGGCGTTGGGGCACGAACGCCGAGTATACCAAAGCCGTTGTCGAGTTCAGCTGAGCCCGCCTTGTGTTAGTACCAGTGGGCCCTTTTCTGTGATCGCCACTGTGTGCTCGAAGTAGGCAGAAAGGGCGCCGTCGGCGGTGCAAATCGTCCACCCGTCCGGCTTCATGTACACCTCGTGGGTTCCGGCGTTCACCATGGGCTCGATCGCCAGCGTCATGCCCGGCTTGAGCCGGGGCGGCGTGCCCGGGACGCCGAAGTTCGGCACCTGGGGGTCCTCGTGCATCTGGCGGCCGATCCCGTGGCCCACGAACTGGCGGATGACCGAGAAGCCGTTGGCCTCGACGTGGCGCTGAATGGCGGCCGAGATGTCTCCCAGGAACCCGCCAGGGCGCGCTTTGTCGATGCCGACGTACAGCGCCTCCTCGGTCACTTTGAGCAGCTTCTTGGCCTGGGGCGTGATGTTCCCCACGCCGACGGTGACGCCAACGTCCGCCCAGAAGCCTTCGAGGATCAGGCCGAGGTCGAGACTGACCAGGTCGCCGTCGGCGATCTTTCGGTTGCCTGGGATGCCATGGACCGCCTCGTCGTTGATCGAGACGCAGATCGACTTGGGGTAGCCGTGGTAGCCGAGGAAGCCCGGGAAGGCGCCACCGTCGCGGATGAGGCGGTCGGCGATGCGGTCAAGCTCGATCGTCTTGACACCCGGCCGGCAGGCTTCCTTTAGCGGGGGAAGCACGGACGCGAGCAGCGAACCGGCGCGGGCCATGAGGTCGATCTCGTGCGCGGTCTTGAGGTTGATCACTGGGCCTTTACCTTTCCATTGGCAGCAGCCAGCACCTGGCGGCTTATCTCCTCGATCGTTCCCCTGCCGTCGATCTCGGAAACCAGGCCCTCGCCGCGGTAGTGGTCGAGGACCGGCACCGTCTTCTCGAGGTAGATCTCGATGCGGGGCCGGACGGCCTCGGGCTTGTCGTCTTCCCGCTGGACGAGCGCAGTCCCGTGGATTGCGCAGGCGGCGGTGCCAGGTGGGTAGGTGCGCTGGCACCGGGGGCAGACGAGCCGGCCGGACAGCCGGCGGAGCAGCTCCTCGACCGGCACCTCCAGGTAGATCACCCGGTCAAACCCCCTCCCCAGCTCCTCCATCAGGTCGTCCAGCGCGACCGCCTGCGGGACCGTCCGGGGAAAGCCGTCGATGATGAACCCGGGCTCGCAGTCCGGCTGGCGCAGGCGGTTGCGAATCATCCCGATCATGATCTCGTCCGAAACGTACTTGCCCGCAGCCAGGATGGGCTGAGCCTTGAGGCCGAGCTCGGTGCCGTTCGCGATCTCCGCGCGCAGCATGTCGCCGGTCGCGATGTGCGGGATTCGGAAATACGCGCGCAGCACGTTGGCCTGCGTCCCCTTGCCGGAGCCAGGGGCGCCGTAGAGAAGCAAATTCACTTGATGAACCCTCGGTACTGGCGCATGACCAGCTGCGTTTGCAGCTGCTTCATGGTGTCGAGCGCGACGCCGACAACGATCAGGATCGCCGTGCCGCCGAGGTACATCTGCTGGTGCGGGATGCCGGAGATCTTGGCGGTGGCGATGGGCAAGATCACGGTGATGAAGCCGAGGAAGCACGCGCCCACGAACGTGACGCGGTTCATCACGGCCTGCAGGTACTCCGCGGTGGGCCGCCCCGGACGTATGCCGGGGATGAAGCTCGAGTAGCGCTTCAGGTTGTCGGCCACCTCATTCACGTCGAACGTGATCGCGGTGTAGAAGTATGTGAAGCCGAACGTGAACAGGAAGTAGAGGCCGTTGTAGGCGATCGCCATCGGCACGTTGGGCGTGTCCGGCGCGAAGTTCCCCTGGATCCATGTGGCCGCGCGGTAGTACCACGTGCTCGGCGGGGCGGCGTTGAAGTAGTTGGCGATGATGGTCGGAAGGAACATCACCGAGATCGCAAAGATGATCGGGATGACGCCGGCGTGGTTGACGCGCAGCGGCAGGAAGCTCGCCCTCCGCCCCACCTCTCGCCCGCCGGCCACGCGCTGCGCCGACTGGATGGGTATCTTTCGCACCGCCTGCTGGACCTCGATGATCACCGCGGTCATGACCAGGGCGATCACGCCGAAGATGATGAAGGGGACGTAGTCGGCGAGACCGCCGCCCGTCGAGTGCGCACTGAACACCGAGGCGATGCCCTGCGGCCCGCGGCCGATGATGCCGGCGAAGATGATCAACGACACGCCGTTGCCGATGCCGTACTCGGTGATGAGCTCGCCGAACCACATCAGCATCACGGTGCCGGCGGTGAGGACCAGGATGATCTGCAGGCGCTGGAACCAGTCGAGCGGACCGAGGATCGCGGGGTTGGTGTTCTGGAAGAGGACCGTGAAGCCGTAGGCCTGGCCGGCGCCGAGCGCGACGGTGAGGTAGCGGCTCCAGCGCTGGATGCGGCGGCGACCCATCTCGCCTTCCTTCTGGATCTCCTTGATGCGTTCGGAGATCACCGTCATCAGCTGCATGATGATCGTGGCGTTGATGTAGGGGTTCATGCCCATGGCCACGACGCTGAAGCGGCTCAGTCCACCGCCCGAGAACAGGTCGAGCAGTCCGAGGAGCGCCTGCTGGTTGAACAGGAGACCGAGCGCCGTCTTGTTGGCCTCGGGGATCGCGATGTTCGCGAACAGGCGGAACACGATGAGGATGCCGCCGGTGAAGAGGATCTTGTTCCGGAGCTCGGGCAGCCGGATCGCGTTGATGAGCGCTTCGAGGAGGTTCAATTACCTACTCCGCAGGGGCGGGCTCTTCTGCCTCTTCGGCCTCGTCCGCCTTCTTCCCAAGCACGGTGACGGTGCCGCCCGCCTTCTCGATCGCCTCGCGGGCGCTGTTGCTGAACGCATGGGCTTCCACCGTCAGTCTGCGCTTGATGCGGCCCGCGCCCAAAATCTTGATCTGCTCGTCCCCTTTGACGAGACCGGCCTCCTGCAGCGCCTCCGCGTCCACCTTCGCCCCGTCGGCGAAGCGGCTCAGCTTGGAGACGTTGACGACCGCGTAGATCTTCTTGAAGCGGTTCTTGAACCCCGGCAGCTTCGGCAGGCGCTGGGAAAGTGGCATCTGGCCGCCTTCGAAGCCAAGCCGGAAGCCTTCGCTGCGCGCGTTCTGGCCCTTCTGGCCGCGGCCGGACGTCTTGCCCCGGCCGGAGCCGGTGCCGCGGCCAACGCGGTCGGGGCGGCGGTGCGCGCCCTTGGCGGGCTTCAGGTCGTGGAGCTGCATTTCTCTAGTGCCCTCGCTGATGCTTCTTGGTCGAGCGGGCGCGCCAGATCTTGTACTTCGCGCGCTTTGGGCGCTCCCACGGCTCGCCTTCGACGGCGACGAGGAACGCCACGCGCCGGAGCATGCCTCGCACCGCGTCGTTGTCCGGGAGCTCGCGGGTCTGGTTCATCTTGCGCAGGCCGAGGGATTCGACGGTGGCCTTGATCTCCGGGCGGGCGCCGATCGGGGATTTCATGAGCGTGGCCCTGAGGGTCTTGTCAGCCATTTGGAGTCGCCGCTCCCACCGGGGTCGCATCGGACACGGCCGCCTTCACACCGCTCCCGTAGGCGGCGGCGAGCTTCTTGCCCACCATCTGGTCGACCTCTTTGCCGCGGAGCTCGGCCACCTGCGGCGCGGTCTTCAGCTGCTGCAGGGCGGCAAGCGTCGCGCGGACGGTGTTGATCGGGTTGTTGGTGCCATGCGACTTGGTGAGGATGTCCTTGATACCCGCCGTCTCGATGACGGCGCGCATCGCGCCACCGGAGATGACACCGGTGCCGGGAGCCGCGGGCTTGAGCATGATCCGCGCCGCGCCCAACTTCAAGTGGACCTCGTGCGGGATCGTGGTGCCGACCATCGGCACGGTGATCATGTTCCGCTTGGCGACCTCCATCCCCTTGCGGATCGCCTCGGTCACCTCACGAGCCTTGCCGATCCCGGCGCCGACCCGGCCGTTCATGTCGCCGACCACGATCAGCGCGCTGAACGAGAATTTGCGGCCACCCTTTACGACCTTCGCGACGCGGTTGACGCGCACGACTCGGTCGGCGAGCTCGGAGCGCTCCCCTCCCCGGTCGTAGCGGCCACCGCCCATGTTTCTCGACATCTAAAACTCCAATCCTGCTTCGCGCGCGGCGTCGGCCAGCGCCTTGATCCTGCCGTGATAGAGGAAGCCGCCGCGGTCGAACACGACCTGGCTCACGCCCTTCGCCTTGGCCGCGACCGCGAT
>DATEHC010000043.1:0-12816 GCA_035279785.1 Candidatus Dormiibacterota bacterium
CGGGCGGGCCGTGGCGCCGGGCCGGCGCCGACCAGCGCGCGTTCGGCTTCACGAGGCCGCCCTACTTCGATCTGCTCGAAGCGGAGCATCGCGCGTTCCGCGAAAGGGTCGGGATCATCGACATGAGCTCGTTCGGCAAGATCGAGGTCGAAGGTGCTGGGGCGCGGGCGCTGCTCGAGCGTGTCGCGGGCAACCGCATCGACCGGCCGGTGGGCACCGTCGTCTACACGCAGCTGCTCGAGCCAGGCGGGGGGATCGCCGCCGACGTCACGGTCACGCGCCTGTCGCCCGACCACTTTCGAGTCGTCACGGGCGCCGGTTACGTGAACAGCGACCTGGGCTGGCTCAGGATGCAGGTGCTCGAAACGGAGCCTCCGGTGCGCCTGCGCGAATCGTCCGACGAGCTGGCGGTGATCGGGACGTGGGGGCCGAGCTCACGCGACGTCCTCGAGCAGGTCACCCACGACGACGTCTCCGAGCCTGGGTTTCCCTTCATGACCGCCAGGGAGATCCGCATCGGCGGCGCGAAAGTGCTGGCGCAGCGGGTCACGTACGTCGGCGAGCTCGGTTGGGAGCTCTACGTTCAGCCCTCATGGGCGGTGCAGGTCTGGGACAGCTTGATGCGCGCCGGCCGCGCTCTCGGGATTCGCCCAGGCGGGTATCGGGTCCTGGACTCGCTGCGCATGGAGAAGGGCTACCGGTACTACGGCACGGACATGGGCCTCCTCGAGAACCCCTACGAGGCCGGCCTGGGCTTTGCGGTCGACCGCCAGAAGTGGGGCGCGATCCCGCGGGAGGTCACCAGGCGTCTCCGCACGCTTGCGATCGGGGGCGATGAGTACCTTCCCGTTTACGGCGGTGAAGCCGTGCACCATGACGGCCGCGTCGCCGGCCGGCTGCGCAGCTGCGCGTATGGGTTCACCGTCAGGAAGAACCTCGCGTACTCGTACCTGCCCACCGAGCTGAGACCGGGCGCGCAGGTCGAGGTCGAGGTCTTCGGACATCTGGTGCCGGCCACGGTGTCACCGGACGCGGTGCTGGCCAAGCGTGAAGAACAACCCGCGCGTTGACGGCGCGGTCGCCCGCGTCTCGCTCTGGCAGGGCAAGCGCGTCAGCGTTTCGCCGCTCTCCGGTGGCCTGACCAACGAGAACTACCTGGTCGAGGCGGATGGCACGCGCTACGTCATGCGCCTCCCGGGCCGGTCGACCGAGCTACTTTCGATCGACCGCGCGAACGAGGTCTACAACACCAGGGCGGCGGCGACCACGGGGATCGGGCCTCGCGTGCTCGAGCACATCGCCGGCCTCGATGTCATGGTGCTCGAATTCATCCCCGGCACGACGATGACCGCCGCCGCACTGCAATCTCCCGTGATGGCCGCGCGAATGGCCGATTCGTTCCGGAGGCTTCACTCTGCGCCTCGCTTCCTGCATGACTTCGACATGTTCAGGCTGATCGAGGAGTACCTCGGGATCGTCGACGCCCATCACGTCGAGATTCCCGACGGCTACCGCGACTGGCTGCCCCGCGTGAACGAGATCGAGCGCGCGGCCGGTGCGGCCGCGCTCCCCGCCGTGCCCTGCCACAACGACCTGCTGTGCGAGAACTTCATCGACGACGGCGCCGCGCTGCGCATAGTCGACTATGAGCTCAGCGGCAACAACGACCCGTGCTTCGACCTGGGCAACACGGCGCAGGAGGCAGGTTTCGACCAGCAGCTCCGGGCCGCCCTGTGCGAGGCCTATTTCGGCCGGCCCAACGGGCAGCAGCTGGCGCGCATGAACCTCTACGCGCTCATGTCGGACGTCGGCTGGACGCTGTGGGGCGCCATCCAGGCGAAGATCTCCGCGGTCGACTTCGACTTCCGCGGTTACTACACGGCCAGGTGGGAGCGCGCCCGCGAGCTGCTTGGCTCCGCCGACCTGGCGCGCTGGATGGAGGAAGCCGCGCAAACCTCTCGTTGACGCGGCACCCGCATGGTGCTACGTTCCGCGCCGGTATATCGGTCGCATATCGCCACCGGCCAACTGGGGAGTAGGGAAGGAATTGGCGGTTGCCGTGCGCTTCGAAGCGCGCTCACAGGGCGAGCAGGCCTACCTGCGCATCCGCGAGCGAATCGTCTGCCTCGACATGCCGCCCGGCTCGGTGGTCAACGAGGCCAGGCTGCGAGAGGAGCTCGGCATCGGTCGCACGCCCATCCGCGAGGCGCTCCAGCGACTTGCCCGGGAGAACCTGGTCAAGTCGATCCCGCACCGCGGCACGTTCGTCACCGACGTCAACATCACCGACCTGGCCCGCATCACCGAGGTGCGCGTCGTGCTGGAGGGCCACGCCGCGAGACTCGCCGCGGAAAGGATGACCGCGGCGGACCGCGAGTCGATCGAGCAGCTCGTTCGCGTGCTGGAGACCGGCCTGGTGAGCGACCAGCGCCGGCTCATGGAGCTCGACCAGCAGATCCACCTCGCGGTCTACAAAGCGACGCGCAACACGTTCCTCGAATCGACGCTCGAGCGCTACTTCAACCTCAGCCTCCGGCTGTGGTACCTCGTGCTCGACAGCGAGGTGCGGCTGCGCGAGGCCGTCGACGAACATGTCGATCTGCTCCGGGCGATCCTGGCCGGTGACAAAGACAGGGCCGAGGACATCATGCGCCGGCATGTGATCGGCTTCGAGCGCGAGATCCGGAAGGCGCTGGTGGAGCGCTGAACGCATGACGAAGGTCTTCTTCGCGACGGACCTGCACGGCTCCGAGATGTGCTGGCGGAAGTTTCTGAACGCGGCCAGGTTCTACGACGCCGACGTGTTGATCTGCGGCGGTGACATGACCGGAAAGGCGATCGTGCCCATCGTCCAGGAGGACGGCCATTTCACCGTCTCGCTCGGCGGCGTGGAGGAGGTGGTCGCGGCCGAGCAGGTTTCCGATGTCGAGGCGCAGATCCGGCGCAAGGGTTACTACCCATTGCGCATGAGCGTGGAGCGATTGCACGAGCTGGACGCCGACCCGTCCAAGCGTACGGAGTGCTTCCAGGAGGTGATGCTCGACGGCGTCGACCGCTGGATGGGAATGGCGGCGGACAAGCTCCGCGGCACCGGGATCCGCTGCTTTGTGTGCCCTGGCAACGACGACGAGATGGAGGTCGACGACGTGATCAGGCGCGCGGAGCTGGTCGAGCTCGGCGAGGGGCGGATGGTGGAGATCGACGGCTTCACCATGATCTCGACCGGCTGGTCCAACCCCACGCCCTGGAAGACACACCGAGAGGAGTCCGAGGAAAAGCTCGCAGAGCGCATCGAGGCGATGGCCAGGCAGGTCGAGGACCCGTCGCGGGCGATCTTCAACCTGCACTGCCCGCCATACAGATCAGGCCTCGACGAGGCGCCCGCCATCGACGCGGACCTCCGGCTGCTGCACGGCGGTCGCGCGCTCCGCCCGGTCGGCTCTACCGCGGTGCGCGAGGCCATCGAGCGGCATCAGCCGATGATCTCGCTCCACGGCCACATCCACGAGAGCAAGGGCGCCGTGAAGATCGGCAAGACGCTGTCCATCAACCCGGGCAGCTCGTACGAGGAGGGAATGCTCATGGGGGCGCTCATCCAGCTCGACCCCAAGAAAGGCATCAAGAGCTACCAGCTGGTCGCCGGATGAAGAGGTAAGGAGGAAGCAGCATGGCGGACACCACGATGGGTTCGGCTCCCGCCGCGAGGCCGGGGCTGTTCTTGCGGAACGCGACGGGGCTGGTCAAAGCCTGGTCGACGTTCGACGCATTCGTCTATTCGTTCTGGTCGGTCAACCTGATCACGCTCGGCCTGTACGGCATGTCGTTCGTGTACACGATCCCCGACGGTCAGATCATCGCCGCGATTCTGATCTTCGGCGTCCTGGTGACCTTCCTGGTGATCACCTACGCTGGGCTCGTCAGCGTGATGCCGCGTACTGGCGGTGACTATGCATGGCAGAGTCGGGTCCTCGGCGGCGGCATCGGTTTCGTGCTGGCCGTCACCGGCTGGTGGTTCACGCTCTGGCTCTGGGCGCCGATCTACGCCAACATCCTGGTGGTCCAGTTCTTCTCGCCGCTCGCCGCAACGCTGGGCTGGACAAACATCTCGACCTTCTTCGCCAGCCCGAACGGCATCTTCGTCGCCACCCTGATCACCCTGGCGTTCGTGTGCCTGGTGGTGACGCTCGGCATGGAGACCTACGCCAGGATCCAGAAGATTTGCTTCTGGATCGGTCTCGTAGGTCTCGCCGTGGTTTGCGTGCTGCTTCTCGTTGCGAGCCCTCAGGATTTTCAGAGCGCGTTCAACCGCGAGGCCACCAACCTTTTCGGAGCCAAGTCCGGCGCATACCAGGCAACGCTCGACCTCGGCGGCAAGATCGGCTTCTCGGCACAGTCGTTCAGCTACTTTGCGATCATTCCCACCCTGCTGCTCCTGCCGTGGCTTGCCTTCTACATGCTCTGGCCCAACTGGGGTGCCACCCTCTACGGCGAGGTGCGCGGCGCCAAGGACATTCGCAAGCCGTTCTTCAGCATGTTCTGGGGCCTGTGGGTCACGGTCGCCCTCGTCATCCTCGTGATGGTCCTGACCGTCAAGACCATGGGCTGGAACTTCTACCAGGCTTCCAACGCCACCTACTGGAACTCGTTGGTGGCAGGCCAACCCGCTCCGCCGGTACCGATCTGGCCCTATCCCGTCATGTTCGCCGCCTGGCTGGTGGACAACCACCTGTTCCAGGCGCTGCTGATCGTCGTGATGGGCTTGTGGTTCTTCGGTTGGGCAGGAACGCTGTTCCTTTCGTCAACCCGCGTGATCTTCGCCGCGGCGTTCGACCGCGTCCTTCCCTCATGGGCGGCCAGCATCTCGGCCAAGCGCCGCGTGCCGTACGGCTCGCTCGCGCTGATGGTCGTGCCCGCCCTGGTCGTCAGCTGGCTCTATGCATACAAGACAAGCGTCCAGGCTTTCTTCCTGGACGCGACCGCGGTCATCGCGATCACTTATCTCGGCACCGTGATCGCGGCGATCATCCTTCCGTGGCGTCGTAAGGACCTGTATGCGGCGTCGCCGATCGCCCGCTACAACCTTGCCGGCATCCCGATGATCACCATCACCGGGGTCATCAGCGCACTGTTCCTCCTCGGGATGATCTACGAGTGGGCACACTGGTCCATCTACGGATCCAACAGCCCTGACTCCGCCAAATACTTCTTCTTCACCTACGTCGCGGCCGCCATCATCTACGCCGTCGCGTTCTTCTACAGGCGCAGTCAGGGCATCGACCTGCGCAGGATTCATCACGAGATTCCGGTTGAGTAGGTTTCACAGGGCCGCCGGGGACAACCCCGGCGGCTCAGTCTCTTAGATGCTCGAGTACACCCTCCGCACCTACCAGAGCCCGACTCGCCTGGTCCAGCGCCTCGGCGCGATCGCTGAGCTGGGCCATGAGGCGAGCCTGCTCGGCATCCGCCGACCGCTGCTCGTGACCGACGCGGGCGTGAAGGCGGCGGGATTGCTCGAGGTCGCGCTCGAATCGCTCCGTCGCTCCGACGTCGAACCGGTCGTCTTCGACAGGGTGCGCGCCAACCCCGGCGTGGAGCTCGTCGACGCCGGCGCGGCCGAGTACCGGGCTCAGGGCTGCGACGGGCTCGTCGCGATCGGAGGCGGAAGCTCGATGGACACCGCCAAGGGAATCGGTGTCGTGGCCCAGCACGACGGCAGCATCGTGGAATACGAATGGGGCCACAAGCCGATCCGCTCGCGCATCCCGCCGATGATCGCCGTACCCACCACCGCCGGCACCGGCAGCGAGGTCACGCTGTGGGCCGTGATCACCGACCCAGGACGAAAGCTCAAGTTCAACGTCGGGGGCACGCCTGACATCGCGTCATGGGTCGCGCTGATCGACCCCGAGCTCACCGTCAAGCTGCCCGCGTCAGTCACGGCGGGCACAGGGATGGACGCGCTCGCGCATGCTGTCGAGTGCTTCACGATGTCCTATCACCAGCCGTTCACCGATGCGGTCGCGCTGCTGGCGATGGAGTACGTATCGCGCTACCTTCGCGTCGCCTTCTCCCAGGCGAACAATCTCGAGGCCCGCTATCACATGAGCGCCGCGGCGATGCTCGCGGGCCTGGCCTACGGGACCGACTCCGCCGGCGCGGCGCACGCCATGAGCCAGACCGCCGGCGGCGTGCACGATGCTCCCCACGGCGCGCTGACCGCGCGCCTGCTCGGCCCGGTCATGGAGTACAACCACGCGGGCGAGCCGGAGCGGTTTGCGCGAATGGCGGCCGCATTCGGCCTCGACGTGCGGGGCAAATCGACGTGGCGGGCGGCGGAGATGGCCGTCGAGTACGTGCACCAGCTCACGGTCGACGTCGAGATCCCGAGCCTCGAGGAGCTCGGGTTCGGCGAAGATGAGATACCGATGCTGGCCGACAAGGCCTTCGCCGATCCTCAGACGATCGGAAACCCGCGCGACGTGGACGCGGCGAGCTACCGGCGCATCTACCAGCGCGCCTTCGACCTCGGTCGTGGCCGGCTCGCATCGAGCGATGGCGAAAGGGTGAGATGACGATCGACGTGGCGCGCTCGGTGAAGAAGATGTTCGTCGACGGCCAGTGGGTCGAGTCGGAGAGCGGCAGGCTCTTCGACGCCGACAGCCCCGCCACCGGCGAGGTCATCGCGCAGGTTCCGGAGGGGACGCGCGCGGATGCGCAGCGCGCGGTCGAGGCGGCGCACCGTGCCCGCAGGTCGATGGCCGCGCTGAAGGGGTTCGAACGGTCCAAGCGCCTCCACCGGATCGGGGAGGCGATCGCGGGGCGCCGTGAGGAGCTCGGCCGCCTGCTGGCCCTGGACCAGGGCAAGCCTCTGATCTCCGAGGCGCTGGGCGAGGTCGACGAGTGCGTGGAGTACTTCCACATCGCGGCCGAGGACCTGAAGCGCCTCGAGGGGCGGGTGCTGCCGTCGGCGAGCCCCAGCAAGCTCGTCCTGGCGCGGCACTACCCGCGCGGAGTCTACGGCGTGATCACCCCGTGGAACTGGCCGCTCACGATGGCCGCCGAGCTCATCGCACCGGCTCTCGCCGCCGGCAACACGGTGGTCTGGACGCCGGCGCCGACGACGAGCGTGATCTCGGTGGCGCTGATGGAGTGCATCGCCGAGGCCGACCTGCCGCCTGGCGCGATCAACCTGGTGACCGGTCCCGGCGCCGAGGTCGGCGACGAGGTCGCGGGACACGCGCTCGTCGACGGCGTGGGCTTCATCGGCTCGACGGTGACCGGCGCATCGGTGGCGCGTCGCGCGGCGGGCAAGCACGTGATGCTGGAGCTCGGGGGCAACGGGCCGCAGGTCGTCTTCGCGGACGCCGACCTCGGCAGGGCGGTCGAGGGTGCGATGGTCGGCTGCTACCTCTGCGCCGGACAGAGCTGCACCGCCGGCGAGCGGATCCTGGTCGAGGAGCCCGTGCGGGACGAGTTCGTCGCCAGGCTCGCCGACGCCGCGCGCGCTCTCCGGCTCGGAGACCCCTTCGCGCCCGACACCACCCTCGGGCCGCTGAACAACGAGAAGGTCGCCACCAAGATGGACCAGCACGTGGCCGACGCCCTGGAGCGAGGCGCCAGGCTGGTCCTCGGCGGGGAGCGGGCAAGCGGCTTCCCGACTCGCCTCTACTACCACGCGACCATCCTCGACGGCGTGGAGCCGAACATGCGGGTGAGCCAGGAGGAGACCTTCGGACCGATCGCGCCGATCATCAAGTTCCGCGACGAGAAGCATGCCCTCGCGCTGGCCAATGACTCGCCGTACGGCCTGCTGGGCGCCGTGTACACGAAGGACCTGTCCCGCGCCTTGCGTTTCGCGGACGCGCTCGAGACCGGTTGGGTCAACGTCAACGAGTCGACGAACTACTGGGAGGCGCACCTTCCCTTCGGCGGCCGCGCGGGGAAGAAGAGCGGGATCGGTCGGGTCGGTGGACGGTTCGCGCTCGAGCAGATGACCGACCTGAAGACGATCGTGATCGAGATCGAGGGCGAGTGACCTCGAACGGCCCACTGGAAGACACCATCGCGGAGGCCGAGCGCGTCGCCGAGGCCGCGCGGTCCAGGCGGGTAGGGGTCAAGCTGCTGGGCGGAGCCGGCATTCACCTCCACTCACCGAGCGCCCACAAGCCACCCCTGAAGCGAAAGTACGGCGACCTCGATTACGTCATCGCCAATCGCGACCGCAAAGGGACGTTGGAGCTCTTTCCAGCGATCGGTTATGAGGCCAACGAGCGGTTCAACCTCATGCAGGGCGACCGGCGCCTCTACTTCTACGACACCGAGCACGGCCGGCAGGTCGACGTCTTCATAGACATGATGCGGATGTCGCACGTGATCGACCTGCGCGGACGCCTCGACTACGACGGGCCGTGCTGCTGCGTGTCGGACCTCATGCTCAGCAAGCTGCAGATCTACGAGATCAATCGCAAAGACATCGTCGACCTGACGGCCCTGGTGCTCGACCACGAGATCGCGAGAGGCGACGACAACGCGATCGACGCGGAGTATGTCGCCAGGCTGGCCGCCGAGGACTGGGGTCTCCACAGGACCCTGCAGATCAACCTCGAGAAGCTCCGCCAGACGCTGGAGGAGCTCGACGTCGATCGGGCGGTCGTCCGATCACGGCTCGACAGGCTCTCCGCTGCCATCGAGGCGCAACCCAAGCCGCTCAAGTGGCGGCTTCGGGCGAAGGTCGGCGATCGCATGCGCTGGTACGAGCTGCCCGAAGAGGTCCGCTCCCCATATCAGCCGGAGTAGTGCGGTGACCGATCTGCCGCGCCACGCCCGCGCTGTCGTGATCGGGTGCGGAATCGTCGGCAACAGCGTGGCCTTTCACCTGACGCGGCTGGGTTGGCGCGACGTCGTGCTCCTCGACAAAGGCCCGCTGCCCAATCCGGGCGGCTCGACCGGCCATGCCTCGAACTTCATCTATCTCGTCGACCACTCCAAGGAGATGACCGCCCTCACCGTCGAGAGCGTGCGCCAGTACAAGGAGCTGGGCGTCTTCATCCAGTCGGGCGGTGTCGAGGTCGCCCGAACCAGGGAGCGCATGCAGGAGCTGACGCGGCGTATGGCCTCCGCCGAATCGTGGGGCATCGAACCCGTGTCGCTCGTCAGCCCGGCTCAGGTCAAAGAGCTCGTGCCGTACATCGAGGAATCAGTGATCCTCGGCGGTTTCTTCACGCCGGGTGTGGGAGTCGTCGACTCGCTGCGGGCGGGGACCCTGATGCGCGAGCAGGGCCAGGCAACGGGCGCCCTGCACGTCGCGCCCAAGACGGAGGTGCTCGGCATAGACGTCGAGCGCGGGCACGTGCGCCGGGTGCGCACCACGCAGGGCGACATCGAGGCCGACACGGTCGTCATCACTGGCGGAGTCTGGAGCCCACGCCTCGCGCGCATGGCGGGCACGCGCATCCCGCTCACCCCCGCCGTTCACCAGATGATCGACATCGGCCCGGTGCCTCGCTTCCGCGGCGCCAGGAGCGACATAGAGCACCCGATCGTCCGCGACATGGACACCAACATGTACGAACGTCAGGCGGGCGGGGACCTGGAGATCGGGTCGTACGCCCACCGACCGATCCTCTACGACCCGGAGGACCTGCCCTCGGTCGAGCAGGCCGCCCTCTCGCCGACGGAGTTTCCATTCACCCAGGAGGACTTCGACGTCCAGATGCACCACGCGCTGGAGCTGATGCCGGAGATCGTGGGCGACGAGTCGGTCGGCGTGAAGTACGCCATCAACGGCATCCTCTCCTTGACGCCCGACGGCATGCCGGTGCTCGGCGAGGCGCCCGACGTCAGAGGCCTGTGGTCGGCCGCCGCGGTGTGGGTCAAGGAGGGTCCTGGCACCGGCAAGGCCGTCGCGGAATGGATGGTGCACGGTGAGTCCGAGATCGACCTGCACTCGTCCGACATCGCGCGCTTCCACGAGCATCAAAGGACACGCGCGCACGTCCGGGCTCGGGCCGCCGAGGGGTTCAACAAGACCTACGGCATCGTGCATCCTGGCGAGCAGTGGGCATCCAACCGCGATGTGCGCCTCGCGCCCTTCCACGTCCGTGAGCGCGAGCTGGGCGCGGTGTTCTTCGAGGCGGCCGGCTGGGAGCGTCCGCAGTGGTACGAGTCGAATGCCGCACTGCTCGAGGAGTTCGGCGACCGCGTGACGCGCCGCACCGCCGAATGGGAGTCGCGCTGGTGGTCGCCGATCATCAACGCCGAGCACCTCGTCATGCGCGAGCGGGCCGGGATCTTCGACCTGTCTGCTTTCACCATCTTCGACATCGTCGGCCCAGGTGCGCCGGCGACGGTGCAGCACGTGGCCATGCGCCAGATGGACGTCCCGGTCGGGCGCGTCGTCTACACGCCCGTGCTGAGCCCGCACGGCGGTTTCAAGTCGGACCTCACGATCATGCGGCTGGGTGACGAGAGGTTCCGCGTGGTCACCGGCGGCGCCGCGGGGATGTCGGACAGGAAGTGGTTCTCGGATCACCTCCCGAAGGACGGCACTGCGCAGCTGGCCGACCTGACCACTTCGATGACGACCATCGGCCTCTGGGGACCGCGGGGGCGTGAGATCCTCGCCGCCGCGACGTCCGACGACGTCTCCAACGATGGGTTCAAGTTCGGCACCTGCAGGACGATCGAGATCGGCACGCTGCGGGTGCTTGCGTCGCGTATCTCCTACGTCGGCGACCTCGGCTGGGAGCTCTACGTCTCGATGGAGCAGGGCCTGAGGCTCTGGGACGCGCTGTGGGAGGCGGGCCGCCCGCACGGACTGGCCGCCTGCGGCATCGGTGTCTACGGCACGACCGGCCGGCTCGAGAAGTCATACCGCGCGCACGGCAACGAGCTCGAGACGGAGTACAACGTCGTCGAGGCCGGGATGTCGCCTCCGAAGGTGAAGGACGAGGAGTTCGTGGGCAAGCAAGCTCACCTCCGTCACCGCGAAGAGCAGCCGGCGGCGATCCTGTGCACGCTCACCGTCGACGACCACCGTTCGAAGAGCGGAGAGAAGCGCTACATGCTGGGTCGCGAGCCGATCCTCACGCGCGAGGGCAAGCGCATCGTCGACCGGAAGGGTCGCGGCTCGTACGTGACGAGCGCGGGCGCGGGGCCGTCGGTCGGGAGGCACATCCTGATGTCGTACCTGACGCCCGAGCATGCGCGCGCCGGCGAGGAGCTGCTCGTGGAGTACATGGGGGAGCGATATCCCGTGTCGGTCGCGGTGGCGGGCGCCACACCGCTGTTCGACCCCGACAACACTCGCATCCGGGGCGTGGTGCCCGAGAAGACCGCAGCCAGATAGATGCGCATCGCGGTTTGCGTCAAGCGCGTGCCGATCACAGGCGGACGGATCGTGCTGACCGAGGACTCGCGGGCAATCGACACGCGGCACCTCGGCTTCACGATCAGCCCGCACGAGGAGTGCGGCATGGAGGAGGCGGTGCGGCTGATCGAAGCCCATCAGGGCGAGTCGGTGGTGATCACGCTCGGTCCGCCCGAGGCGGTCGATCAGCTGCGCGACGCCATGGCGCTCGGCGCCGACCGCGCGATCCATCTGCTGACCGACGGCGGTGAGTGGGATGCGGAGGCCACAGCCTCCGCGCTGACTGACGCGATCCGCGCCGACGAGGCCGCTCATGGTCGATTCGACATCGTTTTCTTCGGCAACGAGTCGGCCGACTCGGCCGGCTTCCAGGTCGGGATCCGAGTCGCCTATGCGCTCGGCAGGCCATGCGTCACGGGCCTGAAGAAGGTCATGGTCGAGGGCGAGAGTGTGCGGTGCGAGCAGGAAGTCGAAGGCGGTCGCGACGTTTACGTGGTGTCGCTGCCTGCCGTCCTCACCGTCAAGGAAGGTTTGAACCTGCCGCGCTACCCATCGGTCCCGGGCAAGATGCGGGCGCGGACCAAGCCCGTCGGGAGCTCGTCGCCCGCCCGACCCGAACCACACCTTGACCTTGTACGCCTTGAAGTCCCCAGTGGTTCCGGCCGCCAGGCACGAGTTCTGGGCACAGGTCCGAGCGCAGCTGCCGCCGTGGTCGACGTGATCCGCGAGGCGGGCTTGCTGTAGTGGCCGGCGTCCTCGTATTGATGGAGCCCGGCGAGCCTTCCGAGCAGACGCTCACACTCGCGCGGACGTTCGGGAATCCCATACACGCAGTCCCTGTCGACGCGGTGTCACCGTTCGCCCCCGACGCGCTGGCGGCGATCCTCCAGCGGGCAGCCGACGACCTGGACGTGGCAGCGGTTCTCGCAGCCGGCACCGATCGGGGCAACGACGTGATGGCTCGGCTGGCGGCGCGAGCTGGACTACCGTTTGCCGCCAACTGCCTTGCGGCGACGCCAGAAGCCGTCGTGCGCAACCGTTGGGGCGGCAGTCTCCTGGAGATCGCCCGCTTGCGCTCCACGCGTCCACTGATCACGGTTCCCCCATTCACGTTCCGCATCACTGAAGGTCCACACCCAACACCCGTTGACGTCAGGCCTTACGTCGAAGCTCTGGATCCGAAAGAGCTCATCGTTCGCGTCGTCGAGCACGTAAAGCCACAGGGGGGCGGCGTGTCGCTGGCCGAGGCCAAGGTCATCGTGAGCGGCGGCCGCGGGGTCGGCTCGAAGGAAGGCTTCGCCCTCATAGAGGAGCTCGCCGGCCTGCTCGGCGCCGCGGTGGGCTGCTCACGCGCGGTGACGAGCGCCGGCTGGCGGCCGCACACCGACCAGGTCGGCCAGACCGGGACGAAGGTGTCGCCCGAGGTCTACATCGCCTGCGGGATCTCG
>DATEHC010000044.1:0-19357 GCA_035279785.1 Candidatus Dormiibacterota bacterium
CGCGCAGCTTCCGGACCAGGTCCATTCCCACCGCCACTACCGCGACTCCTCGTCGTCGCCGGTCCGGCCGATGAACTCCTCCTCCGACACGGTCGGCAGGTAGTCCTCCTCGTCCTCGAGGTACTCCTCGATCTCCTCGTAGCGAGGCGTCTCGAGAAACTCGCGCTCCTCGACCTCGGGCAGAATCTCACCGCGGGCCGCGGCCTCCTGCCGGCCTTCCTGGCACGCGTCGGCGATCTTGCCGGTCAGCAACTTCACCGCGCGGATCGCGTCGTCGTTGCCGGGGATGACATAGGTGATGAGGTCGGGGTCGCAGTTGGAGTCGGTGATGGCGACGACCGGGATCTTCAAGCGATTCGCCTCGGTCACCGCGATGTGCTCCTTGCGCGGGTCGACCACGTAGAGCGCGCCGGGGAGCCTCTTCATGTCGGCGATGCCGTCGAAGTGGAACATCAGCCGGTCGAGCTCGTCCTGGAGGCGCTTGGCCTCCTTCTTCGGCATCTGCTCGAACTGGCCTTCCTGCTGCATCTTGCGCAGCTCCTGGAGGCGCTCGATGCGCTTCTTGACGGTGCTGAAGTTGGTCAGCATGCCGCCCATCCAGCGCCGGTTGACGAAATACATGCCGCATCGGGCGGCCTCGGTCTGGATCGTCTCCTGGGCCTGCTTCTTGGTGCCGACGAACAGCACCGGCCGGCCGCTGGCGGCGACGTTGCGGGTGAAGTCCCACGCGTCGTCGAGCAGTCGGACCGTTTTCTGCAGGTCGATGATGTGGATGCCGTTGCGCGCGGTGAAGATGTAGGTCTTCATCTTCGGGTTCCAGCGGCTGGTCTGGTGTCCAAAGTGGACGCCCGCCTCCAGCAGCTGCTTCAAGGTCACTTGAGCCACGTTCTGTCTACTCCTGTTGAACTTCCGCCCGGTTCACGCCTCCCCGAGGGGGAGGACAGGGGTCTTGCCCCGGGCGTGCTTACTCGATTCGCTTGTGCGAACCGGCCACAGGAGTATACCCAGCGCTGGGATTGGCTAAGCGGCGGGTTTCTTGGCCTTCGGTGCGCCCTGCGCGCGCCCGGCGACGCCCTTCGGTCCTGGGCACTTGGGGTAGTCGGAGCAGGACTTGAACAGGCCGAACCGTCCGCGCCGTTCGACCAGCGGCTTGCCGCAGACCGGGCAGGGCTCGTCGAGCACTTTCGGCCCTTGGCGCGGCTTCCCATCCTTGCCCATGTTGGCGCGGTACGTGCAGTCCGGGTAGCGAGAGCACGCTACGAACGGTCCGTAGCGGCCCGTCCGCTCGACCAGGTCCCCCTCCCCGCACTGCGGGCACTTCTCGCCGGTGGGCTTGGACTCGGTCTGGGCGGCGTCGCGCTTGATGTACTTGCACTCTGGGTAGCCGGAGCAGCCGATGAACTCTCCGTAGCGACCCGTCCGCACCTGCAGCGGCCGGCCGCAATTGGGGCAGGGCTCTTCGAGGAGCTTCGGCTGTGGCGCCTCGCCGTCGGGGGTGAGCGCGCGGCGGAACTTGCACTTCGGGTATCGCGAGCAGCCCATGAAGGGTCCGAAACGGCTCGCCTTGCGGACGAGGTGACCCTCGTGGCACAGCGGGCACTCCTCGTCGGTGTCCGCGGGCGTCGCCTCCTCGGCCGCGTCGAGCATCCGCTGCAGCGGACCGTAGAAGTCGCGCACCACCGGCACCCATTCCTGCGTGCCGCTCTCGACCTGGTCGAGGCGCTTCTCGAGGTTCGACGTGTACTCGTCGTCGGAGATCGACTTGAAGTGGTCGACCATGAGCGTGTTGACGACCTCGCCCACCCGCGTCGGGTGTAGGCGGCGGTCCTTGATCTCGACGTAACCGTGCTCGCGCGTGATCGTCTGGACCGTGGGGGCGTAGGTCGACGGGCGGCCGATGCCGCGCTGCTCGAGCTCCTTGATCAGCGTCGCCTCCGTGTATCTCGGCGGCGGCTGGCTGAAGTGCTGCTCGGGCTTGAGGCCGTGGAAGTCGAGCGCCTCGCCCTGCTCGAGCTTTGGCAGCTCGTTCTCGCCGTCCTCGTCGCGTCCCCAGATCTTGTAGAACCCGTCGAACGCGAGGACCGAGCCGTTCGCCCGGAAGATGTACTCGCCGCCCTCGATCTCGGCCTGGGTCTGGTCGTACACCGCGGGCGCCATGCGGCTCGCCACGAAGCGCCGCCAGATGAGGTCGTAGAGCCGAAGCTGGTCGGGCGTGAGGTGTTCGCGGATCGAGTCCGGTGTGCGCGAGACATCAGTCGGTCGGATCGCCTCGTGCGCGTCCTGTGCCCCGGGCACCGCTTTGGCCGCGCGTGAAGCGCCAAGGTACTTCTCGCCGTGGTTGGTCTTGATCCAACCCTTGACCTTCGCGTCCGCGTCGGCCGAGATGCGGGTGGAGTCGGTGCGCATATACGTGATGAGACCGGTCGCACCCTCGGCTCCAAGCTCGACACCTTCGTAGAGCTGCTGCGCGACGCGCATCGCGACGTGCGGGCGCATCCGCAGGCGGCTTGACGCGTCCTGTTGGAGCGTCGACGTGATGTACGGCGGGTTGGAGCTCTTGGTGCGGCGCTTCTGCTCGACGCCAATGACCTGG
Organism: Candidatus Dormiibacterota bacterium; assembly: GCA_035279785.1. GTDB lineage: Bacteria > Chloroflexota > Dormibacteria > Dormibacterales > Dormibacteraceae > 40CM-4-65-16. The sequence goes on from DATEHC010000044.1 coordinate 2,594, forward strand.
TAAGCCGCCGCCTCGAGCCGGCGGAGGATCTCCTGCGCCTCGGCCTCGTTGTGGACCTCGAGCTTCTGGTCGCCTCCTTCCTTGCGGCGGTTGAGACGCGCGAGGAAGTGCTGCTCGGAGCCGGTCTTCGACAGCTCGGCGTCGACGGTCCAGGACTCGACGGGCACGAACTTGCGGATCTCCTCCTCCCGGTCGACGACGAGCCGCAGTGCGACCGAGGATACCCGACCCGCGCCTATCCCCTTCTGGACCTTGCTCCAGAGGAAGGGGCTGAGGCGGAAGCCGACCAATCGGTCGACCACCCGGCGTGCCTGCTGGGCATTGACCAGGCGCATGTCGATTTGGCGAGGCGACTCGAGCGCCTTGCGCACGGCGTCAGAGGTGATCTCGTGGAACTCGATGCGCTTGGGATCCCTGAGCTTCAGCACCTCGGCGAGGTGCCAGGCGATCGCCTCGCCCTCGCGGTCGGGGTCGGACGCGAGGATGACCTCCTGGTCCTTCTTGGCCGCCGAGCGGAGCTCGTTGATCGTCTTGCGGCGGCTTTCGACCACTTCGTAGTGGGGCTTGAAGCCGTCGTCCACCTCGACCCCCATCTCCTTTTCGGGGAGGTCGCGGACGTGGCCCATCGAGGCCCGGACGTCGAAACGGTCCCCAAGAAACCGCTTCAGCGTCTTGGCCTTGGCAGGCGACTCGACGATGATCAAACCTTCTGGCACAGCCAATCCTTTATTCCCAAACTGGGGACTTTGTTCCCCGACGGGGCTCCGAGGCGGGCATCCTACGCCCGTTCTTTGCCGCGGCGCAACGCCCTTACATACCCGTCCTGGTGCCTCTTAACCCTCCCGTCGAGCTCCAGGGCGGTCAGCCGGCCCAGGACCTCGGCGATCGGAAGCTGGAGTTTTCGGGCCAGCTCGGCGGCGTTCACAGCGAGAACGTCCGAGAGGTGGGAAACGATGCCGTCCCTCGGCGATCCGAGCCGGACGCCGAGTCTTTCGGGGGGCTTCAGCGGGTCGTCCAGGACCTCGCCGCCCAGGTTCAAAACCGACAACACGTCGCGGGCGTTCTGGACCAGACCTGCGCCGTCGCGTAGGAGCCCATGCGCGCCCACGGACTGGGGCGAGAACACGCTGCCCGGAACCGCCATTACCTCTTTATGTAGGTCGAGCGCAGCCTCGGCCGTGATCAGCGCTCCGGATCCCTCGCCCGCCTCCACGACGACCACCACGTCCGAGAGGGTGGCCATCGTGTAGTTGCGTGCGGGAAAGTTGTGGCGCCTCGGCGCCGTGCCATCCGGGAACTGGCTCACCAGCGCCCCGCCGCCGGCGACGATTGCCTCGGCCAGGATCGAATGTGCCGCGGGGTAGATGACGTCGACGCCGGTGCCCATGACGGCCACCGTGACGCCTCCGCCGTTGAGCGCTCCGCGGTGCGCGGCGGCGTCGATTCCGAGCGCGAGGCCGCTCACGATGACGACTCCCGCTCGGGCCAGGTCCATCGCGAGCTCTTCCGCGACGGCCTCGCCGTAAGGCGTCGGCCGGCGCGAGCCGACGATCGCGACTCGCGGTCCTTCGGGCGGCGGCCACCGTCCGCGCGTGCGCAGGCTGCCGAGATCAGGCGGCGACATCTTGCAGCCGGAACCCCAGCGCCTCGAGAACATGTTGCTCGGCTATCTCGACGGCTCCGTCAAGGTCCGCCGCCGTCCGTGCGACTCGCCACGCGCGGTGGAATCCGCGGGCCGTGAGTCCGCGTTGCGCGCCCCATCGCTCGAGCGTGCGTCGCGACGCGGGCGCGAGGAGCGCGAGCTGCCGCAGACGCGCGGGCTTCAGCTGGGCGTTGAGACAGCCCTGCCGTTCGAGCTGCCTCTGTCGTGCCGCCACGACTCGCTCCCGCACCGTCGCCGAGGATTCGCCAACCGGCTCGTTCGCGAGGCTTTCCAGCGGGACGCGCCGGACCGTGACCTGCAGGTCGATGCGATCGAGCAGCGGTCCGGAGAGGCGGCGCTGGTACGTGTCGATCGCCGCGCTGGTGCACCGGCACCCGCGCACTCCGTCGCCCGCCCAGCCGCACGGGCATGGATTGGTCGCAGCCACGAGGGCGAACCGTGCCGGGTAGCTGACGGATCCGCCCGAGCGCGTGATCGCGATGCGGCCGGACTCGAGAGGTTGTCGCAGCGCCTGCAGCACCGGCGTCTGGAACTCGGCCAGCTCGTCGAGAAAGAGCACGCCCCGGTGGGCGCGGCTGATCTCGCCCGGCAGGGCCAGGCCAGAGCCCCCGCCGATGAGGCCGGCCATCGAGATGCCGTGGTGCGGCGCACGGAAAGGGCGCGTCCAGTCGAGCGGACCGTCGCGTGGCAGCTCGCCGAGCAGGCTGCGCACCTGCGCAACCTCCATGGCCTCATGGAGCTCGAGCGGAGGAAGGATTCCTGGCAGGCAGCGGGCGAGCATCGTCTTGCCCGCGCCCGGCGGGCCGCTGAGGAGGACGTGGTGCCCGCCGGCGGCCGCGACCTCGAGAGCGCGCTTGGCTTCCTCCTGACCGTGGATCTCGACGAGGTCGTGCTCGATCGCTCCCGCGTGCGCCTTTGCGTGCGAGATGGCGACGGCCGCCCCGATGGCTTCCAATCCGACAAGGTGGTTCACCACCGCGCTGAGCGAATCGCAAGGGATGACCTCCACCCCGCCGGCCAGCGTCGCCTCGTCCGCGTCGACCGCCGGCACGAAGACGCGCTCGTACCCCAGCGCCTTCAGCCCCAACGTCGCCACGAGCACGCCGTCGACGTGGCGCACCGAGCCGTCCAGCGCAAGCTCGCCGAGAAACGCCGTGTTCGCCGGAGGCTTCCTCCCCGCGCGAGCGAGCGCGATCGCCACCGCGATCGGTAGGTCGAGCGCGGTCCCCTCCTTGCGCATCTCCGCGGGCGCGAGATTCACGGTCAGGCGCGAAGAAGGAAACTCCAGCCGGCTGTTGCGAATCGCCGAGCGCACGCGGTCACGCGCCTCTTTCACGGTCGTGGTGGCGAGACCGACGAGCACGAAGGCCGTCTGGCCGCGGCCGATGTCCGCCTCGACGTGCACCGGCCGCACCTCGAGGCCCGCCAGCACGCACGAATCCACGCTTCCGAGCACGAGGTCGACGTTATTGAGTGCGGGCTGGGAAATCAGCCCAGGTTGTTAAGGCGCCGGACCTGAGCGATGACCGTCTCGGACCTTTTGTACACATCGGCGGCCGTGAAACGGAGCAGCCGAAACCCTGCGTCTACGAGGAGATTCTGCCGGCGATCGTCTGCTACGAGGCGGTCGCCGTGATTAGCGCCGTCATATTCGATGACGAGTCGTGATCGCGGATAGTAAAGATCAGCCCGTCCGACGAATCGGCCTTCGTGGTCGCGAAGGTCGACCTGAACTTCGGGAGACGGCAGACCGGCTTCGATGAGGAGCCACCTGAGCCGAGTCTCCATGGGCGACTCGGCGGGCGCTGCGCGGTCGTCGTGGCGGCCGAGATTCATCCGAAGCGCCTGGTCGGCAATCGCGAGAACCTCAACCGGTGGCAGCCGGCGTCGCAAGTCGCGAAAAGTTCGTGCGATCGTCGTGGCGCGAAGACCTCGTGCAATCGCAATCTCGTGACTCCCGAGCTCGCAGTGGCGGACATGCAGGCCGCCGCGAGAACGTGTGCCTGATGTCGGAGGAACGATCACCTCGATGGGCTCGAGTGGTTCGACATCGAGGCGATGAAGCCATGCCGCGGTGAGTCCTGCGAAAACGGCGTCTGCTCCCAACCTGTCGCGCCAGGCCGACAGCAGCAGCCAAGCATCTTGTTTGGCACCCCGCCAGCAGTAAAGGCCGCGGCCGAGCCTTCGCCACGAACTGCCGGCAAGCGCGTGTCGGGTCAAGCCCGCAGCGAGAGCCTGTTCCAGGGTGAACGGGCGATTTGTCAGCTCGCGCGGAACGTAGGCTTTCCTCGGCACCTCGAGAAGGTTGGGTGTTCAGACACGCCTCGTCCACCCAGCCTGTTAAGGCGCGCTTTGATCAAAGCGCGTCCCAAAAACTGCTGGATAAGGCGCGTTTTGACCAGGGCGCGGGGAATTGGCTTAAGAAGGCTCGAGGAAGTCCGCCACCTCATCGTGGAACGCCTGCGGTTGCTCGACGAACAGCTGGTGGCCGGCGTCGCCGACGACGACCATGCGCGCGCCGCTCACTCCGGCGCAAATCTCCTCGGCGCAGACCGGACCGCATATGAAGTCCTCGTCGCCCGTGATCACCAATGCCTGCGAGGTGATCGCGGGCAGGCGGTCGCGGAGGTCGAACGTGTTGAAGATCTCCTTGTTGAAGAGCCTCAACGCGTCGGCGTTGATCATCTCCGACTTCAGCGTGTCGAGGTAACCCGCCTCGGCCTCGCCGAAATGCGCGAAGTAAAGCGGCAGCTCGCGAAAAACCAGCGGGCTCAGCTCGGCGTCGCTCGAGAAGTTTCCCGCCTGCTCCTCCTCCAGCGCCGCGATCGCATCCGCCGCCCACGGCTGCGCGGACCGTTTCTCCATGCCCGCGTGCATCGCCTTCTCCTGGTTCGGTCCGAAGCGCGCCAGAGTCGAGGCGAGCACGAGCCGGCGCACGCGGGCGGGATAGGCCGCCGCGTAAGCCATCGCCACGACCCCGCCGTGCGAGTGACCCAGCAACAACATGCGCTCGAGGCCAAGGTGCCCTCGCAGGTCCTCGAGGTCGGAGACGTAGTCGTCGATCTGATATGCGCGCGGGTCGCGCGGCCGCTCCGACCCGCCCGTCCCTCTCGGGTTGAGCATGATCAGCGTGAACTGCTCCCAGAGCGCGGCCAGGTCGCCGAAATAGGTCGCGGAGAAACCGGGGCCGCCCGGATGGCACACGAGCACGGGCCCATGACCGAGCTTGCGGTACGTCAGCTTGCGCCCGTCGCGACTGGTGAAGCTCAAATCAGCCGCGGTTCGGGCCGCCAGACACCGCCGTCTTCGAGGTAACCGGCCGGCTGATCGGGCTCGTGTGACAACACCAGCAGCCATCGGTGCTTCTCCGCCTCTTCGAACAGCTGCGACTTCTGCTGAAAGACGCGAAGCGGCTCGATGTCGGCCGACATGTTCCAGGGGACGCGCAGGTGCGGGGTCTGGCACACGAGGTCGCCGGTCACCGCGCACGCGAGCTCGCCTGAGCGCAGGATCAGCACCTGGCTGCCCGGCGTGTGCCCGCCGACGTGGCGGATCTGCACCCCTGGAAGCACCTCCGCGTCGCCGTCGAGAAACTCGACTCCGTTGTGGCCATCCGCCAGCGGGGTGAAGTCATCGACGATGTAGCTCGGTCGACTACGTACGTCGGGCCGCAAGGCGAAGTCCCACTCCGACCGCTGGATGAAGTGCTTCGCCTTGGGGAAGGTGAGCTGCAGGGCGCCCTGCTCGTCGCGGCGCGTCAGCCCGCCCGCGTGGTCCCAGTGCAGGTGCGTCGTGATGACGGCGTCGACCTCGTCGGGCTGAATGCCCAGGCGCTTGAGCGCGTGCAGCATTCCTTCCGGCTCGCGCAGCGCAACCTGCTGCGCGCGCTTCTCGCTGAGCTTGTTGCCGATGCCCGTCTCGCACACGATCACGCGGCCGTTCATCCGCGCAACCACGCATACGCACGAGCAGTCGATCATGTTGCGCCCGTCCGCTGGCTTCTGCTTCTCCCACAGGATCTTCGGGACGACGCCGAACATCAGGCCGCCGTCGGCCTTCCAGTGGTCGGTGACCAGCAGGTGAAGCTCGAGATCGCCCAGGCGCACTGGCTTATATCCTCGTCCATGTGGCGGCTGCGGCGATCAGGACCTCGGGCCTGACCAAGGACTACGGCGGCGGCCGCGGCGTCTTCGACCTCGACCTGCAGGTTTCCGAAGGCCAGGCATACGGTTTGCTGGGGCTCGACGGCGCGGGAAAGACCACGGTATCGCGGCTTCTCATGGGTCTGATCCATCCGTCGCGCGGATCGGCTTACGTGTTCGGCATCGACTGCTTTCGTGACGCCGCCGAGGTCAAGCGTCGCGTCGGCTACATGCCGGGGAAAAGTCCCGATTTCAGTTCGATGCGAGGCCGAGAGGTAGTCGCCTTCCTGGCGGGCCTGCGGGGCGGGGTGCACGGCGATCGCGTGCGCGAGCTTGCTGAACGGGTCGAGCTCGACCTGGGTCGCGAGTATCGCGAGTACAGCCCGGGCGAACGCCGAAAGCTTTCGGTACTGCTCGCGTTCATGCACGAGCCGAGCCTCTTGATCCTGGACGAGCCTTATCGGGATCTCGACGAGCGCGGAACGGGTGAGCTCAGAGCGCTCATAAACGAGGCGCGAGACGGCGGCGCGACCATCCTCATTGCATCGCCCAGCGAGGCCGAGATCGATTGGCACTGCGACGTGGTCGGTTTGCTGCGCCGTGGGAAGCTGGCGCGAGCGGTGCGGGTCGAAGACCTGCCCACGCAGCTCGAGGAATCGGATCGCAAGGCTCTTCCGCCGTGAAGGCAACGGTTCGCGCGCTGGACGAATCGCGGTGGACGGTCGTCGCGTTGGCGATCGCCGGATTCGCCATCACTTTTCTGCAGTCGCTCGCGTTCGTTCGCCTTGCGGGCCACACGTTTGCCGAACACGCGGCATTCGGCTACTCGCTGATCGCAGACGCAACTCTGAACGCGGCACTCTTCGCGCCGCCGGTGCATCCCGAGACGGTCGCCGGATACCTCGAGCTGCGGGCATTCGCGCCCCTCTCCATTCTCTTCGCTGCCTGGGCGCTCGTGGCGGGAATGAGATCCTCGACCACGCCGGTCATTCCACGCGCGACCGCGTTTGCAATCGGCGCGATGCTGGCCGCGGCGGCCGCATGCCTCGGAGCCCTTGTCGGTGCGGGTCCAGTGAGCGGGCTGGGCCTCGTCGAGACGTGGGCGCTGCTGGTGGCGCTCGCTACCGCTTGCTTCGCGATCTCCGCCTGTCTGGGGCCGTTTGCACCGCCCGTGATCCTTGCGCTGTTCTTCATCAACAGCCTCAGTCGGGTGTTCACGCAGCTGGAAGCGCTGCGCCGGCTTTCACCGTTCCGCTACTACGACCTCTCCACTCCGCTTCCGCGCGACGGCCACTTCGACGTTGGAGGCTTTGTCGTGCTGCTGGCAATCACGGCCATCGGTGTTGGCGTCGCGCATGTGTTGCCGGCGTCGCGCGCGCGATCCGGTCCCACAAGTGCGCGGCTGCTCGCGGTTCCAGTGCTGCGTGAGCTGTATCCGCAGCGACTGGCTCTTGCGGAATGGTGCGTCGCATTTGCGGTGCTCGGGATCGCGCTGACCGCCGCGACGAGGACGACCATGCAGGACCTGCTCGCCCTGCCGCGCGGCCTTCCAGGCTTGCCGCAGTACATCTTCTTCTTTTTCGCAAGCGCGATCGATGCGACGTGGTTCGGCGTCACGCTGCTGATGTTCGTCGCCCTCACCTTCGCGTTCGTCATGCGATGGGCGGACGACGACCGCAGCGGGCGCCTGGAGGCGACACTCAGCGCTCCTTGCTCGCGCTCTGCGTTGGTCATCGAGCGTCTTGCCGCCCTCGCGTTGACGTCGGCCGTGCTCGCCGCCCTCAGCGGTATCGCCGTCGCGTTGACCGCGAGCACATCGAACATCGCGCTCGATCAGCGACACCTCGCGGAGGCTTGCCTTCTGCTGGCCCTGTTCGGCGTAGTGCTCGGAGCCGCGGCCCTGTCGTTCGTGTCGTGGTGGCCTCGGGGCGCGACGATCCTGTTCGGCGCCGTCGTGCTCGCCGCGTATCTCGCCGACCAGATCGGGTCACCCCTCGGGCTTCCGGCGTGGGCGCAGAACGTTTCGCCGTTTCGCCTGGCCGGCGCGCCCGTGGCCACCGGCCTGGACAATCACAGCCTCGCGCTGCTGATTGCGATCGGTGTAGCCGGAATCGGAAGCTCGATACTTCTATTTCAGAGGCGTGATGTCGGCGTCTGACTTACGAAAAGTAGCCAAGCACGAAACTAGGAGGTAAACTGCGTCGCCATGCCGCGATCGATGTGGAAAGGCGTGGTCTCGTTCGGGATGGTCTCGATCCCGATCCGCCTGTACAACGCAACTGAATCGACGTCCCGGGTCTCGTTCCGCCAGCTCTGCCCCGAGCACCACTCCCCCATCTCGTATAAGCGGTGGTGCGCCGAGGGCGACCACGAGGTGCAGTACAGCGAGATCCAGCGCGGCTACGAGGTCGGCAAGGACCGCTACGTGATCATCGACGACAAGGACCTCGACAACCTGCCGCTGCCGACCGCACACGCGATCGACATCTCGGAGTTCGTGCCGGTCGATGAGATCGAGCCCGGCCTCTACTTCGACAGTGCCTACTTCGTCGAGCCCGAGGAGCTGGGCAAGAAGCCATACCACCTGCTCCGGCAGGCGCTGCAGGCCACCGGCAAGATGGCCATCGCCAAGATCGCGCTGCGCGACAAGGAGCACCTCGCGGCCCTCCACCCGAATGGCAAGGGCCTGATCATGAACACGCTCCACTGGCCGGACGAGATCCGCTCCACCGAAGGCCTCAAGGGTCTCGAGGACGACGTGAAGATCAACCCCAAGGAGCTCGAGATGGCCAAGGCGCTGATCGAGAGCCTCGCCGACGACTTCAACCCCGAGCGCTACAAGGACGAGTACCGCGAGGCCGTGATGAAGGTCGTGAAGGCCAAGATGGAGGGCGAGGTCATCGAGGCGCCCGAGACTCCGCAGCCGGCCAAGGTCATGGACCTCATGGAGGCGCTGCGGCAGTCGGTCGAGCAGGCCAAGAAGCAGCGCGCCTCGAAGGAAAAGCCCGCGGCCGAGACCAGGAGACGCCGAAAAGCCTCCTAGCGGAGCGTCGTCTAAGCTGGCGGGCGTGGGGGCGGACCAACTCCAGATCGAGCTGGAGAGCTTCCCGAGCGAGATTCGGCCGATGCAGGCCGCTTCCGCCGAGGCGCCCTTCAGCTCCCCCGAGTACCTGTTCGAGGTCAAGTGGGACGGGCTTCGTTGCGTCATGTTCAGGGACGCGGACGGCACGGTGCGGCTGCGGGACCGCGGTCTGACCGACCTCACCGCTGACGTGCCCGAGGTCGTGGCGGCCGCCAAGCGCGTGCCGCCGGGCAGCGTCATCGACGGCGAGCTTGTCGCGACCGACGTGGAAGGGCGCCCGGACTATCACCGACTGCGGCAGCGGTTGGCAGGGGGCGCGGCCATGCGCAACGAGATACCGACGGCGTACCTCGCGTTTGACGCCCTGTACCTGGAGGGCCGTCCGTTGATGCGCCAGCCGGTCCTGCGCCGCCGCGCTCGGCTGGCGAAAGCCGTGGAGGCCGGCGGCCACATCTTCGTGCCGGACCACATCGAGGAGGACGGCGTGGAGCTGTTCGAGGCATGCCTCGAGCGCGGGCTCGAAGGCGTGGTCGCCAAGCACCGCCAGAGCCCTTACGTGCCCGGCCAGCGCAGCCCGTTCTGGCTCAAGGTCAAAGCGGTCAAGTCCGACGACTTCCTCGTCATCGGGTGGACCGGCGATAAACCCTTCGACGCGCTCGTCGTCGGCTTTCACGAGGATGGACGCCTCCTCCCGTGCGGCACTGTGGGCGGTGGCTACGACGCCGATGCGACGGATCTGCTGCGCTCCCGCCTCGTGGACCTGGCGACCGAGGAATCGCCGCTCGATCCCGCGCCGGTGATGCTGCGGCCCGTGCACTGGGTCAGGCCCGAGCTCGTGGTGTCGATTCGCTACTCGGAGTGGTCGCCCGACGGAACGCTGCGCTTCCCGATCTTCAACGGCCTTCGTCCGGAGGTGCATCCCGCCGAGGCGGTGCGCCACCGCCCGCGAGTGGTCATCACCGGCCACGTGCAGCCCGGGTCGGCGGCCTATGACCTGACGCGCTTTCCGTTTTGAGCTTCGACGTCGTCACGGGCGCATTCAGCTTTACCGGCCGGTTCATCGCGCGTCGCTTGATGGAGCAGGACCGCCCGATCAAGACACTGACCAACCATCCGGGTCGAAAGGGAACCGAACAGATCAATCAAGGCATCAAGGCCGACGTCGCGCCGCTGCAGTTCGCGGACCGGGATGCGCTGGTCGAGAGCCTGCGTGGGGCCGAGGTCCTCTACAACACGTACTGGGTCCGTTTTCATCACGGGAAGACGCGGTTCGGTGAGGCGGTCGCCAACACGCGCGTGCTGATGGGCGCGGCGCGCGACGCAGGTGTGCGGCGCGTGGTCCACATCTCGGTGAGCAATCCGTCCGAGGATTCGTCGCTTGACTACTACGCGGGCAAGGCGCGCGCGGAGCGAGCGGTGCGCGAATCCGGCCTTTCGTGGGCGATCGTGCGGCCAACGCTGATCTTCGGCGAGGGCGACATTCTGATCAACAACATCGCGTGGATGCTTCGCCGGCTTCCGATCTTTGGCATCCCCGGCCGCGGGGACTACCGGCTCCAGCCCGTGGCCGGCGAGGACGTCGCCGAGATCGCGACGTGGGCGGCCGAGCAGGTCGACAACCTCACCGTCGATGCCGCGGGACCAGACATCGTCTACTACAGCGAGATGGTGGAATCGATCGCCATCGCGGTCGGGAAGCACCCGCGGTTCGTCTATCTGTCGCCGCGCAACGCGCTGCGGGCCGTCGGTCTCGTGGGAAGGTTCGTCGACGACGTCATCCTCAACGAGCCCGAGCTCGAGGGCTTGATGTCGGAGCTCCTGGTCTCATCGGAGCGTCCGCGCGGGACCAGGCGACTCGACAACTGGCTGCTTACGCACGCCGACTCGGTCGGACGGGACTACGCATCGGAGCTGTCCCGCCACTGGCGCTAGTCGAACGGATCCTCGATCAGCTCGCCGTCGAAGCCACCGTCCGGTCTGACCGTCAACGACACGACCGCGAAGCGTATGGGGCCACGCCACTCCGTGAGGGCGCGGTATTCGGCTGCCGCGGACCTCAGCGATTCGCGCTTGCGCGATCCAACCGCTTCGATCGGCGCGCCGAAGCCATCGCCGCCCCTCGTCTTGACCTCGACGACGTAGAGAGTCCGCCCACGGACACATACGAGGTCGATCTCGCCACGCCGAGCGCGGAAGCCCGAACCGACGACCTCGAAGCCGCGCGCCTTCAACAGCCGCGCAGCGGCGAGCTCGCCCGCCCGGCCTAATTCGGCAGCCCTGCCAGCTCGGAGACGCGAAACGGCGCCCAAGACGTCCTGTGGATCGGGCTTGGGCCGAGTCGTCGAATCGCGGCGCGATGAGACGGAGTGGCGTAACCCTTGTGGTCGGCAAAACCCCAGCCGGGATACAGGCGGTCGTACTCGACCATCGTCCGGTCGCGCGCGACCTTGGCCACGATGCTCGCCGCCATGATCGATGCGCAGACCTTGTCGCCGCGCACGACCGCGATCTGCGGCAGCGGCGTCTCCGGGATGTCGAACGCGTCGATGAGCAGGTACTCGGCCTTGACCGCGAGCCCCGCCACAGCGCCGGCGCTGGCAAGGATGCGCGCCTTGTACAGCCCGATGCGATCTACCTGCGTGTGGTCGACCGCGCACACGGCGACGGCGACCGCTCGTCTCCGGATGATCGCGTCCACGCGCTCGCGCTCGGCGGGGGTCATGAGCTTCGAGTCGTTCAGGCCGGGGATGCGATCTCCGATGCGAAGCACGGCGGCCCCTGCCACGACCGGCCCGGCGAGCGGACCCATCCCCACCTCGTCGACGCCCGCCACGACCTCGTAACCCATCGCCGCCGCTCGCCGCTCGAACTTCCACAGCATCGGACGCATCGTTTCGAGCCTAGAGCGAGGGGCCTTCCAACGCCAGCTTCTTTACAGGCTCAAGGACAGTGGTAGGCGATTGCGTTTTCACCGCCTTCGGTCGGAACGGGCTGCTTGGGCCAGCAGACGACGCCGCCGACCGCGATCTGGAGCGCGTGCACGTCGGGCAGGCTCGACGCCGCCTTGTAATCGCCGTCCGGTTTCTGCATCACCTGCAAGGCGTCGTCCATCTGAGTGATGAACTGCCGCACTGCAAGCTCGAGGCGCGCGGCCGGCTGCGAGTACGTGGCAGGTATCGCATGCCCGTTGACATCAGCCAGGAGCTTCTCCGTCAGGGCGCGGATGTCGCCCAGCTCGCTGATGCACCTGTCACGCGTCTCGCAGATGAACTTCCGTTGATAGTCGAGAGCGATCGCGTCCGCGTCCGCGTTGAGCGCGGCCACGTAGCCCTTGGCCGCGGCGGCGGGTGCCTGCGCGGTGACGTGCGTCGTCGAGCCGCCTCCGCACCCGATGACTACGATCAGCACGCCTGCCGCGGCGGCCGTCCGCAGCGCCATCGCGGGCCTTAGGACTCCTGGGTTTCCTCTTCCGGGTCTGACGCTTTGTCGGTCTCGGGCTCCGCCGCCTCGGTTTCTTCGGCGATGAGCCGGCGCCGCTCGCGGATTCGGGCGTCGCGACCGACCTTGCCGCGCAAGTAGTAGAGGCGTCCCTGCCGGACGTCGCCGTGGCGTAGCACGTCGATCTTGTCGATGCGCGGCGAGTGGACCATGAACGTCCTCTCCACCCCGACGCCGTGCGTGACGCGCCGAACCGTGAAGTTCTGACGCAGGCCGCCGCCGGTCACCCGGATCACGGTGCCCTCGAAGACCTGGATGCGCTCTCGAGTGCCTTCGACGACCTTCGCATGCACGCGCACGGTGTCTCCGGCACGCAGCGCAGGCACCTTCTGTTTTTGCTGCTCTTTCTCGAGCTGCTGGATCACGTTCATCTCTTAACTCCTTCAACAACCCGTCTCTGGGCTCGTCTCTGGGCCGCCTGCTCACGACGCCACCGCGCGATCCGCGCGTGGTCGCCCGAGAGGAGCACGTCAGGGACTTTCATTCCTCGATATTCAGCGGGCCGCGTGAACTGCGGCCAGCCCGTCTCCGCGTCCGCGGCGCCGGCAAAGCTGTCCTGCGCCAGCGAGCCGGGATCGCCGACCACCCCCGGCACAAGCCTCGCCACCGCGTCGATCAGAACCATCGCCGGGATCTCACCGCCGCTCAGCACGTAATCGCCGATCGAGACCTCGCGCGCCCCCAGCGCGGTGCGCACACGGTCGTCGATGCCTTCGTATCGGCCGCACACGATGATCAGCCCCGTTTCGCGGGCGAGCTCGAACGCGAGCTTCTGGTCGAGGGGCTCGCCCCAGGGTTCGGTGATCAGCACCGGCCCGAGGTTCTCCCGACGAACGGCCTCGACCGCTTCGATCACCGGCTCCGGCTTCATCACCATCCCGGGTCCGCCGCCGAAGGGCACGTCGTCGACCTGCCGGTGGCGGTCATGCGTGAAGTCGCGCAGGTCGTGGGCGTGAAGCTCGATCACGCCACGCTCCCTCGCACGCCCGACCACGCCTTGTTTGAAAGCAGGGTCGAACATGGCCGGGAAGATGGTCACGACGTCGAATCTCATCAGTCCTTGGCATCCTCGACTTTCATCAGCCAGTCCGCGACGATCACCGTCCCCGCGGAAAGGTCGACCGACACGATCGCGTCCTGAGTCGCGGGGATCAGATGCTCGATCGAGCCGTCCCGACTCACCCATACGTCGTTCGCCGGGCGCTCGAGGATCTCCTCGATGAGGCCAAGCTTCAGGCCCGAGCTGGTCACGGCGGCAAGCCCGACCACCTGGCGGTGGTAGAACCTTCCGGCCTCGAGCGAGCGCATCTCGTCGTCTCGGATCTCGAGGTAGCGGCCGCGAAAGAGGTCGGCCATCGTCCGGTTGTCGATCCCCTCCAGCTTGACCACGAGGCCGGGCTGCCCCGCACGGCTCCACTCGACGGCGTGCGCGCACCCGTCGAGCAGCAGGCTCGCTCCCGGATCGAACCGATCCTGGAAATCTGTCAAGGGAGTTACCTTGACAGCCCCCTCCAGGCCGTATGCCCCCGTCACCTGCCCCACCCGGATCATGCGTGGCCACCGCCGCCGTTGCGCCGGCCGCGCGGAGGTCCCGCAGTGGTGATGGTTGCGTTCGCAAGGTCCACGAAGACCCGCTTGCGGTCGCGCGACGAGGCGACCCGCACCAGGGTGCGGATGGCTTCGATGTTGCGCCCCGCCTTGCCGATGAATCGCCCGATGTCCTCGTCGGCGAGCTTCACCTTGATGGCGACAGTCCCGCCGCCGCGCTCGAAGGCCTCGACCAAGACGTCCTCGGGCTTCTCCGCTAGCGACTTGGCCACGTATTCGACCAGCGCGCGGTAGTCGATGCCCGGCCCGGACGGCATCGGACGGTCGCGGCGGAATCCTCCGCCCCGGTTGAAACCGCCGCTGCCACTGCCGCCGCGCCGAAAGTCACGCCGTGGGGGTCGGCTTCTCTGCACGTCGCTCAAGGATTCCCTCCCGCTTCAGAAGGCTGCGAGCGGCCTCGCTCGGCTGGGCGCCCTGCTGCAGCCACTTCTTGACTTTGTCCACGTCGATCTTGACCTGGATAGGCTCCGTCATCGGGTCGTAGTAACCGAGGTGCTCGATGAACCGGCCGTCGCGCGGCGAGCGCGCGTCCGCCACCACGAGACGGTAAAAGGGGTGCTTTTTCGCCCCCATCCGCCTCAGCCTGATCTTTACCAACCTGTGCCTCCTTGTCCAGTAATTCGGGGCAGCCCGACCAGCCGGCCTTTCCGGCTCGTCGGACCAAACTGCTTTGCGAGCATCTGCATCTGCTCACGCGCCTTCAGCAGCCGGTTGACGTCGGCGGGCTGCACGCCGCTGCCTGAGGCAATGCGCTTCTTGCGCTTGCCGTCGATGAGGTCGGGCCGAGCCCGCTCGCGCGGCGTCATGGAGAGGATGATCGCCTCCATTCTTTTCATTTCTTTCTCGGGATCGCTAGCCGCCAGCTGACCCTTCAGCGCGCCGCCGCCCGGGACCATCGCGAGCATCCCCTCGAGCGATCCCATGCCGCGCAGCTGCCGGATCTGCGCCAGGAAGTCGTCGAAGCTGAGCTGGCCGGCTCGGAGCCGCCGCTCGACCTCGGCTGCCTGCTCCTTGTCGACGGACTGCTCGACCTTCTCGATCAGGGAGAGCACATCACCCATCCCCAGGATGCGCGAGGCCATGCGATCGGCGATGAAGACCTCGAGGTCCTGCGGCTTCTCGCCGGTGCCGGCGAACCTGACCCTCTGCCCCGTCGCGACGCGCAGCGAGAGCGCGGCGCCACCCCGAGCGTCACCGTCGAGCTTGGTGAGGATCACGCCGTCGAGGCCGACCTCGTGACCGAATGCTTCGCCGACCTTGACCGCCTCTTGCCCCGTCATCGAGTCGGCGACCAGAAGCGTCTCGCTGACCTTGATGCGCGCCTTGAGCGCCTTCAGCTCACCCATCAGCTCCGCGTCGATGTGCAGGCGGCCCGCGGTGTCGAGGATCACGACGTCGCAGTTGAGCCGGCCGGCTTCGGCGACAGCGCCTTCACCGCGGGCAAACGCGACGTGCTCGCGCTCGGCGAGTGTCTTCAACTGCTCGACGGCGGCGGGACGGCGCTCGTCGAGCCCGGCCACCAGCGGCCGATGGCCGTCGCGCCGAGCCAGGAGCGCGAGCTTGACCGCGGTCGTCGTCTTGCCGGATCCCTGCAGCCCGACGAGCATGATCACGGTCGGTGGCTGCGACGCGTAGCGAAGGCCCTCGGTGTTTCCGCCGAGGAGCTCCACGAGCTCGTCGTTGACCGCTTTGACCACGGTCTGCGGAGCTGTGAGGCCGGGCGAGATCTCGGTGCCGACCAGCCGGGCGCGGACCCTCTCCACGAACTCCTTGACGACCTTGAAGTTGACGTCGGCCTCGAGCAGAGCGAGGCGCACCTCCCGCAGTGCGGCGTCGACATCCTCCGCCCGCATCACGCCCCGACCGCTGATCTTCTTCAGCGCTGCGGCGAGGCGCTCGCTCAGGGCTTCGAACATCTAGACCGTTCCCTCGAGGCGGGCCAGCTGCCGCTTCAGCGACTCGATCTCGCGCCTGCGCCGCGCCGACTCGGCGAGCAATCCCAGACGCTTTTCGTAGTCCTGCAGCGCGTTGGTCGAACGCCGGACGATGTCGTGGACGGCTGCTCGCGACGTGCCCTCGTGAAGCGCGATCTCGGCAAGCGACCAATCGCTGCGCATGTAGAGGTCCATGACCTCTCGTTGATGCTCCGTGAGCAGGGCTCCGTAGCGTTCGAGAAGCGCCAGGGACTTGCCGCGAGCCTGAAGGGTGTCAAGTGGCATGCCTTGACAGTCTACCAGGCGATAAGCTAACCCTCGGCATGAGCGACTTCCTCGTTCAGGCGCTGCGCTACAACCGCTGGGCGAACCTCCAGCTGCTCGATGTCTGCTCGACCATGTCGGCCCAACAGCTCCAGCTCCAGTCGGCTGGGACGTACGGAACCATCGCGGCGACATGGCTGCACCTGATCGCCGCCGAGCAGCGCTACCTCCGCCGCATGGTCGGCTTCGAGCCAACCGTCTCAGAGAATGACGACTTCCCCGGGGTCGCGAGGCTGAGGGAAGAGGCCGCTCGCAGCGGCGACGAGCTGATCGCCGCAGCGGGCACCGTCGATCCCGACGCCACCAGCCTTGGCAATGGCAGCGGGGTAAGACACTGGCTCGTCATGGTCCAGGCGATCCATCACGGCAACGATCACCGCACCCACATCTGCAGCATCCTCGGGCAGAACGGGATCTCGTACGGTGACCTCGACGTGTGGGCCTACGGCGACAAGAACGACGGCTACGTCAAGTGCTGACCGCCTTCATCCTCGTCAAGTCGTCGCGCGCCGG
>DATEHC010000045.1:0-2651 GCA_035279785.1 Candidatus Dormiibacterota bacterium
CGCCGCCGCGGGAGCGCGGTCCGCGGTGCTCAAGACGCCGAGCCAGCTCCAGATCCTGAGAGACGCGGGCGTCGTCGACGCCGGTGGATTCGGACTGCAGCTGATCCTCGAGGGAATGCTCAAGACCGTCGAGGAATCCGGCGCCGCGATCGCAGCGCTGCCCGAGACCAGGACTCCGACCATCCCCGCCGCGCAGGTCGCGCTCGACCTGCCCGAAGGCGGCTGGGGCTACTGCACCGAGTTCCTGATCGAGGGCAACAACCTGGACACCGAGCTGATCCGCGGCCAGATCGAGTCGCTGGGCAACTCCGTGCTGGTGGTCGGCGAGCCCGAGCTGGTCAAGGTGCACGTCCACACCGACGACCCGACACGTGTCATCAACCTTGCCGGCGGCTACGGCAAGCTCATGAAGCTCTCGGTCGGCGACATGTCGACGCAGCACCGCAGGATCCTCGACAGTGAAAGCGGAGCGGCGGCAAAGTCGCGGCGGGCGAATGGCGTTGGGCTTGTCGCGGTGGTCGCGGGACGCGGCCTGGTCGACATCTTTCGCGGGCTCGGGGTCGACGCCATCATCGAGGGCGGCCAGACGATGAACCCGAGCACGCAGGACATGCTCACGGCGATCGAGTCGGTGCCGTACGACGAGGTGATCCTTCTGCCGAACAACGGCAACGTGATCGCCGCCGCGAAGCAGGTCATCGGGCTCACCAAGAAGAAGGTCCATGTGGTCGAGACCCACAGCGTCCCCCAGGGGGTGTCGGCCGTGGTCGCGTTTCGGCCGGAACGACCCGCGGCGGAAAACCTGAAGGCGATGACCGCCGAAGCCGAGCGCGTGCAGACGATCGAGGTCACGCACGCGGTCCGCGACACGAGGAGCAACGGGCTGCGCGTCAAGAAGGGCGACGTGATCGGCCTCATCAACGACCGCCTGGAGTTCGCGGGCGGCGACTACGCGGAGGTCGTGCACAAGGCGCTGAGCAAGCTCGGCCCTGACGCTTACGAGCTCGTCACCGTCTATCGTGGCGAGCAGGCAAGCGACGCCGAGATGGCGGAGCTCGAATCGGAGATTCGCACGAGCTATCCGAGCCTCGAGGTCGAGGTTCAGCAGGGCGGGCAGCAGCACTACCCGTTCATCCTCTCGGTCGAGTAGAGCCGGCTCCCGAGTGACGCGTCGCTTCGCGGTCGTCACCGACTCGACCGCCGACCTGCCCGAGGCGTGGCACGAGCGTTACGGCATCGAGGTCGTGCCCCTCAAGGTGCTGTTCGGCAAGGACACGTTTCGCGACGGCGTGGACATGAACAACGAGCAGTTCTTTCAGCGCCTGGCCGTGTCGACGGCGCTGCCCACGACGTCCGCTCCGTCACCGGGGGAGTTCGCCGAGGTCTACCAGCGGCTCGCCAAAGACCACGACGGATGCATCTCGATCCACATCGGGGCGCAACTTTCGGCGACCGCGGAGGCGGCGCGCGTGGGAGCGCAGTCCGTCGAAGGATTCCCGGTCGAGGTGATCGACAGCCAGACGGTGTCGATGCCGGTCGCGTTCCTTTGCCGGGTGGCGGCCGAGTGCGAAAGCCTCGAGGCGGCGGCCGCGGCCGTGCGAGAGCGCGTGCCCAAGACCCGCGTGCTGGCACTGCTCGACACGTTGCGCTACCTCGAGATGGGCGGCCGGCTGAGCCGCGCCCAGGCCATGATCGGGACGATGCTCGACCTCAAGCCGCTGCTGCTGGTCGCCGACGCCGAGATCAAGCCCGTCGACCGCGTGCGCACGCGGTCCCGCGCAATCCCGCGGATGGTCGAGCACTTCAAAGGGGACTTGCCGGTCGAGCACGTGGCCGTGATGCACGCGCAGGCCGCGGACGAAGCCGAGAAGATCGCCGCCGAGCTGCGCAATGACCTCTCCGGTCGCGAGGTGACCATCGGTCAGATCGGTTGCGTTCTCGGCACCCACACCGGGCCCAAAGCGCTGGGGATCGTCTACATAAGGCGTTAAGCGCCGAGCGAGAAGTCGGCCGCCAGCTGGACGTTGTGTCCGGGAAGCGGCCACACGCGCAGCACCGGCGGCGTCACCGCGATGATCCGCGGCAGCGCCCGCGTCAACAGGCCAAAAACCTGGCGCTGCGCCCTGTTCCACGGCAGCCGGTACTGCTCCCGCAGCGACGCCGGCAGCAGCCCGGTCGTGACCAGCTCCAGCGGCACGAACGCGACCCCGGGGAGTCGAAGCACCCGAGGACGCACCACCAGCCGCGACAGCTCCATCGCGACGTCGCCCACGCTCAGCTCGTTGGCGACCATGCCGTCGACGTACTCGCGGAAAGCTGGAAACGTCGGCGGGAACTTCGCGCTTGGGACGCCGAGCAGCTCCGCCGCCGTGTTCATCTGCCGATAGAAGTCCTCGCGCTGCGCCGAGGAAAGCTTGCGCACGAAAGTCTCATACGTCACGAGCGCCGAGTCGACCAGAGTGGCGTGGACCCACAGCAGCAGGTCGGGATCGAGCGCGTGATAGTCGCGGCCCTTCACGCGCGCGTGGACGCGGTTGACGTTGCGCGCGGCGGCCAGCGCGGTCTCCCTGTCGCCGAAGACGATCGCCATCGTCAAGCGCACGGTCCTTCGCAATCGATAGAGCGGCCGCTGCCGGAAATCGGAATGCTCG
>DATEHC010000046.1:0-18049 GCA_035279785.1 Candidatus Dormiibacterota bacterium
CCGTCTGATACCCGTGGTCGACGATGCTGCGGATCTCCTCGTCGATGATCGCGGCCACCTCTTCCGAGTAGTTCCGCTGCTCGCCCAGGTCGCGGCCGAGGAAGACCAGCTCCTCTTTGTGACCCATCGTCACGGTGCCGAGCTTCTCCGACATGCCCCACTGCGTGACCATGCGTCGCGCGAGCTGAGTCGCTCTCTGGATATCGTTCTCTGCCCCGGAGGTGATGTCCCGGAAGACGATCTCCTCCGAGTAGTTGCGCTGCTCGCCGAGGTCGCGGCCCAGGAAGACGAGCTCTTCTTTGTGGCCCATGGTCACGGTGCCGAGCTTCTCCGACATGCCCCACTGGGTGACCATCCGGCGCGCCATCTGCGTCGCCCTCTGGATGTCGTTCTCGGCGCCCGAGGTGATGTCCTTGAAGACGATCTCCTCGGCGACGCGGCCGCCCATGATTCCCGCGATCTGGTCCATCAGCTCGTCGCGCGACACGAGGTACTTGTCCTCTTCGGGCAGGCTCAGCGTCCAGCCGAGCGCCATGCCCCGGGAGATGATCGAAACCTTGTGCACCGGGTCGGTGTGCGGCAGCCCCTTCATCACCAGCGCGTGACCCACCTCGTGGTAGGCGATGATCTCCTTCTCTTTCTCGGAGATGCGCCGGCTCTTGCGCTCGGGCCCGGCGATGACACGCGCGATCGCCTCCTCGAGCTCATCCATGCCGATGACCTTCTTGTTCGCCCGCGCGGCCAGGATCGCGGCCTCGTTGATGAGGTTCGCGAGGTCGGCGCCCGAGAATCCCGGCGTCTGGCGCGCGAGCACGTCGAGGTCGACCGTCGAGTCGAGCGGCTTGTTGCGCGCGTGCACGTCGAGGATCGAGCGGCGACCCTTGATGTCGGGCCGGTCGAGCGTGACGTGGCGGTCGAAACGACCGGGCCGAAGCAGGGCGGGGTCGAGGACGTCCGGCCGGTTGGTGGCCGCGATGACGATGACGTGCGTGTTGGTGTCGAAGCCGTCCATCTCGACGAGCAGCTGGTTGAGGGTCTGCTCGCGCTCGTCGTGTCCGCCGCCGAGGCCGGCGCCACGCTGGCGGCCGACAGCGTCGATCTCATCCACGAAAACGATGCACGGCGAGTTCTTCTTGGCCTGGTCGAACAGGTCGCGTACGCGGCTCGCGCCGACGCCGACGAACATCTCGACGAACTCCGAGCCCGAGATGGAGAAGAAGGGCACGCCCGCCTCACCGGCCACGGCCTTGCTCAACAGCGTCTTGCCCGTTCCGGGAGGCCCGACGAGCAGCACACCCTTGGGTATACGTGCCCCAAGGGCTACGAATTTCTCGGGATATTTGAGGAACTCGACGATTTCCGTGAGCTCCTGTTTTGCTTCGTCGACCCCGGCGACGTCGGCAAAGGTGATGGCCGGCTTGTCCCCCGCGATCATGCGCGCGCGCGAGCGTCCAAAAGAGATGGCCTGGTTGTTGCCGCTCTGCGTCTGGCGCAGCACCCACCACATGAAGGCCGCGATGAGGATGACCAGGATGATGTTGGGCAAGAGCACGCTGATGAGGTAGCTGCCGGTCTGGCTCTTGTCGAACTTGACGTTGACGCTGTCGCTCCGCATCTGCTGCAGGAGCTCGGTGCATCCGCTGCTGCAGTCGGGCAACGTCACGTTGTGCTTGGCGTGATTGCTCTCGGTCGCGGTGCCGTCGGTGCCGTTGATCTCCAGGTCGGTGACCTGGTGCGCGTCAGCCTTGTCGAGCAGCTGCGTGTATGTCCACTCGTTTCCGCTCTGGCCGTTCTGGATCGATGTCCACGTGAACCAGAAGATCAGTCCGAGGACGACGACCAATGCGAAGTAAAAGAGGCTGGAGCGGGGAAAACGGCTCAACTCAATCTCCTCGAGGAATTGGAGTTTCTAGCCTAACAACATTGCCCGCCGAGCGAACCTGCATAGGCGGATGATCCGGCATAGGTGTAATGGAGACGTGAAGGCTCTCCTCGCCTTCAACCGCCGCGAGCTCGGCGTCCACAGCGATTCCCGGCACCCATGCGAGGCGGTCACCGGCGAACACCAGCGGCCATGCGTCGCGATCTTCGCGGGGCACGCGGGCGTCGACGAAGAGGTCCTGGAGCTTGCGGGTGCCGCGACCGCCGAGCGGACGCATACGAAGGCCGGGTCGCCTGAACCCGAGGTGGAGGCTCAAGCCCGCTCGGAGGTGGGCGCCGGCACCGCCCGCGCAGCCCGCGCACCGCTTGACGTCGAGACGCGGCGTTCTCGGGGCCGCCGGGCGCGACGGGACGATCTCCATGTGGCCCCCCACGATACGGAAACGCAGTGAACCCGGAAGATCGACGCCGCGACCGCCCCGACCGGGCCCCGTCAAGCTCAACATCGCCTCGATGTGCCGCCGGGACAGGCCAGGCTCCGGGCCGCCCGCCTGCGCGTACAGGCGCTTGATCTCCTCTACTCGAGTAGGCAGGTTCTCGGCCTTCTCCTGGAGCCGGGCCGCCGCCATTGCCGCTGCGTGGAAGCGCCGCGTGATGCCCGGTCGATCGCGCTCGAGGGACGGGAGGATCTGGGTTCGGACGCGCACGCGCGCGAACCGGATCTCGGAGTTGGCGGGATCCTCGTAGGCGACCACACCGCGCTGCTCGAGAGATTCGCGCACTTCCTCTCTCCACACGTTCAGAAAAGGGCGCACGTAATGGCCGCGGCGTGACGGCATTCCGCGGAAGCCGGCGAGCCCGCATCCGCGCAGCATGTGCAGAACGACGCCCTCGACCAGGTCGTCGGCGGTATGGGCTGTCGCCACCACTTCCGCGCCCGCCTGGATTCGCGCGCGGTCGAGAAACGCGTAGCGAAGCTTTCTAGCCGCCGCCTGCACCGAACCGTTCGGCATCGGCTCGGACCTGCGCTCGGAGATGAGTCGCACTCCAAGGCGTGCACAAAGCTCGGCGACCTGGCGCGCGGGCACGTCGGAGCCTTCGCGCAGGGCGTGGTCGTAGTGTGCCGCGACGATGTCCTCGCCGGCCTCCTGCAACGTCAGCAGCAGCGCCGTCGAATCCGGCCCACCCGAAACGGCCACCAAAACCCTCTTCACGGGATCCTCGCCACAAGGATGCGCTGTGCGCCGGCGATCGGGACGTCCGAGCGATCGCCGAAATATCGGGCCCGCGCCTCGGATGCTCCAAAGTCCTCGACCACCACGAAACCCTCGCCGCTCATGAATGCGGCGATCTGCGACGGCGTGAAGAAGGTCACGAACCTCTCGCCCATCTCGCCGATCGCGGAGGCCAGGACCGTGGTCACGCGCGCCGAGAATTCGTCCACGGTCGCCATCGGCTGGTTGTAGGTAAGGACCGCCGCGCTGCCGCTCGCGCCGGCGCGGATCGCGCTCAGCGTCGCGCGGATCGCCTCGAGCGACAGATACATCGTCACCCCGATCCAGGAGAAGGTCGACCGTTCTTCCCACGAAAAGCCCGCCCTGCGCAGCCCCTCGACGAGTGAATCCGATTCGAAATCGACCGGTGCGAAGACGAGGTTGGAGGGCTCGCGCACACCAAGCTCCTCGAGACGCCGCCTCTTCCACTCCTGGCTCGCCGGATGATCGACCTCGAACACACGCAGGCGAGCGCCGAGGTCGGGGCGCCGGTAGGCGAACGAGTCGAGTCCCGCGCCGAGGATCACGTGCTGCGCCACCCCAGCCTCGAGATCTCGTTCGACGAAGTCTTCGCTGAATCGCGCGCGGGACACCACCCAGTTGACGAACGCTTGGAGTTCGGCCGGCGCCAGGCGGTGCCGCATCTTGGCGACGATCGCCACACCCTCGTCGCCCGCCAGGTCCGCGGCCAGAGGATCGTCGAGCACCAAGGGACCAGGCTGCTCCCGGTGGATGCCGCGATAGGCCGCTGTGAGAATCGCGGATCTGCTCGGGGGGCGAGGAGCGACTGGCATCGAGATCAGCCGGCCGTGGTGGTGCCGGGTGGACTCGAACCACCGACAACGCGATTATGAGTCGCGCGCTCTACCACCTGAGCTACGGCACCGCAGGTCGGGAAATCGAGCTTAGCGGGCGGCCTGGATTCGCGCCTTCGTCTTGCGCTTCTTCTGGCGGTGCTTGGCGATGGCGACGCGCTTTCTCTTGTTCATAAGGGCTTTGAATTCTAAGTCGCGCTAACTCGGCTCAGTTTGAAGCGCACCTCAATACGATTTCGCCGTGAATCGACGATGGCTCGCGGTGGCCGCTGCCGGACTGGCCCTTGCGCCGGTGGCCGTGCGCGCCGATTCGGCGCCTCCACCATCGCCCTCGCCGAGCCTTCAAAGCATCCTGCTCGCGCCGCCCGATGCCTACTCGGCCACGGCTCCCGGCCACCTGCAGGGCAAGTTCACGATCTCCCAGTACGCCTCGACGTGGGGCGCCGACGCGACGCAGGGGCTGAACGAGCTCCAGATAGACCGCTTCGTCGACGGCTACCAGATGGCCCGCCTAGACCCCAAGTCCGGTCGAGTCATGGTCGAGGTCGTCGCGGCATTCGCCGGCCAGAAGGGGGCGAGCAGGTTCATGGCGGCGAACCTCGCCGAGACCAAGAGCGGTGGGAGCTTCAAGCACACGGATCCTTTGTCCGCCGTCGGTCCGAGCTGGTACGGCGTCCATCTGGCGCAAGTCTCGCCTGCAATGGCGGCCGACGGCTTTGCGTTCGTCAAGGGAAATGACCTGTTCGGGGTCACGGTTTCGTCGGCGCACGACGAGGTGGCCCTCCTCGAGTACGCGCAGGTGCAGGCGGAGAGGCAGTATGCCGCCGCGCCTTCGAACACCATCGTTCCGGCGGAGTGGCCCGAGAATCAGGGCGGGCAATCGACCGACCAGGGCTTCAGCCTCGGTGACGGTCCGGAGATCTTCGCCGGTGTGGCCGTGATCGGGTTCCTGGTCGGGGCCGGCGTCTTCGTCTGGATGCGCCAGCACGACCTCAAGCCCGAGAAGCCGAAGATCGAGGAGAAGCTGACCGACGACGGTCAGTTCTGGTGGAACGGGACTTACTGGATCGCCAGCTCGGAGTCGGCGCCCCCATGGGCCCAGCGCTCGCGCGACGGCGCGTACTGGTGGGATGGCCGGGAGTGGCGCGTGGTGCCGAGACCAACGA
Organism: Candidatus Dormiibacterota bacterium; assembly: GCA_035279785.1. Lineage (GTDB taxonomy): Bacteria > Chloroflexota > Dormibacteria > Dormibacterales > Dormibacteraceae > 40CM-4-65-16. Next base: position 5,137 of record DATEHC010000046.1, read on the forward strand.
TCCCCGCCGGCCGATAAAAAAAGCGCCCACGCCGGGCGCTCTGGTTGTGGGCTGATGGTTGCGGAGCTTGGATTCGAACCAAGGACCTTCGGGTTATGAGCCCGACGAGCTGCCGCTGCTCCACTCCGCGGGTTCAGTATACCCGCGGGGCTAGTGGGCTCTTGGTGACGGCGACGGCGATGCCAACGGGCTCGGCGTGGTCACGAGGTACAGCTTCTCGCTCGGTTTCGCGTAGCCGTTGAGGCGCGCCTCCTCCTCGTCGGCCGTTCCGCTGCTGATCGCCGCTACGTCCTTCTTATATCCGGCGTTCTGCGCCGCGATCTGGGCGTTCTGGTGACGCAGATCGGAGACCTGCTGCCCGAGCTTGTGGCTGAGGTACGCCTCCTGGGCGAAGGCAATGCCGGCCCAGACGAGCACAATGCCGGCCGCGATCAGCAGCACGAAGTTGCGCAGCCCAAAGGAGCTGGTGCGCAGGGTGCCCGCCGCGGTAAGTGCTTTGCTGGATCTCATGCTGGGACGTTTCCGAAAGCGTGCGAGGCCGCGAATATATCAGACGGTTACCGCGATTCCTCCCAACGCCGCAGCTTCTCCGCCTCGTCCAGGTCGCTGAACGTCTTACCTTCCGAACGCAGCGCGGCCTCGGCCGATGCGAACCGGCGGCGGAAGCGTTCACCCGCGACGCGGAGCGCATCCTCGGGGTTGACCTTCAGCGTCCGCGCCAGCGACACGATCGCGAACAGCAGGTCGCCCATCTCCTCGAACGCGCGGTCGCGGTCCGGCGCCTCGGCCAGCTCCCTGGCCTCTTCCGCGACGGAATCCGCCGCCGCGTTCGGCGTCGAGAAATCGAAACCGACGCGAGCCGCGCGCTTCTGAAGGCCAAGCGCCCAGGCGAGCGCGGGCAGGGTCGCGGGCACACGGTCGACGACCGAATCGGTGTTGCCGGCCCTGCGCGCCTCGTGCATCTTCTGGTGCTCCCAGTTGCGCAACACCTCGTCGGCGTTCGCCACCGAGACGTCGCCGAAGACGTGCGGGTGGCGCTTCACCATCTTCGCGGCCACCGCCTCCGACACCTTCTCGGCGTCGAAGCGCCCCTCTTCCGCGGCGATCTCCGCGTGCATCGCGACCTGGAGGAGGACATCGCCCAGCTCCTCCATCATCTTTGCGTCGTCGCCCGCGTCGATCGCCTCGAGGAGCTCGTATGTCTCCTCCAGGAGATAGGGACGCAGCGACTCGTGAGTCTGCTCCCGATCCCACGGGCAGCCGTCGGGCTGGCGCAGCCTGTGCACCACGTCAAAGACCGCCTGAACGCCGTCGGAATTCGGCTTCTCCGTCACGGCCGAGACATTACCGCGCTGGTTGCACCGGTCGCGTAGAGCGTCGCCATCTCGTCGAGCAGCAGCAGCAGGTCGGCCTGCCAGCCCTCGCCCTGCCGCCGCATCACGATGCGATTCGGCCTCACGGCGATGCGTCCCGCCATGCGCCGGGACAGCGCCTCCGTGTCGAGGAATCGGTCCGGGTCGACTCGCACCACGATGTCGTGGCCCTCGGCGATCACGCCGCGCAGGCCCATGCGCTGGCCGCGCAGCTTCACGCGCAGCGAATACGCGAGGTTGTCGAGCTGGGCGGGCGCGGTTCCGTAACGGTCCTTCAACGAGCGCAGCAACGACTCGAGCTCCTCCTCGTCTTCGGCGCCCGCAAGCTGGCGGTACGCGCCGAGCCGGAGCTTCTCGTCGCGGATGTAGGAGCGCGGGATGAAGTGGTCGAGGGGCAGGTCGAGGTTCATCTCCTCGGTGGACAGCACGTCGCCGACCGCCGTTTCTTCGGAGCCGGTGCGCAGCTTGTTCACGGCGCTCTGCAGCATCTGCAGGTACATCTCGAAGCCCACCGCCGCGATCGCGCCGTGCTGCTCGGTCCCGAGCAAATTGCCCGCGCCGCGGATCTCGAGGTCGCGCAGCGCGATCTTGAAACCCTGGCCGAGCTCGTGCAGGCCGGAGATGACGTCCAGTCGCTTGTCCGCCTGCTCGGTCAGCGACCGGCGCGGGTCGTAGAGCATGTACGCGTACGCGCGGCGTCCTGACCTGCCGACGCGGCCGCGTAGCTGGTAAAGCTGTGCCAGCCCGAAGCGCTCCGACTTCTCCACCAGGATCGTGTTGACGTTCGGGATGTCGAGCCCCGACTCGATGATCGTGGTGCACACCAGCACGTCGTAATTTCCGGCCTCGAAGTCGACCATCACCTTGGCCAGGTCGTCCTCCGTCATCTGGCCGTGGCCGACGACGATGCGGGCGCCCGGGACGAGCTGGCGAATGCGCTCCGCGGCCTTCTGGATCGAGCGCACGCGGTTGTGAACGAAGTACACCTGGCCGCCACGCTGCAGCTCGCGCTCGATGGATTCCTTGACCAGCTCGTCTTCGTCCGCGGTGACGTAGGTCTTGATGGGCTGCCTCTCCTCGGGGGGCGTCTGGATCACGCTCATGTCGCGAATGCCGCCGACCGCCATGTGCAGCGTGCGCGGGATGGGGGTGGCGGAAAGCGAGAGGACGTCGAGCTGCGTGCGCAGCTTCTTCAATCTCTCCTTCTGCATCACGCCGAACCGGTGCTCCTCGTCGACCACCAGAAGCCCAAGCCGCTTGAAGCGCACGTCGCGCTGGAGCAACCGGTGCGTGCCGACCACGATGTCGACGTGCCCGCTCTTCAATCCCTCCACCGTGCGCGCCTGCGTCTCGTCGTCGACGAAGCGCGACAGCATCTCGACCACGACCGGAAAGTTCTTCAGTCGCTCGCGAAACACGTGGAAGTGCTGCTGCGCAAGCACCGTCGTCGGCGCGAGCAGCGCCACCTGCTTCCCGCTCATCGCCGCCTTGAAAGCGGCGCGAAGCGCAAGCTCGGTCTTGCCGAAGCCGACGTCGCCGCACAGCAGGCGGTCCATCGGCTTGTCCGACTCCATGTCGGCCTTGATCTCCGCGAGCGCGGCCACCTGGTCCGGCGTCTCTTCATAAGGGAACGACGCCTCGAGGTCCTGCTGCCACGCGGTGTCGGGCGCGAACGCGATGCCGGGCCGGGCCTCGCGCATCGAGTAGATCTTCAGCAGGTCCTCGGCGACGTCCTGCACGACCTTGCGAGCGCGCCCTCGCGCGCGCGTCCAGTCCGATGTGCCGAGCCGGTGGAGCGCAGGCGTGCCCTCGGCGCCGCCGAGATACTTCTGCACGCGGTCGAGGTTCTCGACCGGCACGAAAAGCCGATCGCCTTCGGCGTACTCGAGCTCGAGGTACTCGCGGTGCGCGCCGTCGGACTCGATGAGGCGCATGCCCTTGAAGCGCGCGATGCCGTGGTCGACGTGCACGACGAGCTCGTCCGGCGCGAAGTCGAGAGTGAACTCTCGCGTGAGCTCCTCGGCGCTCGTGCGCGACGACCGGGTGGCGCGCGACGGCCGGCGCACTCGTCCGAACAGCTCGGCGTCCGTCGCCAGGTGGAAGCCGATCTCCGGCTGGGCGGTACCCGCGGTGATGTCGAGGCCCGCGTGGTAGAGCGCCGGCTCGAGCTCGAGGTCGAGGTCGAGGTCGATCTCCCGCATCGCCCCCTTCACCCCGGCCTCGTCGAGCAGCGCGCGCAGCCGCTCATCCTGCTCCGTCGCGAAGACGATCGCGGCGCCCTCGCTTCGCCCGGCGAATCCGGCGAGCGCCCGCGGCTGGCCGACCAGCGGCTCGCCCGCGAACCACCCGAGGTCGATCGCATCGGAGTCGCGCTCGCCCGAGGTCACGGTGAGGCGGGGCCGGGGCCCGAAGTCCTCGACCGCGTCGGCGATGGGCAGCGCGAACTGACGAGGCAGCTCCCCGCCCTGCGCCTCGGCGGCTGCCAGCATCTCGGTCTCGTCGAGCAGGCTCCGCGCGTCCGCGGCCTGCCGGCCCGGCTCGAAGTCGACGATCACCGCGTCCTCCGGAATGTGGTCGAGGAGCGATGGACGCGCCGGCTCGAGGTAAGCGGCGTAGAACTCGACGCCCGGGAACGCGGCGCCCGCGCGCAGCCGGGTGAGCTCGTCCTCCCATTCCGACAGCACGTCGCCACGCAGGCTCCCCAGCGACACCGACTGGCGCAACCTCTCCACCGCCGCGCGGCCGCGCTCCGGACCGATCAGCAGCTCGCGCCCCGTGCGGACGATCGCCTCGTCAACGGCCATCACCGAGCGCTGGTTCTCCGGGTCGAAGATGCGCAGCGTCTCGATTGCATCGCCCGACCACTCCGCGCGCACCGGCTCGTCGGCGGCCGCGGGAAAGACGTCGAGGATTCCGCCACGCAGCGAGAACTGCGCACGATCCTCGACGAGCGGCTCGCGTGAGTAGCCCAGCTCGACCAGGCGGCCGGCGACTGCCACCGGATCCGAGACCTCGCCCGGCTTGAGGACGACCGTCGTGCCGACCAGGTCGCGGCGCGAGATGGTCTGGCGGGTCATCGCGCGGCGCGAGGAGACGACGACCACGGGCTCGCGCTCCGAGGTCAGGAGCGCCGCCAGCGCGTCCAGCCGGTGGTTCACCGCCTCATCGAACGCGGGCGGGCGGTCGAGAAACGAGACGCCGATCTCGGCGAACACATGGGTCACCGGCTGACCGGAGAGCCACGTGCGGAGCTCGTCCGCGAACTTCTCGGGGTTGGGGACGAAGATCACGGCGGACTTGCGGCGCGCGACGGCCGCGCGCGCCAGAGAGCCCGCGACGATCGGCCAGGCGGGTCGCGGAAGTCGAGCGACGTGCAGCTCCGTCGAGCCGCGGCGCGCCCAGCCGTCCAGCCTCGCGTTGGCGCCGAGGGTCGCCTCCCAGAGCCGGCTCACGGCAACTCCTCGCAGCCGAGGGCGCCCGCGCGGTTGTAGCGGTCCATGGCCCGCTCGATCCCGGCGTCGAGCGCCAGCTCGAGCGCATCCGCCACGCCGCCGATGACTTTCGGCAGGCGCTCCTTCTCGGCTTTGTTGAAGCGCCCGAGCACGTGCCGGATCCCGGCCGTCGAACCCGGCGCGACGGGCTTGCCGACGCCGACCCGAAAACGAATGAAGTCGTCGCGGCCAAGCGACTCGATGATCGACCGCACGCCGTTGTGCCCCGCCGTCGAGCCGCCGGTCTTGATGCGCATGCGGCACAGCGGCAGGTCGAGCTCGTCGTAGACGACCCACGTGTTCTCAGGCCCGATCCCGGTGTCCTTCATGGCCCTGGACACGGCCTGGCCTGACAGGTTCATGTAGGTCTGGGGAAGGACGAACCAAACGCCACGGGTGCGCGCGTTCCCGACGAGCGACTGCCAGCGCTTCCGGTCGATGCGCACGTCAAGACGCCGCGCGAGCTCGCTCACACACGCGAACCCCAGGTTATGGCGTGTTTCCGCGTACTCCGACTCGGGGTTGCCGAGCCCGACGATCAGACGCCGCTGTTGCTCATCCATCTCTAAACAGACGCAGTTAGGCCCGCGGCGAGCGCCGCAGACCTCTTACAGCAGAATAGGTGAGCCGCCACATCTCTTCCGTTTCCGCCGCCGTGCCGTGGTCCCAACCGAGCAGATGAAGCAGCCCGTGGACCAGCAGCACCGACAGCTCGTCCTTTGCCGAGTGGCCCCACTGCTCGGCCTGCTCGACGACGCGCGGCCACGAGACCGCTATGTCGCCAACGTGAGCGCCCGACCCCTCGAACGAGAGCACGTCGGTCGCGTGGTCGTCCCCGGCATATGTCCGGTTCAGGCTCCGTATCTCCTCGTCGCCGGTGATGCGCACCGCGACCGTGGCCTCGCCGTCGGGCAGGCGGGCGGCGATCTCGGGCACCGCGGCCGCTCGCCGCAGAACGCCGCGCACGAACGCCGGCGCGACGCCGGAGCGCACCGCGTTCACGACATCGACTTCAAGTAGAGTCACGGTCGGTGAAGATTCTCGTCACCGGCGGCGCGGGTTTCATCGGCTCGAACGTCGTCGACGCCTACGTCGCCGCGGGGCACCAGGTGGCCGTGCTCGACAACCTGGCCACCGGGCGTGAGGAGAACGTCAACCCAGAAGCCAGGCTCTACCGCGCGGACGTGCGCGACCGCGACGCCGTCCAGCAAGCTGTCGGCGACTTCAAACCGGATGTCGTGAGTCACCACGCGGCCCAGTCGGAGGTGCCGAAGTCGGTCGCCGACCCGGGCAACGACGCGCAGGTCAATGTCGTCGGGGGACTCAACGTCCTTCGGGCCTGCGTCGACAACTCTGTCCGCAAGGTCATCTTCAGCTCCACCGGCGGCGCGCTGTACGGCGAGCCCGACATCGTCCCCAACGACGAAGATCACCCGATCCGCCCGCTGTCCCCGTACGGGACGAGCAAGTACGCCTTCGAGCAGTACCTCGCCACGTTCCAGAGGACATTCGGCCTGAACTTCACGACGCTGCGCTACGCCAACATCTACGGTGCGCGCCAGGACTTCTTCGCCGAGGAAGGCCGCGTGGTCGCGATCTTCGCAAGCCGCATGATCGAGAACAAGCCGCTCACCATCGACTGGGACGGCAACCAGTCGCGGGACATGCTCCACGTCGGCGACGTGGCGATGGCCAACCTCGCGGCGCTCGAGAAAGGCGACGGCGGGACCTATCACGTGAGCACCGGCATTCCGGTCAGCGTCAACGACCTCTTTCGCAAGCTTGCCCTCCTCACCGAGTACCGGCTCGAGCCCCGGCGCGGCCCTCAGCGCAAAGGTGACGTGTACCGGATCGCGCTCGACAACGCGCGGGCGAAGGAGCAGCTCGGCTGGGAGCCGCGCATCCTCCTCGAGGAAGGTTTGCGCCTGACGGTCGACTACTTTCGCGACCAGATCTCCCGCCTGCACGCGTAAGTAACGTGCTCGCGACGCTCGGCTCGCTGCACCGGTTCGGGGCGACCGTCCTTTTGATCTATGCGGTGCTGATCGGGCTCTGGGGCACGTACTACTACTTCCGCAACGAGCCGGTGAGCGGCGGCTTCCGCTCCTCGTATCTGATCATGGCGGCGCTGATCCCCATCCAGGGCTTGCTCGGCATCGCGGCGCTCTTCTTCAGCGGCCGCCCGCGGGAAGGAATCCTGCACATGGTCTACGGCGTCTTCGCGGTGATCTTCGTCCCCGGCATGTACCTCTACTCCCGGGGAGGCAGCGTCCGCCGCGAGACGTTGATCCTCGCCGGCGCGGGCTGGATCGTTGCGATAGCGTTCTTCAGAGGCATCGCCACGGGATAGAGTTCTCGGTTCGATGGACCCGACGATGAGGGACGCCGACGGACACCACGCGGGGAATGCGACGCCGGCCGAACGCCGCGCTCTGATCACCGGCGGCGCGGGCTTCCTCGGGGTGAACGCGGCGCTGCACCTGATCAAGGACGGCTGGGCGGTCACCCTGCTCGACAACCTGAGCCGCCCCGGCACAGAGCGCAACCTCAAGTGGATCCTCACGCGCCACCCGAACCGCGTCGCGTTCGTAAAGGAAGACGTGCGAAACGGGGAGGCACTGGCGCAGCACGTCGCGGGCCAGGATGCAATCCTCCACCTCGCCGGCCAGGTCGCGGTCACGACCTCGCTGGTCGACCCCAACACCGACTTCGACGTCAACGCCCGCGGCACGCTCAACGTTCTCGAGGCGGTGCGGCTGCACAACCACGATGCACCCGTGATCTTCAGCTCGACCAACAAGGTGTACGGCAAGCTCGACCACAAGGACGGCCCGTGCAAGGAGACACAACCGCTCGACTTCCACAGCCCCTACGGCTGCAGCAAGGGCGCGGCCGACCAGTACGTGCGCGACTACGCGCGCGTCTTCGACATGAACACGGTTGTGCTGCGGCAGAGCTGCATCTACGGCGCGCATCAGTACGGGACCGAAGACCAGGGATGGGTCGCGCACTTCGTGCACTCGATCCTCAAGGGCAGGCCGCTCACGATCTACGGCGACGGCTCGCAGGTGCGCGACCTGCTCGATGCACGCGACCTCTGCGCCCTGTACGCCACGGCGATCGACAAGATCGCGATCGCACGCGGTGAGATCTACAACGTGGGTGGTGGCCCGGAGAACCAGCGCAACCTGCTCGAGGTCATCGACCAGATAGGCGAGCTCACCGGGCGCAAGCCGCAGTTCTCGTTCTCCGAATGGCGCGAGGGCGACCAGAAGTACTACGTCAGCGACATCGAGAAGGCGCGGCGCGACCTCGGCTGGGATGCGAAAGTCGACTTCGACCGCGGTCTACGCGAGCTGATCTCCTGGGCCGAATCGGTCGACTAAGAACCATCGCTGCGCCGCGCTCCAGAACGCGAACAGCCACGCGATGATCATCAACGTGCCCGCGTAATCGTGAAAGATCACCGCGGGCCAGCGGCCTGCAATTGCCGCGAGCAGGCACACGGTGGTCACGCGCAGCAGATTGACGAGGATCGTTCCCAGGATCCCTATCAGGACCACCTGAGCAGCGGCCTCCCGACTGCCGCCTCTTAGCCCGACTACCAGGCTCAGACCCAGCACCACGAGGCTCTGCCAGCCGATGCAATTCCACGAGATGAAGAGATTCGTGGCTCCGTCCGGACCCCAGATGACCAGCTGACTGCCCGCCGCGGCGGCGTGGATTCGCAGGGCGGTCAGCACCGCGACCACCATGCGTGCCTCGATGGGGCTCACCGACTGGAGCGGCGCAGCCAGGCCCAGCTGCATGCCAAAAGCGGTCAGCAGGTCGTTGTAGCTCGTGACAAACGGGAGCGCGAGAAGGATCAGGCAGCAAGATGCAAGGAGCACGATCTGCGGGCTGCGGTGCTGGCCGATCACGATGGCCTCCTTCTGACACGAGCTGCCGCCGGCAGCACCAGAGCGACGATCGCCAGTGGAAGCGCCAGCTCGGGGATGAAGATCGTCTGGGTGCTCGAGAGGTTGGTCTGGGCAGACGAAGCGTCGCTGTTCAGCGTGAGGTCCACGACGCCAATCGAGGTGACGGTGAGCTTGAAGCAGAAGAACGATCCGGCGGGCACCGTCACGTTGGACGCAGGCGAGAAGCTTGCGGTGGACAGGTTCGAGCCGCTCGTCAACGTGGTCGAGGTCTGCGCGACCGTCGTGACGGACGCGCAGCTGCTGGCCGCGCTGAAACCGAACACAAGGTTGACTCCGGTCGAACCTCCGACGCCGGTCGTCGAGTAGTTGAAGGTGAAAGACGTGGACGTAAAGACCGTCTGCGCCGCGGCCGTCGAGCTTGTCGTAGCCCATGTCCGGGTCGTGTTCACCGGCGCCAGCAGGAACGTGGCCGCGAGCCCACCGGCGGGCGCGCTGTTGTCCATGGTGAACGGCCCAAGCGACCCGTGTAGAAAGAGGTTCGAGCCGGCCGCCTGGGCGGTCGGCGCGTGCCACGCTCCGAATGCGAGGGCGCCGAGCAAAGCCGCCATCGCCCCCACGACCACCCACCCATGCCGCTTCGCGCGAATGCGGGTTGCAGGGTGAGTCACGCCCCCGCCCTTGCGTGATTGCGGAGACCGTCCGCGCCATCTGCGCAGCCAGCCCAGGCGGCGCAGGTGGTGGATCGGGTCGGTGATGCGCCCTGTTTTCGGAGTTCGATACCAGGGCCCTTCATCTCTCTCGAACAGTCCCTTGAGCGCCGCGTATGTCTGAAATGGAATCAGCAGGAACGAGGTTGCGAGGGCGCCGAGAATCCCCATGAAGTCCCGTCCGGGAGCTCCTTCGAGCAGGAGTCCCGCGAGGTTCATGAGCGGAAGCGCGAGCATGTTGGTGAGCAGCAGCGCCCAACCGAAAGTCGAGGTCCATTCGGGCACGTGGGTCCGAATGGCAAGCTCGGCGATCAACCATGCAGACGTGCCCACGGTGAAGAACGCGGCCTGCAGGTAGTAGGTCGAGTAGTAGAGAAAGTCGATCTTCTCGATCGCCGTCAAATTTCGCGAGCGCAGAACCTGCCACCACCAGCGACGCACGTTGTGGGTGTGACCTTCGGCCCATCGCATCCGCTGCCTGGCAAGACGTCCAAACGTGCCCACGCACTCGGCGGGCGACTCGGCGTACGGCGTATACACGACCTTCAGGCCCAGCAGGTGCAGCCTGAGCGTCAGCTCCCAGTCCTCGGTGAGGCTGCGCCCCCAACCGAGCTGTCTCAGGATCGGAGCGCGAATCATGTAGGCCGTGCCCGCGATCATCTTCAGCGAGCCGACGAACTCCTGGAACGGTCGCTCGACCATGTAGCTTCCCGCGTATTCGGCGCGGACTGCCTCGGTGAGCCAGCTCTCACTCCGATTCAGGACGTGCCACTGGTAGCTCTGCACCGCGGCCACCTCGGGGCGTAGCTCGCGCCGGCCCGACCCGTTTCCGTGGCCGTTTCCATTCCCATTGCCGTTGCCGTTGCCGTTGAAAAAGTGCGGCAGGAAGGTCTGGATCGAGTCACTGAATGGGACCACGTCGGCATCCCAGACGAGCACGAACTCAGCCCGCGAATCTGTGTGGGCGAGCGCCACTTCGAGCGCGCCCCCCTTGAATCCGTCGCGCGTCGCGCGGTGGATGATCTTGAACTTCGGATTCCCCTTCCAGGTCTCGAGGATCGAGGCTGTCTCGTCGGTCGAATCGTCGACGAGCACGACCTCGTAATTTCCGTACTCGAGCGCGGCGCACGCTTCGAGCAGCCGGCCGATCACGCGCTTTTCGTTGTAGCTGGCGACGTGAATCGACACAAATGGCTCATATCCGAGGTCGAGGCGGCCATTGCCGTTGCCGTTGCCCGACCCGTTCTTCTTGCCGTTGCCGTTTCCGTTGCCGCGCCGCAGGATCCGCGATTTGTGCGGGCCGTTACCGGCGGAATGATGGCTGTCGCCATTGTTGGTCGAGAGCACAAGCGAAGACAGCAGCACGACAACCGTGGCGAGGTAGTAGCGGACGGAGTAGAGAAAGAACACCGAGCCGAGCAGCAGTGCGAACAGCGAGAGGAACATGCCGGCGAGGTTGCCGGCACTCACGCCGCCGGTGATGGCGATCACGAGAGCACGTGCGATCGCCGCGAAGGGCAACAGGCAAAGCAACGCGGCCAGCACCAGCAGGATTCGGATGAGCCAGGCGAGGATTCGAGCGCGCGTACGCGGCTTCTGGCTCACGCTTCTTCCTCGCGCCACCCCGGCGCCCACCGCCGCCGCAAAGGACGCCACGCCTCCCGCGTGATCGTGGCCAATCGATCGAGCCCGGCGGCGAATGCGTAGGGCATGACGAGCCACACGAGGATGGCCAGCAGGCTCAGCGCCGAGGCGATCCACGAAGTGACCTCCGCCCAACCGGGGCGATACGTGAACTGAAGACTGGCAGAGGCCGGGACGGAATCGAGGCGGACCAGCATGTAGTCGTACTCGGAATCGAGGATCTGCACCGATCGCCGTCCGCCATCCCCGGCGACGAGATCGGCCGACCAGCCCGGGAACAAGGATTCCCTCATGAGCACGAGCGCCGGCACGGTTGAAGGCTGAAGCGGTAGCGAAACCTCCTCGTTCCCGGTCCACCGCTGCGGGAGCGAGATCGCCGCCGCCGGCGACGCCCCGGTCATCGCTGCAGCCCCCGGCGGCAGCAGCCAGTCGAAAGCGTCGCGGATCACCTGATCCTCGGACGGCGACGATGAGCCGGCGTCGTGGGCCAGCAGGTTCATGCCGCTCCAGAGAACGAGGCCGCGGCCGAGGGACTGGCGCGCGACGACCACGCGATCGCCCACCGTCACCACCGGCTCAGCGCCGGGCCGCAACGCCGACGCTTTCGCCGACGCCGCGCCCCATGCCCCACCCTGGTAATGGAGGTCGCCGAAGTCTGTGACCGTGCCGGCGGTCGAGCCTGCTCCCAGCTTCACCGCAGACGAGGCATCGAGCGGTCCCCAGGCGGTCGACGTGACCGGGAGTGTGGACGGGCTCGCGCCTCCACTCCAGTCCGGATCCACATACTGCCAACCCGTCTCGACGTAGAGCCGCCCGCCGCTTCGCACCCACGCGTTGAGCACCGACCAGGCCGCGTCTCGGGAGTGGTAGCGGTAACCAAGCAGAAGGATGGTTCCGTAGCCGCCGAGCTCCGATGCGGAGTAGTCGTCGACGAACGGGGACCGCCCGCGGACGAGCCAGCCGCGGGAGAAGGGGACGAGCGCGCCCGATGCCGACCTTTCGAAAACGAAGTTGTAGACGTCGGCCGTCCCGGCCTGGGAGGCGCCGACCACGAGCACGGAGCTGCCCGCCGGCCATTCGCTCGCAAGGCCGGTCGGTGACGGGTCCTGATACGCCACCGGTGCGCTCGACGTCTGCGTCCACCCCATCGCCGCGTAGTCGCGGGCCTGGTTCACCTGGGTGGGACCAAGGGCTACCGAGTCGATCCCGGTGATGGCGCTCAGCTCCTGCTTCACGGTCACGCCGGGCTGCTTGAGCATGGAGTTCTCGACGAACTGGTAGAGGTCGCGCGAGGGCTCGGCGCCTCCACCGCCGACCGCGATCGTGCCCGCGGTCGCGCCGCCTGTCAGCTCGTGGCCGGCGGCTGCCAGTGGCTGGACCTCGCCCTGCGCCTCGAGCCTTTGCGGTGGCGTCGCGAACACGCTGTCCCACGCCGCACGACGCGCCGCCTCGGCCTGGCACGAGGCTTGGTCGCAGCCGACCTGCGGCCTGCGCCAAAGGGACGGATCGACCAGTTGTTGCCAGGTGGGTGCGAATTGCGCCGCGCAGACGCGGTCCGAGCGCCTAGCGCACCACTGCTGCGTGGCGCCGATGAGCCTGTCGTTTGCCGAATCCCACGTCGGACGGGTGAGGTCGGGGCCCAGGGCCCCGCAGATGGGTGGGTCAGCGCGCGGCGAGCCGTTTGCGACACACGCGGCTGCCAGCTCGGTGACCGAGAAAGCCTGGGTCAGAGCCGTCGAATCACAGGCCTGGAATGGAGGTCGAGGGCTCCGGCAGCT
>DATEHC010000047.1:0-33555 GCA_035279785.1 Candidatus Dormiibacterota bacterium
CGCAAAAACAGGTCCGACAGCGGCCCCGTCGTCCACCCCGCCACCCCAGGCTGCATCCCCGTCGCCCGCACCCGGTCCGACCCCGAGCCCAGCCGCTACGCCGACCGCGCAGCCAAGCCCGAGCAAGGCGGCGCCGACACCGGCGGCTTCGCCGTCGCCCGCCCCGCACGGACCGTGATCCCGCCGAGCCGCGCGTGGCGATCCGGAAGCGCCCCGACAAATTCACTCAGGAGGTTTCGCGAATGTTCGTACGTATGACCGAACTCGACACTGATAAGAAGGAGCTCGACCGAAGCATTCAGTACGTGAATCAGGAGGTGGTTCCGACCCTGCAGAAGAGCCCGGCTCCCGGGTTCAAGGGCGCGTACTGGCTATGTGACCGTGACGCCGGCAAGTTGATGGTCTTCACGTTGTGGGAGAGCGAGCAGGCGATGCGGGCGAGCGAGGAAGCTGTCAAGCAGGCTCGCGAGCAGTCCCCCGACAAGGGCGGCGCCAACGGCGTCAAGCAGAAGGGCAGCCACGGCTACGAGGTGGTCGGAATCGCGGCCACGCCAGGAGCGCCGGCCCCGGCAGGAGCGTCCCGATGACGCAGGATCGAGAGTTGTCGCAGGAGGAACTCCAGCAGCAGTCGGGTCAAGAGCTTCCCGACCGGGAAGCGATGTCCCTGATCAACGCCAACGTCGCGGCGCCAATCAACGCGGCGGTCGCTCTCAACGTATTGAGCGATGGATCGGTTGCTTACGCGAACGCGCAGCAGACGAACACCATCATCCAGCACACATAGGAGGTCGAGTGCGCAGAAACCAGGACGACCTTACCCAGGAAGAGCTGCAGGCGGAATCCGGAAGCGAAGTTCCGGATCGAGAGGCGATGTCGTTGGTCAACGCCAACCTGGCGTTGCCGATCAACGCGGCCATTGCCGCCAACGTGCTTTCGGATGGATCGATCGCTTACGCCAACGCGGCTCAGCAGGCATACATCCCCCAGCAGACATAACGAACTTGGAGGAAACGAAACATGGGTGACAAGAATGTGTCCCAGGAGGAGCTTCAGGCCGAATCGGGCCAGGAGCTGCCCGACCGGGAAGCGATGTCGCTTATCAATCTGAACGTGGCCGCGCCGATCAACGCCGCGGTCGCGGCCAATGTGCTTTCGGACGGTTCGATCGCGTACGCAAATGCCCAGCAGGCGGCCCAGATCTCGCAGTCGACGAGCCCGCCTACCGGGCCGGCAGTCTGACGCCGATCGTCGTGGATTCCCTTGGAGGCGGCTATCGCGGCCGCCTCCTCTTTTGTGAGCCGCGGTGATAGACCCCACCGGTGCGCTGCGTGACGACAAAGTCGAACGACAACCGGCGCGAAGTGCGGGCGGCGACGCGCGTCAGAGCGACCCGGTGCCGTCGATTGTCTCCGGCGTCGAGCTGATCGGTGAGTACAAGGATTCCGGCTTCATGGAAACGCCGTATCTCGCGCGCCGCGCCGACGGACAGGTCGTCCAGCTTTCTCGCCTGCTGTACGCGGTGGCGGAGACGATCGACGGCCGGCGGCGAGTGAGCCAGATCGCGTCCGACGTCAGCCGCGCCGAGCATCGCAACGTCAGCGCCGACAACGTCGCGTTCCTGATCGAGTCCAAGCTGGTTCCGCTGGGCATCGCTGCGCTGGACGGCAGCCCCCGGCCACAGCTCAAGCGCTTCGACCCGATGCTCGCGCTCAAGTTCAAGGTGGCCGTCGTTCCCGCGCCTGCGGCTCAGGTCGTCGCGGCCATCTTCCGGCCGCTGTTCTTGCCGCCAGTTGTCGTCGCCGTCCTGCTCGCGCTCGGGGTGCTCGACTACTGGGTGTTCTTCGCGCACGGAGTGGCGCAAAGCTTCCGGGACCTCCTGCTCCATCCGTCGACCATGTTGGTGGTCATGGCCCTGCTCATCGTCTCCGCGGTGTTTCACGAGTGCGGCCACGCGACGGCGTGCCGTTACGGAGGAGCCAGGCCTGGCGTGATCGGGGCCGGCATCTACATCGTGTGGCCGGCCTTCTACAGCGACGTCACCGACGCCTATCGGCTGGGTAAGGGCGCACGGCTTCGGACCGACCTCGGAGGCGTCTACTTCAACGTCGTTTTCATGCTCGCGGTGGCGGGCGCTTATTTCCTCACGCACTTCGAGCCGCTCCTGATCCTGGTGTTTGCCCAGCACCTCGAGATCGCGCACCAGTTCTTGCCTTTCCTTCGCCTCGACGGCTACTACGTCGTGGCCGACCTGACCGGAGTGCCAGATCTGTTCGGTCGCATCAAACCGATCCTGGCCCACCTTGTCTTGCGCCGCCCGGCCGATCAACGGGTGACCGAGCTCAAGCCTGGCGTGCGCCGTGTGGTGGCAGCCTGGGTGTTCATCACCGTTCCGGTGGTCCTCTACATCTATGTGATGCTGATCGTGCACGCACCGCGCATCATCGGCACGGCCTGGATGTCGATCAGCATGTTGGGGGTTGCCGGTGGTCGCGCGCTTGCACACGGGGATGCCTTGACCGCGCTGATCGACGGGTTGCAGATCCTCCTGCTCGGCATCCCGATCCTCGGTTTGATCGCCTCGTTCGCGCTCACCGGCAAGCAGCTTGGAGCCTTCGTCTGGAAGACCACCGAGGGCCGGCCGCTCCGGCGAACACTCGCCCTGTGCATTGCGGCGATGGCGGGAACCCTGCTGCTCGTGAGCTGGATCCCGACGCCTTCCAACTACCGGCCCATCCAGCCGAATGAGCGAGGCACACTGCCTGCGGCGGCCATCGACACGCTGCCACCGCCGCTGCAGCGAGCTGTCCCCGACCTGAAGCGCGGGCCCGCTCCGATGCCGGGGGGACAGCCCGCCGCGTCCCCGAGCGCCGGCTCAGGAGCTGCCGCCACACCATCGTCGAACACGGGTGCCACCCCAAGCCCGTCCAGCAAGGCATCGCCGAGCGCATCGCCCAGCGCATCGCCCAGCTCGTCGCCCGCAGCATCTCCGTCGCCGCTGGCCTCGCCATCTCCCACCTAAGCGAAAGATCGCGAACGCTTAACCGCTCGCTCTTACCCACTCCGTCAGCCACTGCCTTCGGCCACTCCGTAATTTCGTCTCGGGTGGTTGCAGTTGTCGCTCCGTTAAACAATTAGCGCATCACCTTGAGTCGGTGCGCGAGATCAACTAAGGAGTGTTTGGAATTGATCCATACCCTGCTCGTGCTTGCGGCGATCCTCCTGGTCCTGTGGTTCTTGTTCCACGCGAGTGTGGCGATCATGAACCTCGTCTGGATTGCGATCGTCATCCTCATCGTCCTGTGGCTCTTCGGCTTCCTCCGGGGTCGATCCACAACATAGCCCTCGGCTTCGAGGCGCCACCTCGGTAGGGCGCTCCCCCCAATGCGGGCGTAAGTCGCTCGGAGCGGGGGCGCCCTGCCGCAAGGTTCAGCTTTCGAGTCCCTGTCTCGGAGCCTACATTCGAATTCGCCCGATCCCGATGGGCGCATAATCCGACCCGCTGTGGCCTTCGCCGGACCGCCGTCGGACGAACAGAGCGTGCTGGCCGAGTTGGACCGAACCCACTGGCTCCATCCGCAAGGCGATCTTTCGGCGGCGCCGGGCACCATCCCGCAGCTGATCCTCGTCCGAGGAGCCGGCGCGACTGTGACCGACATCGCCGGCCGCGAATACATCGACGGCATGGCTTCGCTGTGGAACGTCAACGTCGGCTACGGGCGCACCGTCCTCGCCGACGCGGCCGCCGAGCAGTTGAAGACGCTGGCCTTCAGCTCCGCCTATGGCGGTTTTGGAACGCCGCCGGCGATCAAGTTGACCGCCAAGCTGGCAGAGATTGCGCCTGGCGATCTCGAAGTCACTTACCTGGCGTCCGGTGGTGGTGAAGCGAACGACACGGCGTACAAGATCGCGCGCCTTTACTGGAAGCTTCGCGGCGAACCGCAACGCGTCAACATCGTTTCCCGGCTTCGCGACTACCACGGCCTGACCTACGCGGCCACCAGCGCCACCGGCCTCGCCAACTTCTGGAAGGGCTATGAGCCTCTGGTCCCTGGCTTCTTGCATGCGCCGGCACCCGATCCGTATCGCTACACAGGCACAGGTCCCGCGGGTGCAGCCTATGTCGCAGCCACGGAGAGGCTGATCGTCGACGCCGGTCCAGACACGGTCGCGGCCGTCGTCGCCGAGCCTGTTCAAGGTGCCGGCGGGCTCATCGTCCCGCCGGCGGATTACTTCCCTCTGCTCCGTCAGATGTGCGACCGGTACGGCATCTTGCTGATCACCGACGAGGTCATCACCGGCTTCGGCCGGACCGGGAAGTGGTTTGCGGCCGAGCACTGGGACCTGCGCCCCGACCTCATGCTCTTTGCCAAGGGCATCACCAGCGGCTACCTCCCGCTGTCGGGCGTGATGATGACGGCGGCTGTTCACGACGTATTGAAGTCGGCGAAGGGGATGTTCACGCACGGGTTCACCTACAGCGGCCATCCGACGGCGTGCGCGGTTGCCCTGCGCAATCTGCAGATCCTCGAAGAGGAGAACCTCGTCGAGCAGGTCGCCGAGAAAGGCGCGTACCTCCAGCGCCGACTCCAGGATTTACGCCGTCATGAAATCGTCGGCGACGTGCGCGGCCTCGGTTTGCTCGGTGGCGTCGAGCTAGTCAAGGACCGCGGCTCGAAGGAGCTGTTCGACGGTCCGGTCGGCGCCGCCCGGCGCGTGTGGCTCGCGGCTCTGGAGCATGGCGTCATCGTTCGCGCCATCGCCGGCGACGTGATAGCGATCTCGCCGCCGTTCGTGATCACCGAGAAGCAGATCGACACGATCGTCGAAGTCCTCGGTGATGCCATCGACGGCGTCGGCAGGGAGCTGATCGACCGCTAGACACCTAGCCGCAAATAACAACTCCATTGACATTAAGCGGGAAGGGGAAATAAGCTCGCAACCGGCTCGTGAGCAACCCACCGCTGGCAAAAAGGGCTGCCGGAATCACCGGCTCTGCGGTCGACAGCAGCGTCAGCATGCTCGAGCGCCATGGAGGACGGGTCATATCGTTCGGTATGGGAGCGGCGGGCCCTGACGCCATCCCCGGCGGCCCACTGGGAGAGCTCGCGTCGCAGATCTTCGCCGACGCGTCGAACTCCGCTCTCAACTACGGTCCGACGGAGGGAGAACGCGTCCTTCGCTCGGCTTTGATCAAGTCCCTGCCCTCGTGGGGTCAGCCGGCGACGGAGGAGTCGCTGCTGATCACGACCGGCGCAATGCAGGGCCTCGACCTCGTCTGCAAGATGTACCTCGATCCCCACGACGTCGTGATCACCGAGTCTCCTACCTACCCGAACGCGCTCGTTTCCATCGCGAGCTACGAGGGCCGCGTCGTTGAATGTCCGACCGACGAACATGGGATCGTCGTCGATGCGATCGGCGACGCCGTCAAGCGCGCAGGGCGGGCGCCCAAGCTGATCTACGTGATCCCCAACCATCAGAATCCCACCGGCGTAACCCTCACCGACGAACGGCGGAGGCATCTGATCGAGGTGGCGCGCAGCTACGGCGCGGTCATCCTCGAGGATGACCCCTACGGCCGTCTGAGCTACGACGGAGCCAGCAACCCCACCCTGTTCGAGCTCGACCACGGTGAGGGGACCGTCGTGTCGGTCAACACCTTCTCCAAGGTCGTCGCCCCAGGCCTCCGAGTTGGATGGGTGGTCGGCAGCCCGGATCTCATCGCGCGGATGGTTGCAGCACGGCACGGCATGGACACGTGCACCAACGTCCTCGGCCAGCGTCTGATCGCCGCGTTCATGGAGGACCAGGGCCTCGACGAGCACATCGTCGAGCTGCGCGAGCGATACGGACGCAAGCTTGGGGTGATGCTCGCCGCATTGGAGCACAACTTCGCCGCCCAACCCGGCGTGGAGTGGACGCGTCCCACCGGGGGCTTCTTCGTGTGGCTCAGGCTTCCTGGAATCGTCGCCGACGAGCTCGTGCAAGTCGCCCTCGCGAACGGCGTGTTCTTCATCCCGGGATCGGCGTTCACCACGACGGAAGACTTTCGCGACTGCGTCCGGATCAACTTCACGTTCCCGAGCGAGCGCGAAATCATCGACGGCGTCGCGACGCTCAATCGCGTGTACACACAGCAACGAACCCGCCGCCCCGTCGGCGCATGATCGGCCGGCTTGCCGGCAAGACGGCGATTGTCACGGGCGGCACCAGGGGTATCGGGCAAGCGATCGTGCGCCGCTTCGTCGACGAAGGCGCGAATGTGCTTGTGGTCGCCCGCGACGCGGACTCCGCGGAGTTGCAGCGCGACGTCGGCGATGGCCGGCTCGCGTGCCGGCACGGCGATGTGTCCAGCGAGCACACGGCTCGTGACGCGGTGGCCGAAGCGACCTCGCGCTTCGGAGGACTGCACGTGCTGGTCAACAACGCGGGCATCGACTGGACGGGCGACTTGATCGAAGCGCCGCTGGCCGACTTCGAGCGCGTGATCGCGGTGAACCTGTTCGGCGCC
This sequence comes from Candidatus Dormiibacterota bacterium, assembly GCA_035279785.1. Lineage (GTDB taxonomy): Bacteria > Chloroflexota > Dormibacteria > Dormibacterales > Dormibacteraceae > 40CM-4-65-16. The sequence goes on from DATEHC010000047.1 coordinate 6,512, forward strand.
TTCCTGATGCTTCGCGAGGCGGCATCTCACATGCGCCACTCGGGAGGTTCGATAGTAAACATCACTTCGCGCACCGCTTCCGTCGGGGTGCCGAGCATGAGCCTTTATTCGGCCAGCAAGGGGGCGCTTGCGAGCCTCACGCGCGCAGCCGCCATCGAATGGGCGCCGTTGGGCATCAGAGTCAATGCGGTAGCGCCCGGGCTCACGGATACGCCGCTTGCGCAAGCGTGGTTCGACGGCCAGCCGGATCCGCCATCGTTCAGGAAAGGCATCGAGGCAACGATCCCGCAGCACCGGCTGGCGACCCCCGAGGACGTTGCGGCCGCGGTGTTGTTCCTGGCCTCCGACGAATCCACCCACATAACGGGCGCGACGCTCGCCGTCGATGGCGGATACACCGCGCAGTAGCGCCGACGCGCCGTTTCATCCGATTCGAGGCCCGAAGGCCTCGGCGGAGGTGGTGGAGCAGATCACCGCGGCCATCAGCTCAGGCCGGTTCCAGCGCGGCTCACGCCTTCCCAACATCGACGCACTCGCCCGGACGATGGAGGTGAGCCGGCCGACCGTCGGCGACGCCCTCCGCATGCTCGCCGAGGCCGGGGTGATCGAGACGCGTCGCGGTAACTCCGGTGGCGTAATGGTCACCTCATCGCTGATCCCGCCGCGACTCCTGGGTGTGGCGCGCGCGCGCGTCGCCCACTCGCTTTCAGCGCTGGTCGAGGCGCGGAGAGCTGTCGAGATGGAGCTCGCGATGCTCGCATGCCGGCGGGCGACCGAGGACGACTTTGTCGAGATGGAAAGGTCGATCGAAATGCTCAAGCGCTCCGTCGGCAACCCCGACGTGTGGGTGCAGGCGAACAACCTGTTCCACTACGCCGTCGGCCGCGCGGCGAACAGCCCACTCCTCGCGGCGTTTCAGCACGAGGTCATAAGTGAGATGACCGTCCTGCTGGACGGCTGGAACGCCGAGTACTACTCAGGCGCCGACAGGGTGATCGGCATGCACGAAAGCACCCTCGCCGCGCTCCGCAGCCGCGATCTGACCCGCGTCCGCGAGGCGATGACGGACCATCTCCACGACGCCGAAACCGTGGCGCCGTCCATCGACACGCGCCGACGCAAGCGCAAGACCGCGCGATCGCGAGCCAAAGAACAAGGTTCTTGACTTTCGGAACTTGGCGAGCGATCCTTGCCGGTCAGGGGAGAGCGCTCTGGCTCAAGGGCGCCCGTCGGGTTGAGGAGGAAGCATGCTCGACACGCTGGACACCGCGCAATTCGAAGGTGACCTCAAACGAAGGCTTCATGTTCGCCACCTGATCATGCTCTCGGTCGGCGGCACGATCGCCTCCGGGTTCTTCCTGTTCAGCGGCAGCGCCATCAACATCGCCGGCCCCTCAGTGGTGATCGCCTACGCGATAGCGGGCGTGATCTCGCTGGCGGTCATGGCGTGCCTGGCCGAGATGGCCGTGACACGAAGAGTGGCAGGCTCCTTCGCGATCTTCGCCCAGGAGACGATGGGCCACCTCTCCGGCTTCCTGACGGGGTGGAATTACTGGCTTGCCTGGGTCATGGGCGCGGCGACGGAATCGGTCGCGGCCGGCACTTACTTCCACGTCTTCGTTCCGTCGGTGCCTATCTGGGTCGTCGCCGGGGTGATCACGCTGATCGAGATGGTCGTGAACCTGGTCGGCGTGCTCTTCATGGGCGAATACGAGTTCATCCTGTCTTCGATCAAGCTCGTCGGCCTGGCCGCCTTCATCGTCATCGGCGGCTTCGCGATCTTCACCTCCTCACTGAACACCGTCGGTGCGTCGGGCTTCACGGCGCATGGCGGCTTTTTCCCGAACGGCGTCGGCGCCGTGGGCGCCGCCCTCCTGCCCGTGTTCTTCGCCTACGTCGGCATCGAGCTCGTCGGCGTCACAGCCGAGGAGTCGGTTCACCCGGAGCGCGACGTTCCTCGCTCGCTGATCTGGACCGCGGTCATCGTCGCGGTGCTCTTCATCATCGCCAGCGTCGTATTGCTCGGCGTCATCAGCTGGACCAAGGCCGGCACTTCGAGCAGCCCGTTCGTCGACGGCTTCAACGCCATGAACCTGACCGCCATCGGTGCCGTGTTCAACTGGATCGTCATTCTCGCCTCGCTTTCGTCGGTCGACGGCGGCCTCTACACGGCGTCTCGGATGATGTTCGCCATCTCCCGCGAGGGGTACCTCCCCAAGGTGTTGTCGCAAACGCACCCGACGCGCAAGACGCCCAACCCGGCCATCTTCGTGACGGCGCTGTGCATCTTCATCGGCGCGGTTCTCGCCTACTTCTTCCCGAACTCGGCATACATCTTCGTCGCGAGCCTTTCGTCCTTCGGCTTCCTCTACGCGTGGCTGATGATCTCCATCAGCCAGCCGCTATACCGCATCCAGAAAGGCGCGGAGTACGTGCGCAACCTCAAGTGGAAGACACCGTTTTACCCCCTGACCCCAATCGTCGCCATCATCGCGGTGCTGGCGGCCCTCATCGGCCAGTTCTTTGCGCCGGGCTCAACCGCGATCGGGCCGATCAGCATCCCCGGCTCGGGCGCCGTGGTCGTGATCGGAATCATCTGGACGGTGATCTGGGCGATCTACTACCTGGTCATAGCGCGCGGGTTCCAACACGGCAATGAGTGGCGCGCGTCGCAGGGTCGCGCCCAGCCGCCGGGCGGCGCCACGCCGAGCCCGCGCACGACAACCTGAGGGAGGGGCTCGAAACGGAGACCCTGAACCGCACGGAAGCACTCGTCGAGCGCGACGCCAAGGTCCTCAGTGACACGCTGAAGGTTCGTTTCTTTCCGCTCGCGATCGAGCGCGCCGAAGGATGCAGGATCTGGGACGTCGAAGGCCGGGAGTATCTCGACTTCATGGCCGGGTGGGCCGTCGCCAACACCGGATATGGCAACCAAGCGATCAAGAGAGCGGTGATCGAGCAGATGGACAAGGTCTCGTTCATGACGCTCACCGCGCTCATGAACGAGCCGAGCATCGAGCTCGCCGAGCAGCTGCTCGAGGTGATCCCCGGGCGAGGCGAACGCAAGGTCTGGTTCGGGCTCAGCGGTTCGGACGCCTCCGACGCCGTGGCCAAGCTCGTCCCGCTTGCGCAGAAACGGCCGCGAATGGTCAGCTACATCGGCGGCTACCACGGTCAGACCGGCGGATCGGCGGGACTGAGCGGCCACACCGCGCAGTCGCGGGTGATGAGCGGCAACGTCGTCAAGGTCCCGTACCCGAACCCGTATCGGTGCCCGCTCGGCCACGACGACCCTGGCGTCTGCGGCAAGGCGTGCCTGAGCTACCTCGAGGACTACGTCTTCCGCACGATCTGCCCGCCGCAGGACGTGGCAGGCCTGATCGTCGAAGCGGTGCAGAGCGACGGCGGCGACATCGTGCCCCCCGACGGATATCTCGAGGCCGTGCAAGCGTTGTGTCGCAAGCACGGCATCCTGTTCATCCTCGACGAGGTGAAGATCGGCTTCGGCCGCACCGGCAAGATGTGGGGCTACCAGCACTCCGGGCTGGAGCCCGACGTGGTCGTCCTCGGCAAGTCGATGGGGTCAGGGTTCGCCGGCATCAGCGGCGTGGTCGCACCGGCCGCCGTCCTCGACGTCGCGCCGGCGATCAACATGTACACGACCGCCGGCAATCCTGTGGCGACTCGCGCGGGACTCGCGACGCTCGAATACATCGAGTCCCACAAGCTGGTGGAGAACGCAAAACGCATCGGCGACCGTCTGCTTCACGGCTTCCAGGACCTGCAGAAGCGGCACGAGCTCATAGGCGATGCGCGGGGCAGAGGCATGATCCTGGGCGTCGAGCTCGTGCGCGATCGCAAGACGAAGGAGCCGGCCGCCAAGGAGGCCGCGAAGGTCGTGTACCGCGCCTACGAGCTGGGCCTGATCGTCTTTTACGGAGGCATCTACTCGAACGTGCTCGAGATCACCCCTCCACTGACGATGACGCCCGACGAGGCGGATCGCGGGCTCGAGATCCTCGATCGCGCCCTCACCGACGTCGAATCGGGCTCGTTCCCGGACGAGAAGCTTGGCCGCTACGCGGGCTGGTGAACGCAGAGCCGCCGGGATGACCGCCGGCGCGGCCGCCCGCGCCGAGGTCGTCAGGCGCGCCGAGGCGGCGGGAGTCAAGCTCGTCCGCTTCCTGTACATCGACACCGACAACGTCATTCGCGGCAAGGCCGCGAGCATCGAACGGTTCGCGGACCGCCTGGAAGGCGGCATCGGGCTCACGGTCGCGATGCAGGCGATGACGATGCTCGACCACCTCGCGGTCGTGGACGATATGGGCCCGGTCGGCGAGGTGAGGATGGTTCCGGACCCGGCGACGTTCGTCATCGCGCCCTACACGCCGAAGACCGGCGTCGTGCTCATCGACCTGATGACGCTCGACGGCGAGCTCTACGAAGCCTACGGGCGCTCATTCCTCAAACGGATGATCGAACGCGCAGCGTCGCACGACCTCGAGATCGTGGCGGCCTTCGAGCCGGAATGGTCGCTGGCCTATCGCGATGGCGACACGTTCACCCCGCTCGACGAGAGCAACTGTTTTGCGACCTATGGCATGCAGACCGCGGCGCCGGTGATCATGGACATCGTCGAGGCGCTCGGCGCGCAGGGCATCGAGGTAGAGCAGTACTACCCCGAGCTCGGCTGGGGACAGCAAGAGCTGCCAATCTCTCATGCGCCGGCGCTCGCCGCGGCCGACCGCCACATCCACTACCGCGAAACTGTGCGGGCCGTGGCGCTCAACCACGGCCTCTACGCCTCGTTCGCGCCCAAGCCGTGGTCCGATCAAGCCGGAAACGGCTGCCACATCCATTTCTCCGCCTGGAACCGCGACCGCACTGTCAACCGCTTTCATGACGCCAACCGCACTTACGGGCTGTCGACGCTCGCGACGCAGTTCATGGCCGGGGTGCTCGACCACCTTCCGGCGCTCGTCGCCCTGACGTGCGCCTCGGTGAATTCGTATCGACGGCTGCGGCCACAGATGTGGTCGTCCGCGTATCGCGTCTGGGGCCCCGACAACAGGGAAGCCGCGCTGCGCGTCGCGTCCCCGCTGCGCGGTCACGTCGCCGAGTCGACGAACGTCGAGGTGAAGGCGTCAGACTCGAGCTCGAACCCGTACATCGCGCTCGGCGGGTTGATCGCGGCCGGACTCGACGGCATCGACCGGCGGCTGGAGCTGCCCGAGCCCGCCATGGCCGACCCGCACACCCTGACCGAGGCGCAAAGGAAAGCGATCGGCGCCGACCGCCTGCCCTCCAGCCTGGCCGAGGCGATGGAGAACCTGAACGCCGACGGCGTGCTGACCGAGGCGCTGGGGAAGCTGCTCCCGGCGTACAACGCGGTGAAGAAGCTCGACGTCGAGGAATTCGCAAGCCAGGACGAGGCCTTTGAGCTCCGGCAGCACGTCTACAAGTACTGACACCGCCCGCGATCTGCTCGAGGCGTGGTCGGGCGAGCTCGCCGTCGACCATCACTGCCATCCGGTGTTTCCGTGGCCGCGGCAGGTTGGCCGGCGCGAGCTTCGCGCGGTCTTCACGGAAGCGGTCGACCCCGAGATCCTCGACCAGCACGTGCCGGCGCTGGCCGCCTATCGCGACGCGATCCGCCGCCTTGCCTTGGAGCTCGGATGCCAGGCGACCGAGGACGCCGTTCTGGCGGCGAGGGCCCAGACCGATCCGGCGTCGTACGCGAATCGGCTTCTCGAGCGAAGCATCACCGGCATGCTTCTGCTCGACAGCGGTTACACGGGCGGTCAGCCGTTCTCGCTCGAAGCGCACGCACGAGAGATCCGGATCCCCTCACGCGAGATCGTCCGGCTCGAAACGCTGGCGGAGCGCTACGTCACCTCTGCCGCGACACCGGCCGAATGGCTGGGCGGCGTGCGCTCAGGCCTGCGAGAGGCGGTAGAAGCCGGGGCGGTCGGCGTCAAGACGATCTCCGCGTACCGCGCGGGGTTGGCGTTGAGGCCGGTCGCAGCCGATGAGCTGAACGCGGCGTTCGCCGAGCTGCAGTCTCGCGTGCGTTCCGGCGGCTCGAAGCGAATCGCCGGCGAGGCGCTCTGCTACAGCCTCCTTGCGGATGCCGCCGAAGAGATTGCGCGGCTCGGCGTGCCGCTCCAGGTCCACTCGGGCTTCGGCGACAACGACGAGGACCTCGCCAAGTCCAGCCCACTCGGGCTCCGCCCTCTCCTCGTCCAGCCACGCTACGAGGGACTCCGCCTTGTTTTCCTCCACTGCTATCCCTTTCACCGCGAGGCGGCGTATCTCTGCAGCGTGTACCGCCACGCGTACATGGATCTCTCGCTCACGCTTCCCCTGGCGGCGCTGGACGGCCAGCGCGCGATGCGCGAGACGCTCGGGTTGTGCCCGTGGACGAAAGTGCTCTACGCGAGCGATGCGTCGCGCCTGCCTGAGATCTATTTCGTGGCCGCGGCCGTTCACCGCGAGGCGCTTGCGAACGCGTTCGGGGAGTTTGTCGACCGCGGGTTGTTGAGCCGCGCGGAGGGGGCGGCGGCCGGCGTGCAGGTGTTGTCGGCGAACGCGCGGCGCGTCTACAACCTCTGAGCAAGCTCGAGGCGGCGGTGATCGCCGCAGTCGACGATTCGGCGGCCCACGGCAAGGCCATCCTGGCCGACCTGGTCCGCACGCGCGGACTTTCCGGCTCCGAGGGGACCACGACCGATGCCCTCAGCGTCGTCGGCAAAGTGTTCGCGGCCGCCAAGGCCCACGGCACCGAGGTGGAGGCCCAGCCCGTTGCGCCCGGAAGCGAGAACGTGATCGAGATCCTTCGTGGCGCCCCTGGCCGCGCGTTCGTCATCGAGGCGCACACCGACACCGTCGATGCTGGAGAGCCGGCTCGCTGGCACGACGCCAACCCGTACTCGGGCGCCGAAGGTTTCGTCGAATACCTCGGAGGCAACCGAGTCGGTGTCGAGGTCGGTTCCTCGCGGTACGAGGCCCAGATAAGGCCGCGGATGTCGAAGGTCTGGGAGGGCTATCGGACCGATCGCCGGCGGCGCATCCTCTACGGACGCGGAAGCTTCGACAACAAAGGCTCCGTCGTTTCGGCGCTTTTGGCGATGGGAGCGCTCGCGCACGCCACGTCAAGTCTCGAGGTCGAGCTTCGTGGATCGGTCATCGCCGCGTACACGGTCGATGAAGAGGACGGCGCATCCGGAGTGCAGCGCTTTGCCGCCGCAACCGATTCATGGCTCGCGACGAACCGTTATCTCTCGGGTTCGGTTGATGCTGACGGCATGCACACGGGCATCGCGGCCGTGGCCCTCGACGGATCCTACGGCTGGGTTCCGGTGGTCGGCCACCGCGGCGGGGTCCAGCTGGCGATCCGGACTCGCGGTCGTTCGGCTCACGCGGCGACACCCGAGCTGGGAGTGAACGCGGTCGAGGCGATGTCTCGGATCGTGGTCGCGCTTGCCGACGGGCAGGCGGCGATCGCGGCGCGGCTGGCGTCGTCTCTCGAGACGTCGCTTCTCGGTTCGGTGACCCTCGCGGTCGGAACGACGATCGCAGGTGGCGGCGTCAGGTCCGTCCGCATGGGCGACACCGCGCGCGTCGAGCGCACCAGCGTCAACGCGATCCCCGATTGGTGCGAGGCCACGGTCGATATCCGTTTTCCGCAAGGCAGGCGATACCCTGCCGACCTCGACGAAACGAAAGCCCTGGTGGTGGACGCCGTGAAGGAGCACATCGACGCCCGCGTCGACCGCCACGGGTGGTCGTACGAGGTCAAAGAGATCAGCTCGTCCTGGCCTGTCGCCATGGCCCCGACGCTCGACGAAGCGGCCGCGCTGCCGCTGGTCGACAGCGAGATCCGGCGCGCCGCGCAGATCCTCGGGCGCGCGCCCGACCTCGAGACGGCGCCGGGTGGCACCGACGCGACGTTCATGATCCACGGCGCGCGAATCCCGACGATGGTCGAGCTCGGCCCGGCCGGCGGGCTGTCACATGATGTCCACGAATTTGTCGAGCTCGACAGCGTGATCGACGGCGCCAAGATTCTCGCTCTGATGGCGATCGATCAGCTTGGGGTCGAGGCTTGAGTCACGGGCCCACCGCATCGCGGCCTGTGATCGGCATCACTGCCTACATCACCGACATGGACCTCGGCTCCGGCCCCGTCGGCGTCCACGTCGTCCCCGACGACTACGTCAACGCGGTGTGGGACGCCGGAGGGCTGCCGCTCGCCGTGCCGATCCTTCCTGAAGAAGCGTCCCTGTCCTTCGTCGCCGTCCTCGATGGTTTGCTGCTGACCGGTGGCGGCGACGTCGAGCCGGCGTTCTATGGCGCTAACCACACCGCACCGTTGGAGGATGTCGACCCGCGCCGCGACGTCATCGAGTCGGCGCTCGTTCGCGCATCGATCGAGCGCGAGCGGCCGGTGCTCGCGGTATGCCGCGGAGTCCAGGTGCTCAACGTCGCGCTCGGCGGAACGCTGATTCCGGATCTCCCGGGGGCCGGATGGGCGTCGCACAATCAGAGCGCGCCCAGCGCCGAAGCACATCACGATGTCTCGATCCAACCTACGTCGCGCATAGCTCGCGCCCTGGGGAGCACGAGGGTGGCCGTGAACTCCTTCCATCACCAGGCGCTGAATGCCGCAGCCGCGTCGCTCAAGCCGGTCGCGTGGGCATCCGACGGTCTCATCGAGGCTGTCGAGTCAGTCGACCCCTCGCGGTGGGTGGTTGGCGTGCAGTGGCATCCCGAAATGATGCTTCCCAGCCATCCCGCCCAGGGCGAGCTGTTCCGCGCATTGGTTGATCAGGCGCGGGCGGCAAGACGTTAGGCCGAGGAGCTGCTACAACCCCGCCGTCAGGCAGACCAATGGAAGGGCGCCGAGAACGCGCTCTTCCCGTCGTTGTGAAACTCCATTCCAAAAGCCTTGATCCGGGACTCGGTCGGCCGGGCGATGGTCAGCGTGGTGTTCGATGGATGGAATACACCGACAAGCTTTGTAGGCTCCGGAAGGCCCTCGGGGGTGTAGTCCTCGACTTCGACCGAGATCTCGCGTCCAATGCTTACGCGGTGTTTGTGTCCGCTGTCGCGATATTCGATCGGCTGCTGCTCGATGCCTAGGACTTCTCCAATGAGGGGCGCGAGGCTCGCCATCGGGCCGCCCATCTGACCTGAGAACACGCCGGCCAGCTTGTCCGCCTGCTCCTTCGACGCTTTGTCGTCGATGATCAGACCGACGCGCCAGTTGCCGTCGAGCATCTTGCCGGGTGCATCGGCAACAACCGAGACGCTGCGTCCGCTGACGTCGACTCCATCGATCTGGCCGCGCTGAACGTGGTAGTTGAGAATGACCTGGCAGCGGTCTTGCGTTGCCGGCGCTGCGAAGCTCGTGACCGAACAGGGGCACACGAAGACGCAGTTGCAGTTCTCGAAGTAGGTCCCCTCGACAGTCCAGCTCATGGGTATACCTCCGTTTCGCTTCGCAGAGAACTCGTGAAGCGTACTACGGTGCCCACTAAGGAGCCACCGCCAGCGTGATGCTGTAGATGTCCCGCCCATAGGTGGCGGCGAAGATCCGCAGCGGGTTGGCCGGGTCTTGACGAACCTGGAATACCGGGGCATTGGGAAGGCCGGAGCCGAGAATCGCCCAGCTCGTCCCGCTGAGATCGCTGGAGATGAAAACCCCCAGGTCCGTCCCCGCCAACAGGTGGCCGCCACCCACCATCAGGGAGTCGGCAGCGATGTCGGGCAGGTTGGCGCTGATGTCGGCGAAGGTCGCGCCCGCGTCCGTCGACTTGAAGACGTGGCCCTCGCCGATGTTTGCGACCTGGTCCATGGTCGCCCCGGGCGGGATCCACTTGCGTCCGTACCCACCGAGCGTGACGTAGACGATGTTCGAGTTGGTCGGATCAGACTTGATCGAGGTGATGTAGCGGCTGGGGAGCCCGGCCGCCGCCACCTTGTGCCACGTGCCGCCGAGATTGGTGGCGATGCCGTTGGCGAAGGGCACCTTCTGGGTCAGGACGTCGCAATAGCCGCAGAAGCCGACCCAGATCGTGTTACCGCGGACGTCCAACGCTGACGCTTGATTCGGCGCACCCAGGTCGTAGTCAGGCACGTAGGTCGTACCCGGAACGACCTCAGTCCCCCAGACGTAATCGACGACGGGACAGCCTGGTGTATTGGCGGGAAAACACGGCGCGGTGTAACCCATGTGGGTCGACCATATTTCCTGACCGCCCACGACGAGGTGATTGGCGTTGGTCGGGTCGACGACCAGCGGCGCCCAAAAGAGTGGGTTGGCGATCGAGTGCGCGGGATCGCGAGCCGGCGTCACGTTCAGCCAGTTGACGCCGCCGTTGCTCGTGACGCTGACCGCCGCGTATGCGTACTCCTCCGCGATGTTCTGAGAGTTGGCGGGATCGATGACCGTGTCGAAGCCGTCGCCTCCAAAGATCATGTCGCGGCGTCCGCTCGGATCGATTCGCATCTCGCCGTTGTCCTGCAGACCGGCCACCACCGTCCCGTCCCTCGAGATCGACACGTCATAGGGCTGAAGCGTGTTGAGCCCGACGTTGAGCCCGGGCCCCCACGAATCGTTGTTGAAATCGGCGCCCGCCGCCTGGTGCTGGCGGTAGAAGCCGCCGTCGCTGCCGGCCAGCAGCGTGACGCCGCCGAGACCGTCCGGAACGAGCGCCGCCGCGTGCTGGTCGGGGTGGGTCGTGTTGCCCGGCATCGGACTGCCCGCGCCGTTGCACTGCGTGCCCGCGAGAACTGCGCCGCACGCGTTCCAGTACCGAGCGATCACCTTCCACGTGGTCGGCGCGACGACGGGCGCCGGGTAGGTGGCGTTCTCCCAGATCTCCTCCAGTCCGAAGAGGACTCTGCCCGGCGTGCCCAACGGGTCGGTCACCGTCGGGTCGACCGCGATCCAGTTGTTGTACCAGGACTGGATCCCCGGGTTGTAGCCGACCGACGCCGTGACGCCGAGAGAGCTGTTGTTGCCGGGGGCCCGCAGATCGGACCAGTCCATGATCTTGACCCAGTGCTGGCCGAAGTCCATCGATACGTACGCCCCATCGAGCACGGTGCCCTGCGCGACGCCGCTCGCGGTGGCGTCGGCACCACACGCCTCCGGCACGTCGAGCACATCCAGGCAGTGCTGCAGCTTGGTGGCGTCCTGCACGAGCGCGTACACGATGTTCGGATTCTGTCCAGGTCCGCCGGCCACTGCCAATGAGGTCCGGCCGACCACCGGGGTCGGCGCAAATCCATTTCGCGTCGGCATGGTGCTTCCGGGGTCCTCGAACACGAAGGAGTTGGGAGCGCCGGTGGGCGATACGTAAATCCCGTTCTGCGGGGCCTGCACCGTAACGCCGTCGTTGTCGAGGGCCCGGCCCGCGCGCCAACCGACCGCCGCGATCACGGCGCCGTCGGTGGGTCGTACCGCCACGTCGGTGACCATGTTGGCGAAGAAGCATCGGTTCGAGGTCACGTCGCCCGCGCAGGTGCCCGTCGGCACCTTGTCGTTGGTCCAGCTCCCACCGCCGTTGGTGGAACGGAACAGGCCCTTGCTGGTCGCCGCGTAGACGGTCGCCCCGTTGGTGTGCGGCCCAAGAGCAAACCGGAACGAGAGAGCGCCGTCGGGGATTCCGACGGCTTCGCGCCAGGTCACCCCGTCATTGGCGGATGTGAATATGCCGAGCCCGCTGGACGAATCTCCGCCGAAGGCGTTATCGCCGGTGCCCACGAAGATCGTGTGGGTGGCACTCGAGTATGCGATCGCGCCGACCACCTGCGTCTCGAGCTTGTCTCCGATCGACCGCCAGTGCTGTCCGCCGTCGGTCGTCTCCCACACACCGCCGCCGGCGGCGCCGAGGAAGTAATGGCCGGCTACGGTGCTGTCGGCTTCAATGTCGGTGACCCTGCCCGCAAGGGCCGGATAGCCCAGGTTGCTGAGGCCGTAAGCAGGGTTGTCGTTGTGCAGCGGTGTGCTGCCGACCGGAGTCCAGGTTCCGGCGCGGCGCCCCAGCAACGCGCGCTGGGCCACCGCGTTGGCAAGCGCACCTGGCGCAGCCGTTGAAAATGGCGCGAACTGACGCGAGACAAGCTCGCTCTGCAGCGCGATCTTCTCGATGGGCGGCTCCCCAGCAACATGCGCTTCGCCACCGTCACCCATTGCGGCCGAGCGCGCGTCGCCCGTCGGATGTGGGATCGCCGCAGGGCGGCTGCCTGTGAGCACTGCGGTGACGAGCATGGCGGCGGCGACCAACACCGCCAGGACGAGCGCTGGGCGCGCGAAAGGCCTTGACGCTGCAGAGATATGCAATTGACCACACTCCCCCGACTTTCAGTCGAACCGATGGGCGCGGGCACCTGACACGGCGGCGTGCCCCATCGAAGCCCCGCAGCCACCACACAGGCTGCCTCGGCCGATTGTATTGATGGCATTCGCACCGGTCTTCGTCCATTTGTAGTAGCGCAGTGCCGGCCGCGAACCTCCCTCGCGCGTCCTCTCTATATGTGGCTTGGCGCCATGCGTCTCGCGAGCTGCGCGGTTTCGCGCGCCCACTTCGCGGGCGCGCTCATGAATAGGTCGTCCCCTTGTACCGCACCCAGCCCGGCTCCGGGCAGCCGCTGGAAGTCTCCGCATGGAGGCAGTGAACACCGCTTCGGCCTGGATCGACATAGAGCCGGCCGTGTACGCGGACCGGGTCGCCGACGCTGACCGGAATCCACTGGCCCAGCTGCGTGTTGTAGTCGAGCTCGAGGAGGTCTCCCATCGTGTCTCGCACCTCGATCTGCTCGTGGTCGCCCAGGTTGGCAGGCGCCTGCACCACAGTCGCGTCAAATGTCACCTCGGCGCCCGTTCGGCCGCCCGCGATGTCAGCGTGCAGACCCGCCACATCCGGCTCAGGCGGCTGAGCCTGCGTCCAGAGCCTGACCGCCACCAGGGTCGCGAGCAACAACAAGCCGCCGGCCACCGCCGCAACGCGCCATCCGCGAGCCCAAACGCGACCCGAGCGACGGCGAGCGGCGCGGGCCAACGGCGGCTTCGGTTCGACGTGGCGGACTCCGGGCGACCGGCGATGCGGGCGTCTCCGGCCGGCACGATTCACGGGCTAAGGCTAGACCGGCGAAGCCGATTCCCAGGCTCCGCGCGTCCCACATCCCTACATGCGTGTGGGCGCCTGCGTAAGGCGCATAGTTAACGCGGCTGCTGTATTACGTTTCCCAGCCCACCGCCGTTCTAGAGGTTTGAATGTCGAGCCGCCGCCGGTCACGTGGCGTCAAGGCCGTGGTCTTCGGATTGGCTGCCGTGGTCGCGCTCGCCGCATCCTCGACGGTCACGGGCGCGGCGACCAACCGGTTCGACATCGCGGTCGCCTCCGGGTATCACGGCGCGGTCAAGCTCAGCGCCTGGATGCCCGTCACCGTCGACGTCGCCAACCGCGGCCAGCAGTTCGACGGCACGCTCGAGATCAGCGCCAATGCATCCCCGGGGATCGGCCCGCCCGCGGGCAACGCTGTCTACGAGACGCCGCTGAGCCTCGCGCCGGGCGCCACCAAGCACATCAGCACGTACCTGAGCACGGACTCAGGCGGCACGATCGACGTTCGGATCGTCTCTTCGGGGGGGCGGGTCGTGCAGTCAGCGCAGTCGGGCATCGCGGCCTCGGTCTCGGGCTTGCTCGTGGGGGTGCTGTCGGACAATCCGACCGCTCTCGACAGCATCGCGACGATCCATCCAGGCGGTGTCTCGTCGACGGTGGTCCACCTCTCGAGCGCTGACCTGCCGGCGTCCGCGCTCATCCTTCGGGGCTTTGACCTCATCGCGCTCGACGACTTCTCGACCGACACCCTTACGGCCGCCCAGCACGACGCCCTGCGCGACTACGTGATGCAGGGCGGTTCACTGCTCCTCGGCACCGGTGGATCGTGGCGAAAGACACTCGCCGGCTTGCCGCAGCCCATCGCTCCCATGCGGCTCAACGGTTCAACAGTGCTCGCCGTGTCTCAGGCGCTTGGCGGCGTCACGAACCTCGAGATCGCCACCGGTTCGCCGGCTGATGGCGCGACCACATGGCTCGACGAGCGTGGCTTGCCGTTGATGGTCGAGTCTGCGGTCGGAGCGGGCTACGTGGAGATGGCGACGTTCGACTGGGCGCAGGGTGGCATCGTCGCGTCGAGCGACGCCGACGCGGTGCTGCGACAGACGGTCGTGCGTTCCACCTACGGAAGTCCCAACGCAACATTCGGAGTCAACGCGATCGGCACCAAGGCCGGCGTCTTCGGCAACTCGGTCGCATTCCGCGGCGGTGGTCTTTCCCAGGCACTCGGTAATGTGCCCGCACTCGATCTCCCGGCGTGGTGGTTGATCGGAGGCCTCGTGTTCATCTACGTCCTGCTCATCGGGCCCGTGAACTACTTCGTGCTGCGCCGAATCGGCCGGCGCGCGGTGGCGTGGATCACCATCCCTGTCCTCGCGATCGTCGCGTCCGGCGGCGCATACGGGGCGAGTGTCCTGACGAAGGGCACCTCGGTCGTGGCAAACGAAATCTCGATCGTGCACGCGCAGCCAGGATGGACCAATGCGTACGCCGAGCAGTACACCGGCATCGTCACGCCGACCCGAGGTGACTTCGAGGTGGGCGTTGGCAGCCTCGGCCGGATGATCAGCCCGATCGACTACTTCTCAAGCCCTGGCGGCTCAAACTCCAGCGCCGTCGAAATCAACACGGCGACCGGCATCATCAGATTGCCCGCGATGACCGCCTTCACGTTGCGCGGCTTCGCGACCGAAGACATCACGACTGCGCCATCCGTCGCGGCGTCGGCGCGCGTGAACGGCGGCCAGGTCACGGGTACCATCAGAAACTCATCGTCGATGAGCTTTACGGACGGTGTCGTGCTATCTGGCACTGCCTACCAGAAGATCGGCGCGTTGGCTCCTGGGGCGACGTTGAGCTTCGCCGTAACGCCCTCCATATCCGGCGTCGCGGGTCCACCGCCGTACATGCAGATCTACCCCAGCAATCTCTGCTGCGGAGGGCCGGTCAACAACAGCCCGGATGTCGAACGCCTGAACGAGACGCGCAGTGCGATCGTGTCGACGCTCACAAGCGCGAACTTCGGAGGCGCCGCCGTGACCGCAGCGCCGATTGTCGTGCTCTGGACGACGCAGCCACTCGAAGATGTGACCGTCAACGGCGCGCAGCCTCGGCAATACATCGAAGATGCCGTCGTCCTCAACGTGCCGACCGTGGAATTCGGGGCAGGAACGATTCCCGCCGGGATCATAAACGCACGGCTCGTCGACATCGATGCCGCTCTGACGCCGGCAGGCCCGCCAGGAATGCTGACTACCAATTCAGGCTCCGTCACCTACTCGTTCAACCCGGGCCTTGCCGCCGGCACGCGGCTGCGGTCGGTCGGCGTGACCAGCAGCAACCCTTACGGAGGAAAGTTCGGACCCAATGGAGCTTCGACGCCGGGGGTGATCAAGGGTCAGGTCTGGAACTGGACCGAGTTGCAGTGGACGGACGTCAACTACGCCGACGGTGGAACGACGGCGATTCCGCAGGACGCCGTCAACCCCAGCACAGGCGAGGTGCGCCTGAAGCTTTCGTCCGACGGGTCGTTCACGACATCATTCCTCTCCATGACGGGCACGATCTCGTGATCTCGGTCGAAGACCTGACCAAGGTGTACGGAACGCGGGCCGCGCTCGACCACATCACGTTCGAGGTGCCGGAGCGGGAGATTTTCGGGTTTGTCGGGCCGAACGGCGCCGGCAAGACGACAACGCTTCGAATCCTGGCGGCGCTTCTCGAGCCGACTGAAGGGAAGGCGTTCATCGCCGGGTCGGACGTGGCCACGGACCGCAACAAGGTCCACGAACAGATCGGATACATGCCGGACTTCTTCGGCGTCTACGATCAGCTAACCCTCGACGAGTATCTCGACTTCTACGCCGCCTGCTATCGCCAGCCGAAGGCCCGCCGGCGGAAGGTCGTGGACGAGCTTCTCGCGCTGGTCGGCATGACCGAGCGCAGGAACCAGCAAGTCGACACGCTGTCGCGTGGCCTCAAGCAGCGCGCATGCCTGGCCCGCGCCCTCGTCCACGATCCGGCGGTGCTGCTGCTCGATGAGCCCGCGTCCGGTCTCGATCCGCGAGCTCGTGTCGAGATGCGCGAGATTCTGAAAACGCTGCAGGACATGGGCAAGACGATCGTGATCTCCAGTCACATCCTTCCGGAGCTGACCGACCTGTGCACCATGATCGGGATCATCGACCAGGGCAAGATGCGTGCCACCGGTCCCGTGCACGAGGTCATCGCGAGCTTGAGCAGCGCACGGCGTCTGAGGATCGGCGTCCTAGAGGACAAGGAGGCCGCGCTCGAAGTTCTCCAGCCCCTCCCGGCAGTCCGGCACGTCGCGGCTGTGAACGGCACGATCGAGGCCGAGTACGACGGGGATGATCGCACCGCGGCAGCGATTCTCGCGGCATTGACCGAGGCCGGCATCAAGGTATCGAGCTTCGCCACGGTGGACGGTGGCCTGGAGGACGCTTTCATGAAGGCCACCTCGGAGAACGTCGGATGAACACGGTCGCCCGAGCTCTCTGGAACCCAATCGTCGCCAAGGAATACCGGACGCGGATGCGGACGTGGCGGTCGCCATTCGCGATCACGATCTACGTCGTTCTTCTCGGCGGAGTTGGGTGGGCCGTCTTTTCCGCGCTCGTCTTCACCGAGTCGGGCACGGGCCTCTCATCCGGTTCGGGCGGCATGGGATCCCAGCTGTTCATCTTCCTTGTCTTGTTCCAGGTCGCGCTGCTTGCCTTCATCACACCAGCACTGACCGCTGGGGCGATCAGCGGCGAGCGCGAACGCCAAACCATCGACCTGCTCTTTGTGACTCCGATCCCGCCCTTCTCGATCATCTGGGGAAAGCTGCTCGCGTCGATGTCGTTCGTCGTGCTGCTCCTCGTCATATCCGTCCCGATCTTCAGCCTGGTCTTCCTGTTCGGGGGCATCGAGCTCGACCAGGTCGCGGAGTCGTTCCTCGTTGCCGCGACGACAGCGATGATGCTCGGCTTCGTCGGCGTCGCCTTCTCGACCTTGTTCCGGCGAACGCTGGCCGCAACCGTCGCCGCCTACGGCGCCGCGTTCGTCCTCCTCGTGGGCACCCTGGCCTACGGCCTGTTGTTTCCCACGGTCGTCGACGCGAACGCGAGCACGGTGCCCGCGCCGCCCGCGCCGCCCGCGGTCACGTTCATCAGCCCGGCTCTGCCGTTGATCACCATCGCGACCAACCAGCCAGTGCTCGGTTACGGCTATCGGTTCAACTACGGCCCCAATGGCGTTGCCGTCTCGGGCGCGCTCAGCAGCATCCCCTGCGCCTCCACTCCGGCCGGCGTCGTCTGCAAACAGGGGTATAGCCCAGTCCAGACGCCGTCCGGCACCGCCATCTCGAGCGGAATGTTCGCGGGCTGGCAGTACTGGCAGGCAAGCATCGTTATGCAGCTTGTGATCTCCGCGATCGCGCTGGCCTTCGCCGCGTACATGCTGCCGCCGGTGCGCCGCCGGCGGTTGGGGCCGCGCGTCGAATGAGCCCCCTTGACGCCGTCGTGGGTGAGCTCCGCCGGGCGTCGGTGCGTTCGACCGCCGCGACATACGCGCTTCACGCGATCCTGGCCGCCGGTGCGTGGATCTTTGTGGTGTCGCTGCTGGCGCGGCTCGTGCCGCTGGACTCGACACGGACCGTAAGCCTCGCCGGCCTCCCTGTCGTGGTCGCTGTAGCTGTCATCGCCTGGCTCGCGACCATGCCGCGAGCAATGGCCCTGATGCGGAGCGCCGACCTCAAGCTCGAGCTGCGTGAACGCCTCTCGACCGCGTGGGAGCGGAGGAACGAGTCGGGACCGATGGACGAAGTCTTGCGGCGCGACGCGCTCCACCATGCGACGCGAGTCCAGCTCTCTCGCGCCTTTCCGGTTGGGTGGCGTCGCGGCGAGGTCATCCTGACCGCCGCCATGGCCACCGCGATCGTCGCTCTGAGCCTGCTTCCGAATCCAATGGATCACGTGCTCGCCCAGCGGCGCGCCGATCGCACGGCGCAAACGCAAGCGGCCGCCGGCATCGAGGCGGCCAGGAAGAAGCTCGCGACATCCGCGACTCCTGCTCCTGTCGATCCGCAGGTCCTGAAGATCCTGCAGGACACGCAGGCGAAGATCGCCTCGGCGCCGGATCCGCGCACGGCTCTGCAGAGCATCACGCCGGCCGAGCAATCGCTTCTGGCACTCTCCGACCCGCAGACGCCGGCGCGGGCAACGACCGCACAGAACCTCGCCAACAATCTCGCGGGAACCAACGCGGGTGCGACCGCGGGGCGGGCCCTCGGCGCGAGCCCGCGCCAGGGCGCGCAGGCGTTGCGCCAGCTGGCGTCCCAACTTCAGAACATGTCGCCGGCCGACCGCGCCCAGCTGGCGCAGGCCCTAGCCGCCGCCTCCCAGCAGGCGAAGGACCCGGCGATGGCGGCGTCGCTCGCGCAGGCGGCAAGTGCGCTCTCGAGCAACGACGTGGGCGGCGCGGCCCAGGCATTGACCGGCGTTGCCGGCCAGCTCGACTCGCTGCAGCAGCAGATGAGCAACGACCAGGAGATCGCCTCCGCCATCAACGCCCTCGAGGCGGCACGCCAGCAGCTCGCGGCACAGTCGGACCGCGACTCCGGCTCGACGCCTGGGTCGGCCGCGTCGCCCGCGGCAGCGGCGTCTGGCAACGGCAATGGAAACGGCAACGGAAACGGCAACGGCAACGGCAATGGGAACGGCAACGGGAACGGCAACGGCAATGGGAACGGGAGCGGCAGTGGATCGGGCCAGGGCAGCGGTGGCAACGGAGGCCTGGGGGCCAGCGGATCGGGCTCGGGCTCTGGATCGGCGGCACAGAGCACCGAGCGTGTGTACGTGCCGGCACCGCCTGTTCCTGGCCAGGCCGTGAACGACCCGACGCCGCTCGGGCCAGGTCAGGATGTGCCGTTGACGCCGTACAACGACGTCATCCAGGCGTATCAGCGGGCGGCCCTCGACGCGACGCAGCAGAGCCTCATCCCGGGTAGTGAACAGGACCTGATCCGCCAGTACTTCTCGAGCCTCGGCGAGCCGAGCGGCGGTAAGTGATCGCCGACCAACCGCGCGTCGACCCGACTCGTGTCACCGAGCTGGCCCGCGCCCTGGAGACCGAGCTCGCGCGGCTGATCGTCGGGCAGAAAGGCCTGATCCGCGACACCGTGATCAGCCTCATCGGCGGCGGCCACATGCTCCTCGAGGGCGTTCCAGGACTCGGCAAAACGGTGCTCGTCCGCTCGCTCGGCCAGGCCCTCGACCTGAGCTTTGCACGCATCCAGTTCACGCCGGACCTGATGCCCGCGGACATCGTCGGCACCAACGTGATCCGCGAGGAGCGCGGGCGTCGCGAATTCCAGTACCAGGCGGGACCGCTGTTCGCGAACCTGGTGCTCGCCGACGAGGTCAATCGCGCGACGCCGAAGACCCAGAGCGCGCTGCTCGAGGCGATGCAGGAACGAACGGTTACGGTGGGGACCGAGACTCGCCAGCTCCCCATGCCCTTCTTCGTGCTGGCGACCCAGAACCCGATCGAGCTGGAAGGCACGTATCCGCTGCCCGAGGCGCAGCTCGACCGCTTCTTCTTCAAGACCCTCGTCCCATTTCCAAGCGAGGACGAATTGCTCGAGATCGCGCGTCGCACGACCGGCGGCGAAACGGTGAACCTCAGGAGCGTCGCCGACGGCGACGCGATCCTTGCCGCGCAGCAGGTTGCACGCGAGGTCCCCATCGCCGAGCACGTCCTGGCCTACGCCGGCAAGTTGATCATCGCGACGCATCCGGACCGCACGGACATCGACAGCATCCGCAAGTACGTGAGGTTCGGCGCCAGCCCGCGTGGCCTCCAGACTCTTGTACTGGCCGGCAAGGTCCGTGCATTGCTCGAGGGGCGCTACAACGTCGCGTTCGACGACCTCGCGGCGGTGGCTCGGCCGGCCCTGCGCCACCGCGTCTTCCTGCGCTTCGAGGCCGAGGCCGATGAGGTCACCGCCGACCAGCTCATCGGCGAGGTCCTGGAGAAAACGGAAAAGGCAAAAGTCGCCTAGCGTGGCCACCAGCACGCTGCTCGAGCCTGCGCTCCTTCGCCGGCTGGAAGCGCTTTCGGTTCTCGTCCGGCGGGCGGTCAAAGGACAGATGGGCGGCGAGCGGCGGTCGCTCAGCCGAGGACGCTCGCCCGAGTTCGCCGACTTTCGCAGCTACACGCCGGGCGACGACTTCCGGCTGATCGACTGGAACGCCTACGCACGCCTCGATCGGTTCATGCTCCGGCTGTTCGTCGCCGAGGAAGAGCTGCCGATGAGTCTCTTCATCGACCTGAGCGGTTCCATGGATTGGGGCACGCCGAACAAGGCCCGCACCGCCGAACGCCTCGCGGCGGCCCTCGCCTACGTCGCGCTCTCGTCGCTCGATCGAGTCCGGCTGACCGTCTTCGCCGACGGGCCAACGACCGGTGGCGCGCCGTACCGCGGCCGGCACGCCGCGCATGACCTCTTCGCGCGCATCGAGTCGTTTCCGGTCGGGGGACTCACCGACTATCCGAAGCTCGTCGCACCCATCAGCAGACAAAGACCCGGAATGTCGATCCTGATCACCGACGGGCTCGGCGAATCACCGCTCGAGCCGGCCGTGGCCGCGTTGCAGCTCGCGCGCCAGGAGGGCGCGGTCCTCCAACTGCTCGCGCCGCAGGAGATCGATCTCGAGTGGACGGGCGACGCTCGGCTGCGCGACGCCGAGACGGGCGCGGAACGAGAGCTCACCGCCACTCCCTCGACGCAGGCCGCCTACCGCGCGGCGCTCGAGCGACGAACGCGAGACGTCGAACGCATCGCCCAGCGGAGCGGGCTGCGATTTGCGCGCCTGACCAGCGACCAATCGATCGACGACATGGTGCGTCGAACCCTGCGTCGCATCGGCCTTCTCGGGTGAGCCGGTGACGTTGCTGGCGCCGGCCGCGGCCGCGCTCGCCCTGACGCTGCCCGCGATCGTCGCGCTCTACTTCCTGCGCATCCGGCGGCGGACGCGCATCGTGCCGGCCCTGCACCTGTGGCCGGACGCGATCCGCGATCGCCAGGCCAACGTGCCCTGGCAGCGGCTGCGCTTCAGCTGGCTGCTTCTCCTGCAGCTCCTCGTCGCGGCGCTGCTCGTGGCCGCCGCGCTCGAGCCGGCGGTGCCGGCCAGCGCAAAGGTCGCAGTGCATTCCATCGTTCTGCTCGACGCGTCCGCCTCGATGCAGGCGCGCGACGTCCAGCCTTCGCGGTTTGCCGAGGCGAAAAGCGAAGCTGGCGCGTTGATCGACCAGCTCGGTCCCGAGGATCGCTTGACTGTGATCACGGTGGAGTCAACGCCGCGAGTTGTGGCCTCGATCGTGGGCGACCACGATGCCATGCATCGCGCCCTCGACGCTGTTGCGGTGACCAACGGGCCGGCCAACCTGTCCACCGCGCTGTCGCTCGCCGCCGGGATCGTGCGCCCGGGCGAGGAGGCGCGCGCGTATCTCTACAGCGACGGCATCACCGAGGCGCTGCAGGCAACGTTCACCTCCGGCCTGCCTTTCTCGGTCGAGTACCACCCCCTAGGCGTCTCGGGCGAGAACCTGGCGATCACGTCCCTCGTGGTGAGGACGAGCGCGCAATCGCGTGCCGCGTATGCGCGTGTCCAGAACTTCGGCCGGCAATCGCACTCGTTCACCTTCGAGTGGCGATCAGACGCGGGACTCATCGACGTGCGGCCGATGACTCTCGGCGGCGGCCAGGCGCAGGACCTCGTCCTTCCGGTGCCGGAAAACGCAACGACGGTGACCGGCCACGTTGACGGCGGGGACAACTTCTCGCTCGACGACACGGCCACCGCGATCGCCCGCGTCCCGCGCGCGTTTCGAGTTCTGCTCGTCACGCCTGGAAACGTCTTCCTCGAGCAGGCGCTTCGATTGCGTAGCGATTTCCAGGTCGACGTGATCGCGCCGTCGACGTATCGCGCTGACACGGGGTACGCGATGATGGTTTTCGACCGTTTCTCGCCGCCCACGTTGCCCGATGCGCCGTTCGTCATGGTCGACCCGCCCTCCGGTTCGTCGCTTGCGGGCGGTCCTCCGATCGGGATTGGACGCGTGCGCGCGTCGGATGCCGGGGACCCACTGCTCAATAACGTCTCGCTCGAGGGCGTTCACGTCGCGCGCAGCGAGGATTTGACGCAGTCGACGTTTGGACGCGCGCTCATCACGAGCGTGCAGACACCTTTGGTGCTCGTGCGCGATCAGCCGTTCCGTCAGGCGCTGTTCGGCTTCGACATCCACGAGTCCGACTTCCCGCTGCGCATCGGATTCCCGGTCCTGGTCCAGAACCTGAGCGAATGGATGCTGCCACCAACCGTGCCCGCGAGCAGCTTCCACCCCGACGAGGCCGTCACCGTCGTTCCGGACGCCGGCGCCACCTCGGTCGCCGTCATCAGCCCTGATGGCAGACGGCGCCAGCTGGCGACGACCGCGATCTCAACCATCGGCGACACCGACCGGCTCGGTGTGTACACGATCGAGCAGACGGTCGCCGGCAGGACACAACAGTCATGGTTCGCGGTCAACCTGTTTGCCGACAGGGCTTCGCAGCTCACGCCGATCGACCATCTGACGCTGCCGCCGGCCAGGGCGGGCGGTGTCGTGTCTGCTCCCCATGCGGGCATGCTCGCGATCTGGCCGCTGATCGCTCTGCTCGGCCTGGCCTTGCTGCTCGGCGAATGGCTGGCTTTCCACCGTGGGCTTTGAGCTGACGCGCCCGCTCCTGTTGGGAGCGGGCCTGATCGCAGCTGTGGCCGTGGTCCTCGTCTGGTGGCGGCTCGCGCCGCCGCTGCCTCCTGGTCGCGCGCGTCTGTCGCTTGGACTGCGCCTTCTCATCGTCGTGTTCCTGACCGGCGCGCTCTCGGGTTTCGAGTTTCAGACGTCCCCGGCGCAGCAGACCCTCATCGTCGTCACGGACCTGTCGGCGAGCACGCAGAGTGCCGCCGACAAGGAAACAGCCCTGGTGCAGCAGATCCTCGCGGCGCGCAAAGGCGCCGACAGCGCCGGTGTGATCAGCTTCGGTCGCGACCCCCAGGTCGAGGTCACCGCCGGCACCGATCCGCAATTCGCGGCGTTTCAGAGCCATCCCAATGCCAACTACACCGACATCGCGTCCGCGCTTCAGCTCGCCGGATCGGTTCTGCCCGGCGACAGCCGGCGTCACATCGTCGTGGTCAGCGACGGCCGCGCGAACCTAGGCGACGCCATCGCCGAAGCACGATTGCTGCACGCGGAGGGCATACGTGTGGACGCGGTCGCGCTCCAGGTTCCCATCGGCGCGGAGGCTTACGTCGATCACGTGTCTGCGCCAGATTCGATCACCGACGGTGAGCAGGCGACGGCCCACGCGTTGATCATCAGCAACCGCGCGACGACAGCCACGGTGCGCTGGTACGTCGACCACACGCTGATCAGCTCGTCGCAGGTAGAGCTCGCCAACGGCGAGACGACGCTGACGCAAATGGTCAAGCCGGCGGGCGGCGGATTCCACGACGTCCAGGCCACCATCGATCCCTTGCTCGACACGTACGCCGAGAACAACGTCGGCGAGGCGTTGATCCAGGTGAGAGGCGCGCCGCACGTGCTGCTGGTCGAACAGGCGCCCGGCGACGCACCAAGCCTCGAGTCCGCACTGGCATCGACGGGCCTGTCGACCACCGTCATCGCTCCGGATCAGCTGCCCAGGACCGCGGCCGACATCGCCGCCTATCGTGCGGTGGTCCTCGTCAACATTCCCGCCGCGAGTCTGGGCGCCGACGCGATGACCTTGCTCCAGGCTTCCGCGCGAGACCTCGGTATCGGCCTGGTGGTGATCGGTGGCAGTGACAGCTACGGACCCGGCGGTTACGCCGGGACGCCGCTGGAGGCAACTCTGCCAGTGCAGATCGAGCTCCCGCAGAACATGCAGAAGCCGCCGGTTGCGGTCATGTTGGTTCTCGAATCCTCGGAGTCGGCGAGCGGAGACCAGGTCATCCGCGGTGCGGCCGACGCTGTGATCGATCAGCTGACCCCCCGCGACTACGTGGGAGTCACCAACGGCACTGGAGGAAACCTCGTCGTCCCTCTGACGCAGCTGACCGACAAGGCCAAGGTCAAGGCGACGATCGCCTCGATGACGCTCAGCGATCCGCCAGGCTACGGCGCAGACCTCAATGTCGCTGCTGCTCAGCTCGAGAAGTCGAAGGCGTCGCTCAAGCACATCATCCTCTTGGGTGACGGCGACGCGACTATGGACAACTACACATCCGTCGTGCCGCCGATCCACAACAAGGACATCACCATCTCAACAGTCGCGGCGGGCAACTTCGGCACCGTACCCGCGACGATGCAGCAGATCGCCACGCTCGGCCACGGACGGTTCTACCAGAGCACCAGCGTCAATGACGTGCCGCAGATCTTCCTCAAAGAGACGAACGACTCGCTCAAGCCCTGGGTCGTCGAGGGCACCATCCAGCCGCACCTTGGTTCGCTGTTGGATGCGCTCCCCGGTGTGCGCGTGGAGACGATGCCGGCGCTCACCGGCTACGTCGCGACGACTCCGCGCGCGGCGGCCGATGTGGTGCTGGAGAGCCCGACGAACGATCCCTTGCTGGCGACCTGGCAATACGGGCTCGGCCGAGTGACGGCATGGACAAGCGATGGCCAGGGACGGTGGACGAGCGCCCTGCTGCGATGGGCGGACGCCAACACGTTCTTCGGCGACATCGTCCGAGGAGTGCTTCCTCAGGATTCCGATCCTGCGCTCCAGCTCGAGACGCAGGTCCAGGCCGATCACACACACCTGCTCGTGACCGCGCCGAGCATCTCGGGTGCCGACGTCACGATGACGGCGGTCCAGCCGGATCTCTCGGGCACGGCCCTTACGCTCACCGCCACCGGGCCGGGGCGATTCGAGGGCGACCTTCCGACCGACCAGGTCGGCAGCTATCTGCTGCGCATCACGCAAGCGGCCGGCGGCGTGGTGCGACACTCCAACACGTTCGGCCTGGTGGTGCCGTACTCGCCTGAATACCGTGACCTTGGCACCGATCCGAACACGCTGCGTGCGATCGCCGCGGCCGGGGGCGGAACGCTCCTCGATGATCCGTCGCGAGTGTTTGACCTGCCCGTGCCACCCGCGAGCGCCGCGGTTCCGATCGACGAGCTGCTGCTTGTGCTCGCGATCCTCCTTTTCCCGGTCGATGTCGCGCTGCGCCGGCTCATCCTGCGGGCCCAGGATCTGCCCGCCTGGCGGGAAGCACTACGGCGACAGCCCGCCCGCGCGATCCCCGCCGAGGCGACGGTGACGCGCCTACGCGAAAGGGTGACTGCCGTGCGGTCGGACCGAGCCGCCCGGCGGGCGGCTGACACGAATGTTGCGGAAGAAAAGGCGCCAGAGAAGACGCTCGAGGAGCTTCGCGCGCGCCGGCGCCGGCGTTAGGCGAGCGTTACGAGCCGGCGGCACCCCGCGTTAGCCAGGTATGGCCTTGCGCGGCATCGTCGGGTTGCTGGCGATTCTCCTGCTGGCGTCGTGCGGGCGGATGCCTGAAACCGTTGCGGCTACGTCGAACGCGACGGTGGTGGCCACTGACGCAGACAACGGCAAGACGGTGTCCCTGCATGTCGGCGATCACCTCGATGTCAAGCTGGCGAGCACCTACTGGACGATCGGCGACAGCAGTGACCCGAACGTACTCAAGACGGCCGGCCCGCCCGTGGTTTCTCCCCAGACAAGCGGATGCGTGCCAGGGGGTGGCTGCGGGTTCGCCATCGCCTCTTTCATCGCGGTCGCGACGGGCTCCGCGGATGTCACCGCCTCGCGAACCAGCTGCGGTGAGGCGATGCGGTGCACGGGGGATTCTGGGTCGTTTCGGCTGACGGTGGTCGTCAGCTCGTAACCCTGTTCCGTATCAGGCCACCATTCGGCTCGGACATCCAGGCCAGATGCCTGAGCGCCCGCAGGGGCTAGCCGGCAGGTCGCACGCGAGGCGCCATCGCCCCGGTGAAGACCTCCGGCTCCTCCCGGTACTGCTTGAGGCTGTGGCGGAGCCTCTGCTTGGCCACGGCGAGCCGCGACGCGACGGTGCGTTCCGGAACTCCCAGGGCCTGTGCAATGGCCCTGTTGGTGTAGCCGTGGTAGTGCCGCAGCACGATCGCCGCGGCCTGGTTCGGCGGCAGCTGTGCGAGAGCAGCGGCAAGGTCGTGATGCTCGACCGTCTCGTGCGGATCGGGTGAAACGCCTGGGCGTCCGATCCGCTTGATCACTTCCCCCACCTCGCGAAGCTTCATCTTTCGCTTGTACGAAATGGCCGCGTTGATCGCGATCCGATGTACCCACGCCTCCGCCGGTGCATTCGGCTGCCACCGGCTCCAGCTCTTGTACGCGCGCTCAAAGGCGTCTTGCACGCAGTCCTCAGCCGCTGCGCGATCTCCGAGCATCGCTGTCAGCGTGCCGAGAACCTTTCCATAGGAAGCGCTGTAGAGGCGCTCGAAATCGGCCTCGTTGCCAGGTTCGTAGACGTATTGCCGGTCAGTAACGGGTTCCGAAGCTGCGGCCGATTGTGACATCCCTTTCTCCCTGCATCCTCATGACTTGGTCGACGGTGCTCCACAAATGTGGCCCATGAGGTGGGCATTGGTCGCCGTACGTCGGGATGGAATTTGGCTAATGCGGTTGCAGTACGCAAACTCGAGAACGACTTCGAAGCGAGCCTCGGCGGAGCTCGGCGCCCGATGAAGGACGGTAGGCGCGGGATGACCGGCGTTGGAACGTTGTGGCGATGAGTGACGAGATTCGCGTGGCCCTATGGCTTCTGCTGGTCGGACTCGAGCGACCACCTTGCTTGGACGAGTGGAACGACCACC
>DATEHC010000048.1:0-24676 GCA_035279785.1 Candidatus Dormiibacterota bacterium
GCGAATCACGACCAGGCGTTGGGACAGGCCTTTGGCCCACGCGGTGCGGACGTAGTCCTGGCGCAGCGTCTCCAGCGTGCTGGCGCGCGTGAGCCTCGCGGTGTAGGCGATGGGGAGGAGGGCGAGCGTGACGACCGGCATGAGCAGGTGCGAGTCGAGGCCGAAGTCCGCGGCGGGAAGGGAGAAGTTGCCGTCGGTCGCCCGGTACATGAGCACGGCGAACACGACGACCATCAGCGCTCCGACCACGAAGTTGGGGAATGCGGCAGCCGCGGTGGCAAACCCCATCGTCACGTAGTCGGCCTTGCGGTTCTGCCGCAGCGCGGCGAGCACGCCCAGCCCGATGCCCGCGGGCACGATGAGGAGGAACGCGAGGACGCCCAGCGTCGCGGTGTAGCCCCAGCTCCCGCCGATGAGGCTCGTCACCGACTTCCCTTGGTACTGGTACGAGAGCCCGAAGTCGAGGTGCAGCGCATTCCAGACGTAGAGCTCGAACTGCCGCAGCACTGGCTTGTCGAGCCCGTACTTCACGTTCAGGTCGTTGACCACGACCGCGGAGAGCTGCCTGCCGCCGGCGCGGTCCCACGGCGAGCCTGGTGCCAGGTGCATCAGGACGAACGTGATGACGATCACGAAGAAGACGATGGGCACCATCCAGAGGATTCGCTTGACGATGAAGATCGCCAGCGAACCGGCTCGGCTGCCCATCACGCCGCGTATGCGTTGGGGAAGCAGGGCGCCCGGCGCAGAGCGCCCTGCCACCGTTGACAAAGTTCCTCTGACTCCTAGTGCTGCTTGATGTAGGCGGTCACGTAGTTCTGGTCGCCGGGCAGCCATTCGTCGTCGAATGGCGTGACCTGGAGATTGCCGACGTAAGGCTTGACCAGGTCGTACTCGTACTGCTGGTAGAGCATCCCGATCGCGGCCGAGTCGATCAGGATCTTGCGGGCCGACGCGTAGTCCTTGTTGCGCTGGTTCTGGTCCAGCTCTGTGTCGGCCTTCGCCACGAGGGCGTCGTATCCGGGCAGCGTGGGGCAGCCCCAGTTCAGACCGTGGCATGCGGCGCTGGTGTAGACGTCGTACCAGTCCTGCTGGTCGGGGTAGTCCGCGCCCCATCCGTCTGCGCCGTAGATGTCGAAGTCAGCCTTGCGGATGCGCGTCGTCACCGTCTTGCTGTCGATGACGTCGAGCTGGATGTTGGTGCCCAGGTTCGTGTTCCACTGGGCGACTACGAACTGGTTCACGAGCTTGCTGCCGGTCGTGTTGCGGGTGAGCAGCTTGAGCTGGCTCAGCTGCGCGACCGAGACGCCGGAGGCGGCGAGGTCCGCCTTGGCCGCGGCGACGTCGAAGCTCTGTGTCTTGTCCGACTCGTCGTAGCCGGTCATGCCCTTGGGGATGTAGCTCAGCGTTGCTTTGACCGTGCCGTGTAGGACGTCGTTGGCGAGCTTGTCACGGTCGATCGATTTGGACAGCGCCAGCCGCACGTTCTGGTTGTTGAGGACCGGGTTCTTCCAGTTGTAGGTCATCCAGAAGTTGGACAGCTCGGGCCAGAGGTAGGCCTGCTTGCTCAGGGTGGGGTCGCTGCGCACGTAGGTCACGTCTGCCTGCGGCACGTTGATCTGGTCGAGCGCGCCGGTCTGGTACTTCGAGAAGGCAGTGTTCCCGTCGGCGATGAACTCGAACTCCAGCTGCTGGATCTTCGCCGTGCCGCCCCAGTAGGCCGGGGAGGGCACGAGCGTCGCGTGGTCCTTGGCGACGATCTCGGAGATCTTGAACGCGCCGTTACCAATGGTGGTCGAGACGTTGTTGGCCCAGACCTCGGCCTTGGTGGCGTCGTTGGACGGGAACGGGCCGCCCGCGGCCTTCTCGACCACGTCCTTTCGGATCGGTGCGCCGACCCACAGGGTGGCGACCCACTTGAAGTACGGCGCGGCGTGCTGCAGCTTGACGACGAAGGTGTGCGGGTCAGGGGCCGAGAGGCCCAGCGATTGCAGGTAACTGTCGATCGCGCTTGCGCTCGTCGCGTCGATCGAGCCGTAGTTCTGCCCGCCGGCGACGGTACCGTCGTAGAACGGGTCGACGTACCCGGACGCCAGGGCCGGGTTGAGCAGGCGCTGCCATCCGTAGACGAAATCGGACGCCGTCACCGGCTGGCCGTCACTCCACTTTCCGTTCGGCTGGAGGTGGAACGTGTAGGTAAGGCCGTCAGACGAGACGCTGTAGCTCGCCGCGGCGGCGGGCGCGACGTCGGTCAGGTCGGCCTTCGGCTTGAGCAGCGGCTCGAACACGTTGCGCCCGAGCGCTCCCTCGTAGGAGTACGTCTGCTGGCCGGGGTCGTAGCTGTTCGGCTCGGTGACGTCGTTGGCGCGGTAGACCTGTCTGTCGGGCGGGGCGAGCGCGGTGCTCGAGCTCGGGCTCGTCCCGCCACACGCGGCTATGACCAAGCCGGCACTCACGAATGCGATCAGACGGAAGGGGGTGCCTATCGACATAGGGACGACCTCACAACCTCTTTCCTGCCGCCTTCTTCCCGGCGCGGGCCGGGGCGAGAGTGCGCCGGCGGCAGGACTCACTCAGTTCGTGCTGGACGACCTCCCCAAAGGAAGGGGCGAGCGCCGGCCCGCAGAGGCTGTTCGGCGCTCACCGTGAGTCTGAGAGTTTCCGGACGTTCGGGAAACACCGTACGTTAGGATAATTCCAACGTGCCCCGGACGCAAGCCCCCCAGACGCCCCAGGTGATCGATCGAAGCGCGGCGCGTTCCCTGGAGTTCGCGATCGAGTACGGCACGGGGCTGGAAGCGGTCCTCTGCATGGTCGTGCTCAACGGCGAGCCGCCCTTCGCGAGCTTCGAGCGCGGAGCCGACCTGGCCCGGGCCGTGCGGCGGGGACTGCCGCCGTCGGTGAGCCGAGCGCGGAGCAAGCTCGCGACGCCGCAGGGCGATCCATGGTCGGCGCTGTTCGCGAGCCTCGCCGCCGACGGCGATGAACGGCACGACGCCGCCGCGGTCCTCGAGCGGCTCGAAGGGATGCCGCCCTCGGAGCTGAAGCTGACGATGCTGGGGTTCGGTCGCGGCGGTCAGCGCGACGCCGCCGCCTACCGGGCCGTAGCGGCCGGCGACAAGAGCGCGATCCCTGCGCTGCGCAGGATCGCCGCCGCGGAAGGCCGCGCCGAGGAGATCGAGCCCATCCTTAAGATCACCGCGACCGAGCTGCGGGGCCTGGTCCTCGACGCGCTGCGCGATCTCCCTCCGGAGCTGTTCGCCGGGCCGAGCGCGGCGGAGCTCCTCGAGCGGGACGCGGTTGCGGCGACCCAGCAGCTCTTCGACAGCCGCGACCGGGAGACCGTCATCGAGCGCCTGACCCGCGGGCTCATGTTCAAGCCCGAGCACGGAATCACGGGGTTGGTGCTCGTGCCGAGCCTCGTCCACCGGCCGTGGACCCTTGTGGTCGACCACGCCAACCTCAAGGTCTTCTGCTATCCGTGCCGGCTCGAATCCGAGCTGTCGGCGCCGGACCTCGGTTTGATCGCGATCTACCGCGCCCTCGGCGACGGCACCCGGCTTCGCATCCTCCGCCGTCTCGCCGGCGGGCCCGCGAGCGTCGCCCAGATGAGCGAGCAGCTCGGCCTGGCCAAGTCGACCGTCCACGAGCACCTGCTGAGCCTCCGCACGGCGGGCCTGGTGCGGTTGCCGGCGTCAGGCGGATTCGAGCTGGTGCCGGAGCTACCCGACTTGAACTGGATGCTGAAGGAATTCCTCGGCCTCGAGATGCGCCGGCAGTGCGAGACGTGCGGGGCCCAACTCCAGACCGATGGCGCCGCGTTCATCTGCAGCTACGAGTGCACGTTCTGCGAGTCGTGCGCCAGGGTCCACCACGGCGTGTGCCCCAACTGCGAGGGGGAGCTCGTGCAGCGCCCTCGCCGTCCAAAAGGCGCGGCCCGGCACGAACATGGCTCCTCCCCCTCCTCCCCACGAAGTGGGAAGGTGCCGAATCCTCCTCCCCACGGAGTGGGGAGGTGGCGCGAAGCGCCGGAGGGGCGCCGAAGGATCGGGGCCTAGTCCCTAGCTGGTCCGCGCCATCGTGTGGATCCCGATCGACATCAAGGCGTAAGCCGGCGCGTCCGCCCTCGTCTTGTGCTCGACCCGCCGCGGGACGACGAACACGTCCCCGGCCTCGAGTGTCACGGCGGGCTCCTCCTCGAGCTCGATCACAAACGTCCCCTCCCAGCAGACGAAGAGCTGGTCTTCCTCGTGGTGGTGCCAGTCCATGGTGCCGTCGAGCCTCAGCAATCGGAGCACCGATTCGTTCGCGGTGACGACGTCCCGCGCGTCCCACGCGACGGAGATCGAACGGGCGAGCTTCGAGATCGAGATGGCCTCGTATGACCGCGACATCGCGTCATTATCGTGCGTCCGGTAAAGACCGAACGCTGAGGGAGGGACCGTCGGCGGTCCCTCCCTCAAATCGGGCTCAGGGCAGGTACCACACCGGGTGGGCCTCCGGCGCCGGCTCCTGGGCTGGGGTCGCGTCCGCGGTCGCGTAGCTCAGGGTCTCGAGGTACTCGTCGACCTTGAAAGGACGATCGACCAGCGGGGTCATGTAGCCCTTGACCCACGACGGAACCTGCGCGACCCCGGTCGAGCGGTCCGCCGGCTGCACCCGAGTCAGGTCCGACTGGGTGGCGTCCTCTTGCGGCGCGGCGAAGTGCGCCTGCACCGCCGGCTGCGCGGGCGAGAGCTCGCGCGCGGTCAGCGCCCTGACCGCGTATCCGCCGCCTGCCCCGGCGAGCAGAGCGACGCTGATGGCGGCGGCGAACGCGCCGGCGCCGAACGATGAGATTCGGGTGCCTTGTATGGCAGCCATCTCGATTTCCTCCGAACAGCTCGAGCGGTTGCTGCGAGCGGGTTGCCTGCGACGGTGGCAGCGTCCGCCCGCTCCTTCAACAGGCGCTCAAGCGCCCCTCAAGGGCGCCTCTTGTTCAGCCGAGCGCGATCGAGACCGGTTCCGGGATGACGCCGAGATCGGGATCCCACACCAGCGACGTGCCCGCGGGCGACGTGACGGCAAAGCACAACTGCCTCGGCGCCGAAGTCGCTCCGCGATTGACGTCCACCTCGGGCCAGTTCGGGCAGTCCGCGCTGAAGACCGGCCTGAGGGTGCGACCGCCGGCGCGCAGCGTGAAGTCGGCCGGGCTCGTGTGCCGGTAGCTGACCGCCTCGAACATCTGCGGCTGGGTGTGATTGCGAAAGACCACGGTCAACACCAGCTGGTTGGACTGCGCCTCGACGGAGGTCACGTCAACCTCGAACCCGGCGGGGGCTCCGCACGGGCTCGGCGCGCATCGCTCATTGGGATTCTGCGAAGACTGACCGGAAGGATTGCCGCGCGGCTGAAGCGAGATCACCGCGAACGCGGCGGCTCCCAGCACGATGAAGGCCACCGGCACCAGGATCGCGAATGCGACAACACGTGGGCGCGAAAACTTCATGGCGAGACTCACTGACAAAGCACCGCGGAGTGCGCGTTTGTGGCGCGCTAAGCGTGGACGAGCTTCAGGTCGTACTCGATCGTCACCGAGGGCTGCGCCTTGGTAAAGGAGATGTCGGGCGGCTCGATGGCGAAGTCGCGCATGTCGACCGAGATGGCGCCTGCCACCTCGGCCGCGGCGCCCGTGGACTGCGCCTGCACGTGGGCGGTGACGTTGCGGGTCACGCCGTGGACGGTCAGCTTGCCGGGAACGTCGACGCTGACTGGGCCGCTTGCGGGCATCGGAAAGCTGGCGCTGTCCGCGACGAACACGGCGGTCGGGAAGTTGTTGGTCTGGAGGTAGATCGAACGCACGAAGAAATCGCGCTGATAAACCTGGTACGTCGCGTACTTGTCCTGGCTCGTGAGCGAAGCGAGCTGAACGGTGAATCTCATCTGCGAGATCTTCACCGTCCCGCCGGTGACCGCCACGTCGAGGCTTCCCGTCACGTCTGAAGTTCGCGCCACGGCCTCGGTCTGGGACGGCTGGTTGATGAACTGCTCCTTCGCGCGGTAGCCGACCTGCGAGCCGGTCCCGACCGTCCATTTCCCGGCGAGCGCCGAGGATGCTGTCGCAGAACCTGGACTGCTCAGCGCGAGGGCCTGCGGCGCGCTGTGCCGGCTCAAGAGGAACGTTCCGGCGCCGGCCGCGGCCGCGAGGACCACGACCGCGACGGCCCCGATGAAGATGACCCGCGGATTCAGTCGCGTAACGGCCGAGCCTAAGCGCGGATCGGCTTCGCGTCAACGATCCACGACAACTTGGCCATCGGTTTATCCCGATGGAGTGCCTCGCGATAATTGCGCAATCGCAGCATCGAATACGAGGCTGGAGCTCGACGTCGCGCCCGGCTCCGCGGCAGCGGAGCTGGCGTGGCTGATGGACCTTCTGGTCCAGAGTTCGCGTTATGCCGAACCCGCTTTGGAGGAGCTCGACGGGTCGCTACTGCCAGGTGTGGCCGCGTTGCGGCCGAAGATCAAGGATGCGTTCGCCGCATTGTTCGACGACGACGTGCGCGGCTGCCCGGAGCTCCTCGTCCTGGCCGCGCAGGGCGAAGCGGTCGAAGAACACGATCCACGCCGGCTGCTCACGTCGATGAGCACGCTTCCGAAGGGACGATTCGCCCCGGCGGACCTGTGGACCGAGCCACAAAGCGCGCGCCGCTCGATCCGGCGTCGCCTCGAGCTGCTGAGCCGCGACATTGGCATGCGACGCGCCTACCGCAACCTGCTCGTGGAAGTGTGGGAGCTGGCCCGTCCGGCGTGGCAGCGACGCGGCCGCGCCGTCGCAGCCCGCGCCGCGGCCGAATGGTCGAGGTCGTTGCGAGCGGTGGCGACGGCCCGCGCTCTGACCAGGCTGATGCCGCCGCGACACCCGCTGGCCCGCCGCGACCAACGCGCCGCGGCGGATCTTTTCAGGCGGCGGCGACGGGCCACGTTGGTGCCGGTCTACTTCTGCATGTCCGGCGGGCAGCTCGCGGACATCGGTGACCGGCTGCTCATCGGCGTGCCGGCGAGCGCGCTGGAACCGGCGCGGAGAACGCGCGACGCCGCGTTCGTCGCGTACCGCCTGCGCAGCCTCGCGGAACCGACCCGCGTCCACATCCTCATCCACCTGATGTCCACGCCCTGCGGCGTGATGGAGATGACGCGCGCGCTGGAGATGACGCAGCCGACCGTCAGCGAGCACGTGCGCGTGCTCATCGCGGCGGGGTTGGTACGACGACTCGAGAGGGGAGGCCGGACAGTCCTCATCGCGTCGCCTGAGGGACTCGACCGTCTGCTCGAGGACGCGAGGGCTACGGTCAGTCGCTGGCGGTGAGGAACTCGAACAGCCGGTCGTGGTCACCCGGCAGGTCCTCGTGGCCGAGGTCGGGGTAGAGCACCATCTTCTTTGGCGACGTGATCTTGTTGTAGGCCGCGAACTGCGTCGAAGGCGGGCAGATCATGTCCATCAGCGCGGTCGTCATCTGGACGCGGGCCCGGATCCTGTCCGCGAGGTGCTGCACGTCGATGTATCCGAGCCGCGTGAACGTCTCCTCTTCGCGCTCGTGCGTCGGATCGAACCGAGTGAAGTAGTAGACGAGCTCCTCGTAGGCGTCGCGCGCGAGGTCCATCTCCCACACGCGCCGGTAGTCGCAGAGAAAAGGAAAGACGGGCGCCGCGCGCCAGATCCGCGGCTCGAGCGCAGCGCAAGCCAGCGAGAGCCCGCCGCCCTGTGAGCCGCCCGCGACAGCGACGCGCGTGGCGTCGACGTCAGGCTGATCCATCACGATCCGCGCAAGGCGGACGGTGTCGAGAAAGATCTGGCGGAAAAGCAGCTTGTCCGGCTCGTCGGCGAGCCCGCGGATGATCTGCCCGCGTAGCGTCGTGCCCTTGACACCGCCGACGTCCTCCGACAACCCGCCCTGGCCGCGCACGTCGAGGGCCGCGACGACAAATCCCTGTGCCACCCACGCGAGCTTGTCGAACCAGTCGGATGCGCTTCCGGAATAGCCGTGGAATCGCAGGATCGCGGGATGCGAACCGGACTCTCGCGGCCGCATGAGCTGGGCGTGGATGCGCGCGCCGCGCACGCCGGTGAACCAGAGGTCGAAGCACTCGGCGAACCTCGCGGGATTCGGATGCGGCTGCAGCTCCACTTCCGGGGGAGTCGCGTCGAGCTCGGCGAGAGCCCGCGCCCAGTAGGCGTCGAAGTCGGCCGGTTTGGGGTTGCGTCCCCGGTAAGCGCGTAGCTCGTCCAGGGGCAGATCGAATACGCCCAAGTTACAGAGGCGACCTCAGCAACCGGCCAGCGGCCCCGGGTCGGTCGGCACGCCTCCCACCTCGAGCTGCAGGTGCAGGTGCGCGCCGATGGAAAGGCCCGTGCTGCCCACGAAGCCGATGACCTGGCCCTGCTGGACGTACTGGCCGGCGATCGTCGCGGACTGCGACATGTGGGCGTAGATCTCGACCAGCCCGTAGCTGTCGGTGATCTCGACCCGCATGCCGAAGTAGTCGGCGTAGCCGGTCGCCGTGACCTTGCCGCCGGCCGCCGCGACGATCGGGGTGCCGAGCTCCGCGAGTATGTCGAGGCCGGTGTGGAAGTGCAGGTATCCGGCGTATGGCGGCTCGAGAGCGAAGGACGTCGGGCCGAACTTCTGGATGATCGGCGCGCCCTGGATCGGGCAGTAGAACGCACCGGGCTTCAGCGGATCGGCGGGCAACCCGCTCGGCAGGCTCGGCCCGATCGTCGGATCGACGGGCACGACGAGCTTCATGCCGGTCGCCATCTGGTCCGCGCGGATGCTGTTGAACCCAAGGAGGTCGGTTGGGTCGACGCCGAACCTCGAGGCCAGGCTCACAGGGGAGTCGCCTGGCTTGACCGTGATGACGACGCCCGGCATCGGCGGCAGGTTGAGAGGCTGCCCGAGCTTCAGCGGCAGGTGCAGGCCGGGGTTCGACCACGTGACCTCGCGCAGGGTGAGCCCGAATGACTTGGCGATGCTGTCGAGCGTGTCGCCGTCCTTGACCCGGTAGAGGATCGCCTTGCGATTCGGCATCGCCGTCGTCGGTATCGAGATCGGCTTGATGATCACGCTGTCCCGGCCCATCGCGAAGTTGCCCACGGAGAACCCGTTGTCCGGGACGACCGAGCTCAGCCCTCCCGCGCGAGCAGACACGCTGAAACCGAGATCGGCGGCACCGTAGCCGGATATCACGAGCGCGATCAGCACGACAAGGCCGTGGCTGACCCAGCGATACTGCCGCAAACGCCTACCCCCTGGCTTTGCTCAGGAGCGCCGCAGCGCGTCTAAGTCCGCGTCACCCTAACAAACCTTGCGGCGGGGAGTCAAACCCATAGCGACTCGTAAAGCTCGACCGTACGCGCGGCAATCGCGGGCCAACCGAAGCTCTGCAGCACCCGACGCCGGCCCGCCTCTCCCATGCTTCGAGCCAGCGCGGGATCGTCCAGCAGCAGCTCGATCTTCCGGGCCAGGCCGGCCGCGAACTCGTCCGCGCGATCGGGGTCGAGGTCGACCAGGAAGCCGGTCTCGCCTTCGACCACGATCTCCGGGATTCCGCCCACACGCGAAGCGACGACGGCCGTCTCGCACGCCATCGCCTCGAGGATCACCAGCCCGAACGGCTCGTAGACCGAGGGGCATACGAAAACGGTCGCGTGCGAGTGGAGGTGGATGAGGTCCTCGCGGGAGATGAACCTGTCGATCCAGACCAGCGTTCGTCCCTGCGCGCGCACGCGCTCGACCAGCCCCTCGACCTCTGCCGCGATCTCGGGCGTGTCCGGGCTGCTTGCCGCGATCACGACCTGGCGCGACCCTTCGAGCCTGAGGACCGCGTTGAGGAGGTGGGGAAGGCCCTTCTGCCTGGTGATGCGACCGTTGAAGAAGGCGTACGGACGCGACGCATCGATGCCATAGCGCGCAAGGGTCTCGGGTGAATCGATCCGCCTGTAGATCTCGGGGTCGATGCCGTTGTGGATCACGTGGACGCGCGCTGGATCGACCGCGGGATAGCAGTCGAGCACGTCCTTGCGCACTCCCTTCGACACGGCGATGACCGCGTCCGCGGCCTCGATCCCGGTCCGCTCGCAGAACGTGGACAGCGCGTAGCCGCCACCCAGCTGCTCGGCCTTCCACGGGCGCAGCGGCTCGAGGCTGTGGATGGTCATCACGTGCGGGATCGACCACATGAGCTTCGCGAAGTGGCCGCCGAGCGTCGCGTACCACGTGTGGCTGTGCGCCAGCTGCGCGCCCTTCGCCGCGCCCGCCATCGCGAGGTCGATCGAGATCGCCTGCAGCGCCGCCGCTTCGGGTTTGGGCTCGGACAGCTCGTCCCACGCCTTGAACGCGTGCACGTCTTCTTCCTCGCGCGGCGATCCCCAGCAGTAGACGCCCACGTCGAGCAGCCGCCGCAGCTCGCGCACGAGGTACTCGACGTGCGTGCCCGCGCCTCCGTAGACCTCTGGCGGGTACTCGCGCGTGAGCAGCGCGATGCGTCGGTCCTGTTTCAACCCGGTAATTCTCCGGTCTGTCATGGTTCGATGTGGGGGAGTTGTCGTGAAGTTCGCCGAGCTTGCCACCTACCTCGACCGCATGGAGGCGACGCGCAGCCGCAACGAGCTGGTCAAGACGCTGGCCGAGCTGTACGCGCGAACCTCGCCAGACGAGATCCAGCCCGTCACCTATCTCATCCAGGGCCGGCTCGTGCCGTTCTTCGAACCGGTCGAGATCGGCATGGGCGAGAAGCTCGTGATCGCGGCCATCGCGCACGCGGCCGGTCAAACGCCGGCGGACGTCACCAAGGAGTTCAATACGCTCGGCGACCTCGGACTTGTCGCCGAGCGCCTGGCCAGGAAGCCGCGCGGCGCGACTCCCTCCACCACCGAGGTCCATGAGCGGCTGATGGCGATCGCCGGCTCCGCCGGCGCGGGGTCCGTGGAGAAGAAGCGCACGCTTTTTGCGTCGCTGCTCGGCGACCTCGACGCACGCTCGTCCAAGCACCTGGTACGCATGGCCCTGGGCCGCCTGCGGCTCGGCATCGGCGACCCGACCGTGCTCGAGGCGCTGTCCTTCGCGAAGAAGGGCGACCGCTCCATGCGGCCGGCGCTCGAGGCTGCGTACAACCGGACGTCCGACCTCGGCCTCATCGCGAGGACGTTCTGGACGAAAGGTGAGAAAGGCATCGCCGCGCTGAAGATCACAGTGGGCCGGCCCATCCGCCCGCAGCTGGCCGAGCGCCTGCCGAATCCCGAGGCCGTCATCAAGAAGCTGGGCAGCGTGGGCGTTCAGCCGAAGTACGACGGCATCCGCGTCCAGATCCACAAGAATGGCACCAAGGTGCGGATCTTCTCGCGCAACCTCGAGGACTTCAGCGAGATGTTCATCGAGCTCGCGGAGGCGGCGCGCAAGCTCGCCGACAAAACGCTGATCCTGGATGGCGAGGCGATCGGCTACAACCCCGAGTCCGAGGAGTACGTCATGTTCCAGGAGACGGCTTCGCGCCGCCGCCAGCACGGAATCGAGGCGGCCGCCGCGAGCCTGCCCCTCGTCGCCTTTGTGTTCGACGTGCTGTTTCGCAACGGCAAGGACCTGACCGCGCTGCCGTACCACGAGCGGTACGCGCTGCTCGGCGACGTTCTCGGGGGATCGCGCGTGCTGACGCCTGCGCCGCTCAGTACCACCGACTCGGCCGCCGAATTGACAGCGACCCTCCTCGACAACATCAGCAAAGGCCTCGAGGGGGTCGTGGTCAAGCGCATGGACTCGCCGTACCAGGCGGGGGCGCGGAACTTCAACTGGGTCAAGCTGAAGCGGACGACCAGCGGGCAGCTCAACGACACCGTCGACCTCGTGCTCCTCGGCTACTACTTCGGCAAGGGCAAGAGGACGGAGTTCGGGCTCGGCGCGTTGCTCGCGGGCGTCTACGACGCCGAGCACGACAGGTTCGACACCATCACGAAGATCGGCACCGGTCTGTCCGACGCGGGCTGGCGCGAGATCCACGCGCGCGCCGACAAGCTGCAGGTGAAGGACAAGCCCGCGCGCGTGCGCTCGATCCTCACGCCGGACGTGTGGCTCAAGCCCGAGGTCGTGGTCGAGGTGCTCGCCGACGAGATCACGCCCGGCACCAACCACACGGCGGGTAAGGTGGGCGACGGACCCGGCTACGCGCTGCGATTTCCTCGCATCGTGTCCTTCCGCGGCGCCGACAAACGACCCGAGGACGCGACGACGACCAAAGAGATCATCGAGATGTTCCAGCAGCAGGGTCGGAAGAAGGTCCCGACCTAGCCGCTAGCCGTGGTGCTTCTTGTGGCCTTCGCCGCGTGGCGCAGGCGACGGGGGCGGTTGCGGCGGTGAGGCCGGCTGCGTGCCGGGCAGGTAGTAGTTGTTGTATGCGGAGACCAGGCCGGCCGGAACGTCGAACCAGCCGTTGGGTCCCAGCAGGGGCAGGCCCTGCTCGAGGAAGGCGTGCCAGGCCGGCACCGCGACGTAGTAGCTGTCCGATCCCTCCGTCATCTTGATGCGCCAGTCGGGATTGCCCATCCACACCGCGACCGCGATCCGCGGCGTGAAGCCGATGGTCCACGCGTCCGCAAAGCTGTCGGACGTGCCGGTCTTGACGGCGACCTGATAGCCAGGGATCACCAGCTCCGAGTTCCGACCGAAGATCAGCGCCCGGTTCGAGTCCCTCGACAGCATCGCGCCCATGATGTACGCCACCTTCGGATCGATCACCTGCTTACCGGCGTCGGCGTGGCTGTAGATCGTCTTGCCACCCTGGTCGATCTTCGCGATCGCGTACGGCTGGTGGAGCGTGCCCTGGGCCGCGAGCACTGAGGCGCCGGTCGCCATCTGCAGCGGCGTCTCACCATAGCCCCCAAGTGTTAGCGACGGACCGAAGCCGTTCACCGGGTCGTCGTTCGTGAACGTGCCGTTGGACTGCTGCTGCCAGGGTGGCGCGCCCATCGCGCGCGCCATCTCGACGACGTTCGGCACGCCCACGCTCAGCTCGACCTTCACCGCGGGGATGTTCAGCGAGTTGCCGATGCACTGCTGGAGCTCGCATGTGCCGTGGAAG
Organism: Candidatus Dormiibacterota bacterium; assembly: GCA_035279785.1. Taxonomy (GTDB): domain Bacteria; phylum Chloroflexota; class Dormibacteria; order Dormibacterales; family Dormibacteraceae; genus 40CM-4-65-16. The sequence goes on from DATEHC010000048.1 coordinate 13,111, forward strand.
CGGCCGTCGTAGTTCTGCGGCGTGTAGACGATGCCCGGCGCGGTGTAGGTGAACGGCGCGTCGAGCACTGGCGTCGACATCGCAAACCGGCCGCTGTTTATGGCGGCGGTGTAGGTGAAGATCTTCATCGAAGATCCGGGGTTGCGCGGAGGCCAGACGGCGAGGTTGTACTGCCCGCCGTTGCTGCTCGGGTTCGCCGAGGAGACCATCGCGATGATCGCGCCGGACGTCGGGTCGATGGCGACGAGCGCGCCCTGCTGCACGTTGCGCCACGACAGTGACGACTGCGTGCTCGAGATCGCCTTCTGACCGATCGTCTGCAGCTGAATGTTGAGGGTGGTCAGCACGCGCATGCCGCCCCCATATGTCGCCCCCTTGCCGTACGTCTTGATGAGGTTCGTGATCACGTAGTTCACGAAGCCCGGCGCGATCACGGCATTGGCCGGCATGAACATGTGGTTCGGCGGCGTGAGGTCTTCCGCGAGGGCCTTGCCGGCGTCGGCCTGGGTGATCTTGCCCTGGTCGACCATCGCGCCCAGGACCTCGTGCTGGCGATCCTTGGCGACCTGCCAGTGCACGAACGGGTCGTAGTGCGTTGGACCGCGGATGATCCCGGCGAGCATCGCCGCCTGCGCGAGGTCGAGGTCCGACGTCTTCTTGTGGAAGTAGATCTGCGCGGCGGCGCCCACGCCGACCGCGCTGTTGCCGAACTGGACGTCGTTCAGATAGGTCTGCAGGATCTCCGACTTCGAGTACCGATGCTCGACCTCGAATGCGAGCCACGCCTCGTTGAGCTTGCGTTGGAACGAGGGCTGATCGCCGATCAAGCGCAGCTTCACGAGCTGCTGTGTGATCGTGGACGCGCCCTCGACCGCGCTCCTCGCCTTCAGGTCGACGACGGTCGCGCGCGCGATTCCCGCCGGGTCGACGCCTGGCTCCTGGTAGAAGTTGTGGTCCTCGATCGCGACAGCTGCCTCGGGAAGGTAGGTCCCCATCGTGGACAGCGATTCGTCGTAGTGCTGATAGCCCGACGGGTGGACGTCGGCAAGGATCGTGGTGTTGTCGGCCGCGTAGATCACGGTGTCCGAGGGCAAGGGGTCCGCGACCGCCGAAACATCTGGAAGCGTCGACGCATACGCGACACCAAGCGGTGCCGCGATAGCTATCGGCACCACCAGCACGAGCAGTGGCGCGAAGCGTCGCCAACGCAAAGCACGATGCTTCGGTGTCGACAATCCCATACAGGAGAGCAAAACGCATGCGCCGCGCCGACTATTGAAAAGACCGTCGATGTAGCTCTTTGTAAATTCCTATTCAGGAATTGAAATCACGGCCTCGGCGTGCGAATGCGAACGCTGCGGCGGCGCGAGCGAGCGAATGTCTTCGAGCTGATGGCGGATCCATCGCGCGACGTCGTTGGCGGCCACGACCTGGTTGATAGCGATCGATCGCTCGCTGCGTTCGGCCTGGCTCATCTGCAGCGCGCGGTGCAAAGCTCGCGCGGTCACTTCCACGTCGAAGGGATTGATGCTGAGCGCGTGCGCCCCGAGCTCTTCGTGCGCACCCGCCGACTCGGAGAGGATGAGCACGCCGGCGCGCTGGTTGACTATGGGTCCCTCCTTGGCCACGAGGTTCATGCCGTCGAGAATGGGGTTGACGAGCAGCACGTCGTACGAGCGGTAGGCCGCCACCGCACGGTTGATGTCTTCTCCCAGGTCGAGACGCGTTGGCTGCCAGCCGTCGCCGCCGAACCGGGCATTGATGCGGTCCACGGTCGCCCGCACGAGCTCGAGGTACTGCCGGTAGGCGTCGACGTCCTGCCGCGATGGCTGCAGGAACGCCCACATCCCGACCCGGCCGTGATGCTCGGGGTGGTCTTCGAGCAGGCGCTCGTACGCGAGAAATCCCCGCACCAGGTTCTTGGCCGGGTCGGTCCTGTCGACGCGGACGATGAGCTTCTGCGGCCGCCAGCTCTCGACGTCCGCGCTGATGTCGGTGACGGTCTCCGATTCGCCGAGCTGCTTCAAGGCGTCGACGTCGATGGAGACGGGATACGCGCGGACCCACACGAGCCGCCCGCCGTACAGCACGACCGAGTCCGGCTCGACCACGCGCAATCCCATAAGCTCGGCGCAGCAGCGCAGGAAGTTGTGCACGTCGAGGCTCGTCTGCAGCCCGACGATGTCGTTGGCCAGAAGGCCGCGGAATATCGGCTCGCGCATCGCGGCGGGGAGGACCTTGAAGTAGCGCGGCTCGGGCCAGGGGACGTGGATGAACTGCTGCATCACGGCCTCGGGCAGCGCGGCGCGTATGGCTTCCGGCGCGAGGTACAGCTGGTAGTCCTGGGTCAGGAAGAGCGGCCGGTTGGGTAGCGCGCGAGCCACCGAAACGGCGTGATCCGCGACGCTGGCGTTGATCTTGCAGTAGCCCTCGAACCACGCGCGGTAGATCGCCTTGTCGACGACCGGCTCGGTCGCGATGTTCCACAGGTAGTGGTGCGCGAACCACAGCAGCGGGTTGCTGACGACCGCGTAGTGGAGCGCGTACGCCTCCTCGTCAGTCGGGGCGAACGAGATCGGAAACGAATCGTCCGAGCCTTCATCCGAGCCGATCGACGCGCCTCGGGCGGCGAGCTCTCGCTCCCACTGGGTGCGCGCCGCGGCGACCCACGATGCCTTGACGGCGGTGGCCAGCGACGTGAGCGCTTTGACGAGCCCGCCTGCGCCCGGCATGTGCCGCCCGTCGGGCATCGGCTCGATCGGCGCGCGGTTGCTCAGCACGATCGGAGAGAACTGGCTGAGAAGCCGCGACGACTCGCGCGCGATCTCCTGGAGAGCGGGGGTCTGCGCGGTCGGCTTCATATTGTGTGACCGTTGGACGCCGGCAGGCGGGCCGGCTCCGAGCGCGCCGACGACCTGACGCGCAGCATCACGACCGGCGCTTCGAGGTGACGCATCATGCGATCGAGGTCGCGCCCGATCATCATGTTCGGCCGGACCGGATCGATCCGCGATCCCATCATCACGAGGTCGTGGCCGGCAGCTTCTTCGAGAATCGTCTGGGCCACGTTGTCGCGCCGGCGCACGGTCACGATCGTGGCCGGGCGGCTCAGCTCCTCGACGATCTCCTCGAAGCTCTGCCATTCGCGTCGCGCTCGGTCCGGGTGCCGCGAACCCGTCTGCACATGCAGCAGCGTGAGCACGCTGCCGAACGCGTCGGCGAGCGCGCCGGCCGTGAATGCGACCGTGCGCGCGCTCGCGCCTCCGCGGATCGCGGCCAGGATCGAGCGTGGGGCGATGACCTGGTTCTGCGCCTTCGAGCTCGAGCGCACAAAGAGGAGGTCGGTCCCGCCGTCAGGCAGCAGCTGGCGCGTCAGGTCGGCGAGCCCGTGGCGGCGCGAGCTGGCGGCGGTCGGCCACTCGAGCACGAGGACCGTCGTGCCGTACTCGGCGATCGCGTCTCGGACGCTGCTCGCCACGTTGGCGGTCATGCGCAGGCTGAGGCCCATGCGGTGCCGCACGTCGTTGGAGTACTCCTGGCCAGCGAGCCAGACGAGCGTGTCGCGCCGTCGCTGCTCCTGGGCGAACACGCCGTTGTCGCGACCGCTGCGGATGTCAACCAGCGCGAGCACGTGGCCCGACGCCCCCGGTGACGCCGCGAGCGCGTCGCCGAGGCTGATGATCGGCCGCGCCGACTGGCCCATGAGCACGGGGACGAGCACGCGCGCGCGCGTCTGCAACGGAGACGAAAGCACGTGCCGTCTCGCTATCAATCCGCTCCTCCTTTCCCCGCCTCGTGGAGCCGGTGCGCCCATCATTCTGGGCGCTAGACCCTTGGCAAGGGTACGTCAGGCGGAGTCCAGCACCTCGACGAGCCGTCGCATGGCCTCGAGCTCGGTCGCGTAGATGTGCGCCGACTTCACGGTCATCGCCAAAGTGCCGCGCGGCCTCCCAAGGTCCGTCGCCACGCGTTCCTGCAGCGCGGCGAGCTCGACGAGGTTCGCGTAGCCCTTGGTGCCGAAGTCGATCCCGTGCGCGTACACGTCGAGCTGCAGCGAACCGTCCAGCAGCCAGAAATCCAGCAGGCTGACGCAGGGCACGTAGCTGCTGTCGGTAAGGGGCTGAAACGTCGTGATCGTGGCGTCGCGCGTCGAAGGGTTGGCGGCGATGCGTTCGGTGACCCACCGCACCTGGTCGCGGCCGGTGTGCGCGTAGTCGAAGAGCCGCGTGGCGTAGCTGTCCGAGTCGCCGAGCTCCGCGACGCGCGCGCGATCGGTGAAGTTGGCGTGCATCCACGCCAGGCGTTCGGGGTCTCCGTGCCGCGCGATGATCGGATCCTCGGCGGCAGGTGACGCGACCTGGATGCTTGCACGAAATATCTCGAGGACCGGCGCGCCTTCCCAATCGCCCGCGACACCATCGCGGAGGATCGCGCTCGCGATCGCGATCCACGCCTCCCCGAGGCTTGGCGTGCAGACGGTCTTCAGAGCAGCTCCGGCCGCGTCCACTCCTGCTCCAGCATGTGGTGGTCGAGAAACGCGAACACGGCCTGGTACCACGCCATCGCGTTGCCGGGCTTGAGGATCCAGTGATTCTCGTCGGGGAAGTAGAGGTATTGCGACGGGACGCCGTGCCGGCGCAGGTCGGTCCAGAGCTTCAGCGCCTCGGAGATCGGAACGCGGTAATCGAGGTTGCCGTGGATCACCAGCATCGGCGTGCGCACGTTGGCGATTCCCTGGTCGGGCGAGGCCGCGTCGTAACGCGTGCGGCTCTCGTACAGCGACCCGAACTGGTGCTCCCAGAAATCCGGCATGTCGGTGGTCGCCTGGAAGTGATCGAGCGACCACAGGCTCGCGTGCGTGACGATCGCGCGGAAGCGGTCCGCATGTCCCGCGATCCAGTTGGACATGTAGCCGCCGAACGATCCGCCCATCTCCGCGACCCGGTCGGAGTCGATGTCGGGACGCGCCAGGACCTCGTCGAGCACCGTGAACACGTCGCGCATGACCACATCGCCCCACACGCCCCACGCGCGCTGGATGAACTCCTGGCCGTACCCGGTGGATAGCGCCGGGTCCGGCAGCAGCACCGCGTAGCCGTGCTCGGCCAGCAGGTGCGGGCACCACCGCCAGCTCCACGCGTTCCAGCTGTTGAAGGGGCCGCCGTGCACCCACAGGACGAGCGGCGCAGGCTTGGAGGGGGACGCGTCCTTCGGCATGACGAGCCACCCGAGCAGGCGCGTGCCATCGTCCGCGGTCGATTCAACCTGGGTGACAAGCCCGGGCAGCTCGAACGGGAAGCCGGGGGTGGGAAGGGGTTTGATCGTGCCGTCGAGCCCGACCCGCACGACCTCCATCGGCGAGCTCCAGGAGCTTCGCAGCGCGTAGGTGCACTGGCCCGACGGGTCCGGCGACAGGGACGAGTAGGCGCCCTCGCGCGTCAGCTGGCTGACCTTGCCTGTCGCCACATCCAGCCGAAAGATCGGTCGCTGCAGCTCCTGATCCGCGACGAAGAACACGGAGGAGCCGTCGGGCGACCACTGCGGCTCGGCCGGCCACTGCGCAAAATCGCGCGCGACGATCTCGCCGCGACCCGCATCCACGTCGCCGAGCCACAGGAAGCTCCGCTGCGCGCGCTCTGGCGTGCCGCGGTCCCGCGCGATGGCCACGACCTTTCGTCCATCGGGTGAGATCTGCGGCTCGCCGAGCTCGTACTCGCCGCCCTTGATCGTCTTCCGCTCACCGCTCGTGAAGACGACGAAGTCGCCGCTGCGCAGACCCTTACCAACGTCGTCCCGCCAGGTGGTGATGACCGTCTTTCCGTCTGGCGATATGGAGATGTCGGCCTCTTCCATCGTGTTGACCGCGTCGCCTGTGAGGTCTTCCGGCGGATGCGCGCCGTTGGAGGCGCCGGTGATGCGGAAGAGCCTGCTCCAGCGTGGCCCCAAATCGTGGTCCCAGTAGCGGATGGGGAAGGTGTCGTAGAGGATCGCGCTGACCCCTGATTCCTTGCGCTTCTTGCCCTTGGCGCCGTCGGCCGCGATGTCCGCGGTGCCGAGGAAAAGCTGGGCGCGGACGACGATGGTGTCCGACTCGCGCGCGGCGCTGATGGCTCTCACGCCGCCGGGCACCGACAGGAACGCGCGCGCCTCGCCACCGGCCCCGGGGAGCACCCACAGCCGCGCCTCGGCCTCGTCCTCCTTGACCGTCGGGTCGGTGCGGCCCGAGCTGAAGACGAGCGAGCCGTCCGGCAGGAAGGTCGGGTTCGCCTCGCCCTTGTCGGAGTAGGTCAGCCGCCGCGGGCCGCCGCTTCCATCGGTGGGGACCTCCCAGAGCGACGTCACGAATCGCGTCGAGTCGGCGCTCAGCGTCTGCACCGAGAGGACCAGGCGCCGTCCGTCCGGCGACAGGACGAGCGCGCTCACGCGCGGAATCGAGTTGTAGCCGTCGATCGACAGCTTCGTCACTCCCACACCCCCCTTTTCTTCAGCGGCCGGAAAATCTTGGTTTGCGCTTTCCCGTGAAACCTGCGTGGAACTCCCGAAAATCATCAGCGGTCATCAGCATCGTCTGCGTGAACGCCTCCATCGCGATCGCGCTCGAGTAATCGGACGTCGCGGACCGGTTGAGCATCTCCTTGGTCATTGCCAGTCCCCACGGCGCGAGCTCCTTCAGACGCTGGACACAATCCGCGACCGCCGCGTCGAGCTCAGCGTCGTCGACGACCCTGGATGCCAGCCCCCAGCTGAGCGCCTGCTCGCTGGTGATCTTGCCTCCGAGCATCAGCGCCTCCGTCGCGCGGCCCAGTCCGACGATCCGCGGCAGGAGCCAGCAGATGCCCATGTCCCCGCCCGAAAGCCCGACGCTGGTGAACAGAAAGCGAAACGTGGCCGACTTCGCGAGCACGCGAATGTCGGAGGCGGCCGCCAGCACCGCGCCGGCGCCTGCCGCGACGCCGTTGACGGCGGCGACGACCGGCTGCGGCATCTCGCGCATGTTGCGCACGCAGTCGCCGGTCATCTGCGCGAACTCGAAGACCTCACGCGTGCCGCGCTTCAGCAGCTCGCCGATGATCTCGTCGACGTCACCGCCGGAGCAGAATCCCTTTCCTCGCCCCCGGATCACCAGCACGCGGACGTCTCCCGCCCGCGCGCGCAGATCGTGCGTCAGGTCGCGGACGTCGGCGTAGATCTCGAACGTCAGCGAGTTGAGCCGCTCGGGTCGCGCGAACGTGAGCGTGGCGACCCCGTCGCGCTCTTCGTAGTCGAAGTGCTTCCAGGCCCTCAAGCCCGGCGCACCGCCACGGCGTCGATCTCGACCATCGCGTCGGGATCGAACAGCGAGCTGACCTCGACCAGCGTCGTGGCTGGATAGTGCCGGCCGAACACGTCGCGGTAGACCGGCCCGAGCGCCTGCAGGCTGTCGCGGTACAGCTTCAGGTCGGTCACGTAGTAGGTCAGCTTGACGGTGTCCGCGGGCTCGCATCCGGCGGCTCGAAGGGCGACGGCCACGCGCTTGAGGGCGCGCCCGAATTGTGCGACCAGGTCACCCGGCTCCACGACCCGGCCGGTGGCGTCCGACCCGATCTGACCGCCGAGCCAAACCGTGTCGCCGGCAGCGGTCGCGTGGGAGAAGCCTCGCGCGGGACCCAGCTCTTCGGGGTTGATGTTCCGCACCAAGCTAGTATCGACGCGGAGGCAGCTTGACGCAGGTCGCACGATCGGCGCATGTCGATACCTTCACCCGGGAGAACCTCCCGCGCCGCGACCAATGGCCGGAGTTTCTCTTCACGCTGCCCGAGGTCCGCTACGCGGCGGCGTTGAACTGCGCTGCCGAGCTTCTCGACCGCCACGTCGAGACGGGCCACGGATCGCGGCGGTGCCTCGTCACCGACGGCGAGAAATGGACGTACTCGGATCTCCTTGCACGCTCGAACCAGGTCGCCCGAACCCTCGCCGGCGAGATGGGCCTCGTGCCGGGCAATCGCGTGCTGCTTCGTGGGCCCAACAACCCGGGCCTGGTCGCGAGCTGGCTCGGCGTGGTCAAGGCGGGCGGCGTCGCCGTCACCACGATGCCGCTCCTGCGCGCGGGCGAGCTCAAGACGATGCTCGAGATCGCGGAGGTCGACATGGCGATCTGCGACCACCGCTTCGTCGCAGACCTCCACGCAGCCGCGCCGAAGGGATTTCGGATCGCGACCTACGGCGGCGAGGGCGCGGACGACATCCTGCGATCGGGTACCGCCAAGCCATTCGACAACGTCGCCACCGCGGCTGACGACGTCTGCATGCTCGCGTTCACATCGGGCACGACCGGCAGGCCGAAGGCGACCATGCACTTCCACCGCGACGTGCTCGCGATCGCGGACACGTTTTCGCGTCACCTGCTCGATCCCTCGCGTGACGACCTGTTCGCGGCCAGCCCGCCCCTCGCCTTCACCTTCGGGCTTGGCCAGAACCTGATCTTTCCCCTGCGCGCAGGAGCCGCCGTCTACCTGCTCGAGCAACCCTCGCCCAGGCTCCTGCTCGAGGCGATCGAGCGGCACAAGATCACCGTCCTGGCCACCGCGCCCACCGCCTACCGGGCGATGCTGCCCGACCTGAAGGCGGCGAACGTCAAGTCGCTGCGCGTTTGCGTTTCGGCCGGCGAGACGTTGCCGCAGGCGACCTGGCAGGCGGTGCATGACGCGAGCGGCCTGCGCATCGTCGACGGCATCGGCTCGACCGAGATGCTGCACATCTTCATCTCCGCCGCGGGAAACGACATCCGGCCCGGCTCCACCGGCCGGGCAATCCCGGGCTACGTCGCCGAGGTCCAGGACCCGGACGGCCGTCCGGTCCCCGACGGAGAGCTGGGCCGTCTCGCCGTCAAAGGTCCGACCGGGTGCCGGTACCTGCGCGGCGATCGCCAGGCGACATACGTGCAGGACGGGTGGAACGTCACCGGCGACGTCTACACGCGCGACGCGGACGGCTACTTCCGCTACCAGGCCCGCGCCGACGACATGATCATCAGCGCCGGCTACAACATCGCCGGACCGGAGGTCGAGGAGGCCCTGCTCCGCCACCCCGCCGTTGCGGAGGCCGCCGTGATCGGCGTGCCCGACGAGCAGCGGGGGATGATCGTCAAGGCCGTGGTCGTGCTGCAGAAGGATGCGGACCTGGGGCCGGAGCCGGCGAAGACGCTGCAGGATTTCGTGAAGGCGGAGATCGCGCCTTACAAATATCCGCGCCAGGTCGAGTTCGCCGACGCGCTGCCGCGCACCGCGACAGGCAAGCTGCAGCGCTTCCGTTTAAGGGCCCCGCGCAGCGGACACTCGGAGTCTTCGGCCTGAACATCGCGATCATCGGTGGAGGACCGGCCGGCCTCTACCTGGCAACGCTGCTCAAGCTGTTGAACCGCGCCCACCGGATCGAGGTGTGGGAGCGCAACGCCGCGGACGACACGTTTGGATTCGGTGTCGTCTTCTCCGACGAGACGCTCAGCGGAATCGAGAACGCCGACGCCGCGTTCTTCGAGCGCCTCACCAAGAGCTTCGCCATCTGGGACGACATCGACGTCCACTTCAAGGGCCAGGTGGAGACGTCCGGCGGCCACGGCTTCGCCGCGATCAGCCGGCAGCGGCTGCTCGCGATCCTGCGCGACCGTTGCCAGGAGTTCGGAGTCGAGATCCACCAGCGGCACCCCGCGCCGCCTCCCGACGAGCTTCGCGAGTCGTTCGACGTGGTCGTGGCGGCGGATGGGGTCAACAGCCTCACGCGCTCGGCGCGTGCGGACGTCTTTCAGCCCAGTGTCGACCTGCGGCACGCGCGCTACATCTGGCTCGGCACCCCGCTCGTCTTCGACGCCTTCAAGTTCTTCATCGCCGAGACGGACGTCGGCGTCGTGCAGGCGCACGCCTATCCGTACAGCGACTCGATGAGCACCTTCATCGTCGAGCTCTCGGAGGACAGCTGGCGGCGCAGCGGGCAGATGGATTCCGCGGACCGTTCCTGGAAGCCCGGCGAGAACGATGAGGCCGGCATCGAGTTCTGCGCTGAGATCTTCCGCGACGACCTCCGTGGCGCGCAGCTCATCGGCAACAACAGCCGGTGGATCCGCTTCCCCACCGTTCGCACTCGCAACTGGCGGGACGGCAACCTGGTGTTGATCGGCGACGCCGCGCACACCGCGCACTTCTCCATCGGCTCGGGCACAAAGCTGGCAATGGAGGACGCCCTCGCGCTGGCCGCGTGTCTGCATGAGAATCCGACCGTCGACGCCGCGCTCGCCGCCTATGAAGCCGAACGCCGGCCGGTGGTCGAGAGTGCGCAGCGCGCGGCGCAGGCAAGCCTCGAGTGGTTCGAGAACATCGGCCAGTACGCGCACCAGGACCCGCCCCAGTTCGCCTTCAACCTGCTGACGCGAAGCCGCCGCATCACCTACTCGAACCTCCAGCTGCGCGACCCGGAGTTCGTCGAGCGTGTCGTGCAGTGGTTTCGCCCCAACGGCGCCGCGGTGCCGCCGATGTTCGTGCCGATCCGGCTGCGCGACCTCGAGCTGCCCAATCGCGTGATCGTGTCGGCCATGGACATGTACAGCGCCGAGGACGGGCTGATCGGCGAGTTCCACCTCGTGCATCTCGGCAGCAAGGCGCTGGGCGGCGCCGCGCTCGTGATGACCGAGATGGTGTGCGTGTCACCGGAGGGGCGTATCTCGCCCGGTTGCGCCGGCATGTACGCGCCGGAGCACGAGGCGGCGTTCACGCGCCTCGCGGACTTCGTGCACACCCAGACGCCGGCGAAGATCGGCCTGCAGCTGGGGCACTCGGGGCGCAAGGGCTCGACCAGGCTCATGTGGGAGGGCATGGACGAGCCGCTCGACTCCGGGAACTGGGCCCTGATCGCGCCTTCCCCTCTTCCTTATATATCTGCGAGCCAGGTCCCGCGCGAGATGACCCGCGAGGACATGGCCGCGGTGCGCGAGCAGTTCGTGGAGTCCGCCCGGATGGGCGCGCGCGCGGGCTTCGACCTGCTCGAGCTGCACTGCGCACACGGATACCTGCTGGCGAGCTTCATCTCGCCGCTGACCAACCGGCGAAGCGACGAGTACGGCGGCAGCCTGTCAAATCGGCTGCGATTTCCCCTCGAGGTGTTCGACGCGGTTCGCGCCGAGTGGCCGGCCGAAAGGCCGATGACCGTGCGCCTCTCGGCCACGGACTGGTACGACGGCGGGCTCAGCGCCGAGGAGTCCGTCCTGGTGGCGCGGGCGTTCGTGGGGCACGGCGCCGACGCCATCGACGTCTCCACCGGGCAGACCGTGTCCGAGGAGCAGCCGAGCTTCGGCCGCAGCTACCAGACGCCCTACTCGGACAGGATCCGCAACCAGGCCGGCGTCAAGACGATCGCGGTGGGCGCGATCAGCAGCTACGACGACGTGAACACGATCATCCTGGCCGGCCGCGCCGACATGTGCGCGCTGGGCAGGGCTCATCTGTACGACCCGGCGTGGACCCTGCACGCCGCGGCCGAGCAGGGCGTCGCCGTGGAATGGCCCGTCCAGTTTCAGCGCGGAAGTCGCAGGCCGCCG
>DATEHC010000049.1:0-12949 GCA_035279785.1 Candidatus Dormiibacterota bacterium
GCCGTCCTCGGCGTTGACAGCGGTCGCCCAGGGAATGCTCGCGGCGGTCGGGATGTGGCCACCTCGCTGCGCGCCTTCCTGGGGAAGGTTCTCCGGCGCAAGCAGCTCACCCGAGAACTCCTTCGGTGAGCGGACGTCGACGAGCGCCGCCTTGCCAATCTTGCTCAGGACATGCTCGCGGTACGCGCGGATGCTCTCGTTGGGAGAGCTCTTGAAGTGATACGCCGAGGCGGGGTAGCTGGGGACGTCGGTCGAGTACTCGCGCCCTTCCTTCTCCCACTTCACGCGCCCACCGTCGACCAGCTGCACCTTGTCGTGGCCGTAGTACTTCAGCGCCCAGTAGGCGTAGGCCGCGAACCAGTTGTTGTTGTCGCCGTAGAGGACGATCGTCGTGTCGGGCGCGATGCCGCTGCGGCCGAGCAGCTCGGCCAGCGCTTCCTTCGGTGCGATGTCGCGCGCGACCTGGTCCTGGAGGTCCTTCTTCCAGTTCCAGCCGACCGCGCCCTCGATATGGCCCTTCTCGTAGTTGGTCGGGTCGACGTCGACCTCGACGACGCGCAGGCCCGCATCCTTCGCGTGCTCCGCGATCCAGTCCGTGCTTACCAGTGCCTTGGTTTGTGTCTGTGAGCTCAAATCCAACTCCTCCAGATAGATACGAAATGACCGAAATGGTCGATTGGGTTTTCGGGAGAACGAATCGATCGAATGGGCGCGGCCTGTCGAGGTCGCGAGCAGACGACCGCTAGCTACAGAAGCAGGCCGGGATGTGGGTCAGACGCTGGGCAGGCCATGTGAGGTCCCGCATCGACGCTCAATTGTAGGTAACAAACAGGAAGGCCCGTCAATTCCTGACAATTTGCGACAGTGTCGCAAGTGGAGCTGTGGAAGTACCAGGCCCTTGGCAACGACTACCTCATCGTCGACTTGCCTGCTCCGCTGGAAGACCTCGTTGCGCTGCTTCCGACGCTGTGCGACCGGCACCGCGGCCTGGGCTCGGACGGCCTCCTGGCATTCGACCGGAAGGCCATGAGCGTCCGGATCTTCAACCCCGACCGCTCCGAGGCCCAGAAGAGCGGCAACGGGCTGCGGATCACCGCCGCCCACGCCGTCCTGGAGCACGGCACGGGCGAGCGCTTCGAGCTCCACACGGTCGACCGTTCGAACGCCGTGCGCATCCTTGCGCAGCGCGGTGGCGAGGTCCTCAGCGAGCTGGACATAGGGCGGGCGTCTTTTCGCGCCGCCGACCTTCCGGCGATGTTCGAGGGCGAGCCGGACCACGTCGACCTGGACACGCCGGCGGGCAGGGTCGAGGCGGTGCTGGTGTCCGTCGGCAACCCACACTGTGTCGTCTTCGGCCAGCCTGTGACCAAGCAGCGCTGCCTGGAACTGGGGCCGCACCTCGAAGTCCACCCGGCTTTTCCCGAGCGCACCAACGTGCAGCTGTGCGAGGCGGTCGATCGCGCGCACCTGCGGGCCGAGATCTGGGAGCGGGGCGCCGGCTACACGCTGGCGTCGGGCACGAGCGCGAGCGCGGTCGCGGCCGCCTGCATGCGCCGCGACCTGGTCGATTCACACGTCACGGTCGTGATGCCGGGGGGCGAGCTCGCGGTGCGACGCGAGGAAAGCGGCGACCTGGTGCAGTCCGGCCCGGCGCGCCGCGTCTACCGCGCGACGATCGACCTGGCGGACTTCGCCTAGACTCGGGCCAGCTCTCCCACCGCATTCGGCAGCTGCGAGAGCCCGTCGATCACAGCCTCCGCCAGCGATGGGTCGTCTGGCTGGTGCTGGCGATTGACCCAGATACGGTTGATGCCCAGGTCATGCGTCGGCCTGATGTCGTGGAAGTAGCTCTGGGCGACATGGATCCACGCGCTCGCGGAGGAGCCGAACGTGGACTGGAACAGCCGGAAGTGAGCCGGGTTCGGCTTGTACGCCGACACGTCTTCGGCAGTGACGACGGCATCGAACGCCGCCGGAAGGCGTCGCTGCGTGAGCGCAATGATGTCGCGGTCGCAGTTGGTCAGGAGGGCAAACTTCCAGCCGCTCTTGCGCAGGTCGGCGAGTGCCGGCCCCACGTCGTCGAACGGCGGCCAGTAAGGAATCGTCGAAACGAGCGCGGTGGCGTCGTCGGGCTTCAGCTCAAATTCGAGCTGCCGCGCAGCCCGGCGTGTCGTCTCGGTGAGAACGGCGCGATAGCGCTTGAACGAGCCCTCGCTCTCGACCTCAGCCTCGAGTGCGATGTAGGCATCGAGGAACTCCGCCCCACGTCCTGGGAAGAGGAGCTCGCCGGTGGTCTCGATGCCGTGGCGCCAATCGATCAAAGTTCCAAAGCAATCGAACGTGAGCCATTTATCCATCTGTGCGCCCTGCGCGCGCCCGGCGGAGGGTGCCGAAGCAGTCGAACGTCAGCCAGCGGTCGGGCACGGTCCGGCGCTTAGCGGCCGGCGGCGCGAAACGAGACCGTCTTCTTCGTGGCTTCGTCCAGCTCTTCGGGAGTCAGCAGGACAGTCGTCTTCAGGCTGACCGTCCCGGTCGAGCCGATGCCGATCGCGAGCGCCGCGGCCGTGATGTTGTCGGGCACGTCGGAGATCACGACCACGTCGCTGTCGCCGAACGCGAAGTAGTAAGCCTCCATCTTTCCGCCCAGCGCTTCGATCGCCGCCTGAACTGCCTTCCGACGGCCGGTGCCGCCCTCCTTGAGAACGCCTTTGATGCCATCGACTGTGTACGAGCCCATGGACAGGTACTTGGGCATTGCGTGTCCTCCTTCGAACTAGCCTGGCTTGGGTAGGTACTCCTGGATCGCGTGGGCAAGGTGCTGCATGCTCATCGACTGCAGCCACACCCTTCCCGGCCCGGTCAGCGCGGCAAGAAAGAGACCCGAGCCACCGAAGAACATGTTCTGGATCCCCGGCACCGTCACGACGTTGAACTGAACCGTGTCCTGGAACATGCCGACCTGGCTTGGATGCACGCGCAAAGTGTTGCCTGGCTGCAGGTCATAGACGACGACCTCGCCGTTCAACGCCGCCCATGCCTGCCCCTGTCCGGTCAGCCGCTGCAGGCGAAAGCCCGTGCCGCCGAACACGCCGGCGCCGAGGCGCTGCTGGAATCCGATCGAGAACTGGACGCCGAGGGTGGCGCAAAGAAAGCCGTGGCGGTGAAGCATGTAGCCCTGGCCGGGCGCGATGTCCAGCGGGATGATCTGCCCAGGCAGCTTGGCGGCGAACGCGAGCAGGCCAGGTCCGCCGACCGCCGTGTACTCCGTCATGAACAGGGTGCCGCCGGCGATGGCGCGGCCGAGCGCACCCATGAACCCGCCCTGCTGGCCGCCGACGGAGGTGCCGGTTTGCATCTGGATGGACATCGACATCCACGAGAGCTCGCCGGATTCGGCGAATACCTTGTCGTTGGGCTGCATGTTGAGCTCGAGCACGGGCATCGTCGTGCCCACGATCTTTGGTTCCATCGAGCGTCTCCTTAGTGGCGGTGGTGCGAGTCGATCATTCGCCGGGTGGCCCCATCCCTGCGCGATGGGGTCCCCAGGCGGACGGGATTGCGCGAGCAATCGTCGCAGACTCCGACCACAAGGACCTCGGTTCTGACCGGCTTGAAGCCGTGCCCGCGCTCGAGGTGGTCTTCGAGCGCACTGACCAGCTCCTCCTGGATGTGCATCACGCCTCCGCAGACCTGGCATACCGCGTGGTGATGGTCGCCTGAAGCGAGCTCGTAATAGGTCGGACCCTCGCCGAGGTGCACCGCGTAAACCGAACCCGACGCGGTGAGGGCCTCGAGCGCGCGGTAAACAGTGCTGCGCGGGAACCCGGGCTTGGTCTGATGAAGCTCGGCCGTGATCTCCTCGGCGGTGCAGTGGCCGCCGAGCCGCACGACCGCGTTGTACACCATGCTGCGCTGCTCGGTGCGTCGCATCCCCGGCGCGAGCATGCCCGTCTCTTTCAGACGACCTTGAGCGCGCGATCCGCCGACGTCAGCACGCGGCATCCATCCTCCTCTACGACGACATCGTCCTCGATGCGCACGCCGCCAAATCCCTCCACGTAGACGCCGGGCTCGATTGTGAAGACCATGCCGGCCTCGAGCACCGTCGTCGAGCCCGGGTCGAGGGACGGGTCCTCATGCTCCTCGAGACCGAGGCCATGGCCGACGCGGTGAAAGAACTGCGGGCCGTAACCCGCGGCGTCGATCACCTTGCGCGCTGCCGCGTCGACGTCACCGGTGGTCACGCCCGGCCGCACCGCGGCGATGGCCGCCTGGTTGGCGCGCAGGACCGCGTCGTGGATCTCGCGGTGCCTCTGGCTTGGCTCGCCGATCACCGCCATCCTCGAGGTGTCGGCCTTGTAGCCGTCGAACGTTCCCCCGAAATCGAGGAGGACGAAGTCACCTTTCGCGAGCTTGCGGCCCGACGGCGAAAGATGAGGCATCGCCGAGTTCGGTCCGGACTGCACGAGGCTGGGAAACGAGAGCGTCCCGCCGCGGTCGCCGATCGCCGACCCGATGAGCAGCGAGACATCCATCTCCGACATTCCGGCGCGCAGCTTGGCGAAAACCTCATCACCCGCGGCGTCGGTGATCGATGCCGCCTTCGCGAGCCTTGCGATCTCGTCCTCACGTTTGATGAGCCTCAGGCGACGGATCTCGCGTCCGATGTCGACCAGCTCGCTCGCGCCGGTGCGCGAGGTGATGGTCTCCGCGGCCTGGAGCGTGATGTGCTCTTTCTCCACCCCGATCTCGCTGAGACCTGCCAGCGCGTCATCCACCAGCGCGTACGCGTCCTCGCCGTCTCGCCATCCGACGACCGTGACCTCGGACGCGCGTTTGGTGGCTTTCTCGTGCTCCAGTTGCGGGACGATCAGCACGGCGTCGCGCGCGCGCACGGCCAACGCCATCAAGCGCTCGTGAGGATTCGCCGTGAATCCCGTGAGGTATGCGATCGACGTCGGGTTGGTGATGTACGCGGCCGAGAGATGACGGTCGAGCATCCACCGGCGGACATCGCTGAGAGCGCTGGCGGCCGCGACCGGTCTACTCAATCGCGGTGATGCGCACGCTATAAACGCCGCCGGGTGTCTTGATGTCGACCTCGTCGCCGACGCGGTGGCCGATCAGCGCCTTGCCCAGCGCCGACTCGTAGCTCACCCGACCCGCCTTCGGGTCCGCCTCGGCCGGGCCGACGATCCGGTAGCTCTCCTCGTCCGCGCCGTCTTCGGCAAACCGCACCGTGCTGCCCATGTCGACGACGCCGCGCTGTGCCCTGGTCTCGATCAGCACGTGGTTCTTGATGATCGCCTCGAGCTCGCGGATGCGCGCTTCCATCATTCCCTGCTCGTTCTTGGCGGCGTGGTACTCGAAGTTTTCCGACAGGTCGCCGAGCTCGCGGGCGGCCTTGATCTTGGCGACGATCGAGGGCCGCTTGACAGTGGTCAGCTCGTCGTGCTCCTTCTCGACCGCGGCCAGGCCCTCGGGGGTGATGTGGACTTCCTCTGCCATCGATCCGAGTCTAGGGCAGGAGCTAGAAGTTCGAGCTCGTCGAGGGCCACACCGAAAGCACTCCATCGACGATGCTCGGAGCCTCTGACCCGTCGGTGACGTCATACACCAGCGGTTGATCGCCGCCCGGACCGCAGATGCCCTGGCCCTCGGAGCGATACCAGAGCTGGCTGCTGTTCAGGAAGACCGGCAGATTGCGGGCACCTTTGCCGATCAGCTGCGGGCTGCCCCCGTGGGCGAGATCGACCAGGTAGACGTTGTGCAGCCCGTCCGGGCGGACCACCGAATAAGCCAGGTGCGCCCCATCGGCGGAGACGGTCGGGTAGTACCAGGAGACCCCCGGAAGGAATTTCTGCGCACCGCCCGCGGCGGCCCACCGCCAGACGTCTCCGCCCTGGCGGTAGTACAGCGTCTCACTCGTAGGCGACCACACCGGGAACTCCGGCTGAGCTCCTGTCTCCCACTGGGGAGTTGGTATCAGGCTCAGCTTGACAAGACCGTTGTCGAGGACGAACAGGCTGTTGAGATTGCGAAAGGGCTGATCCAGCACGTAGAACGCTCCGCCAAAGTGCTGGTAGTCGCCGGCCTTGGAGTCGTCGGCGCTCCCGCACCTTCCACCATGCGGGTTCGGCGCCGAGGCGATCACATGGTCACCCCCGGTGTCGACAAGGTGCACCTTGTCGGTGCCGTCCGCGACGTCCTGGTCCAGGTACGCGATCTGGTCCAGGTTCGGCGAGATGCCGATCAGCGTTGGGTTGTTGGCGGGTGGCAGCTGAAACCACGTCGCGGCCATCTCCGGGACCTGAAGTACGGCGTAGTAGTAGTCGGGCGCGCTGAGCAGCACATGACGGGCGTCGAGCACGGGCACATATGTCATGCCCCGGAACTCGCAGACCGTCCGCGGGTGCGCCGGGTCGGCGTAGTCACGCATCACCAGCCCTGTGGTGTGGAGCTGGACGATGGCAACGGGGTCGGAGGCGCCGATGGCGCCGCTGCACGAGACTGTGGCGAGCTCGCCCGGCCCGTTCGCCGGAGGCGACGTCGTCAGCACCTTGAGCGTGAACGTGGTCGAGGTCGGGACATACAAAGTGGGCGACGCTGCGCGCGTCGGCGATGGGGACTCGCGTCGGGCTGAGGACGCCGCGCTCGAGCCCGTGGTGCCGCAGGCCGCCAGCAGGACCGCCACGACCGCCAACGCAAAGCTCCTCATTGCCACACCAAACGGGCGAGATCAGGTACCGGATACGAAATGTGGTCCGGCCATATACAGTGCCGGCTGATGAGAAGGACGATCCTCACGGTCGGCATGCTGCTCATGGGCATGGGGCTGGTCGGCGGCGCGGCCGCCTCCCTGGTCCCCACGTCCCTCCTGCCCCTCGACCAGGAGGTTGGAACCCACACGTCAGCCGCGGGCGCGGTGCTCGGGATCGGGCTGATGGCGGCGGCGGTCAACCCCGCGGCAAACGTCGGCTGGGTCAGGGCGGGCATCCTGTACGGCTTCGTGGTGCTCGCGTTCGAGGGCGGCGCCTACTTCCTTTGGCGGGCGCCCTTCCACATCGGCCCCGTGATCTTTGGGCTGGCGTTCAGCCTGCTCCTGATCGCGACCTACCCGCAGCGGCGAAAGCTCATCCCGCCGACTACGGACCTGGAGAAGGAATCGACTCCGGTCAGGTCTTCGGAACCAGAGCCTGGACTTCCGCCATCCAGCGCCTCTGCATGAGGAACGAGATTCCGTAGACGCCGCCGGCGAGAATGGCTCCGGCGAGCACCGCCAGCACCGCGTGCAGCGCAGGCTGTGAGATGGGGCTGAGCGCGACGGCATCGTCGCCGACGACCGCGGCCAGGGCAAGGGCGACGGGTGTCAGCAGCGGTATCAGCTGCAGCCGGCGCATCACCGGCGGCACGGGCGGCTCGACCCGACCGACCATCCGCTGACCCATCACACCGACCGACTTGACGTGGTGCAGGTTGGGCGTGACGGTCAAGACGACGTTGACCTGGTTGCCAGGCACCTGCTTGAGTCGCGCGGGTGGGACGAGGAACTGCTCGCTGCCGCCCCGCGTCTGGACCATGAGCATCCCAAGGCCCATCGACGTGCTCACGGAGCTCGCGCCCACGAGCTGTCCCTGGACGATCTTCGGCTCGGCCTTGCGATCCCTGAGCGCGAGGCGGAAGCCCGGGCCGACAAAGCTGGCGAGCAGGGCGATCGGGAAGACCCACGCGACGGCGCCGGCGACCGCGTCGGGCCATCCGTAGATCGCGGGGAGGAAGACCAGAAACGCGGCGATGATCAGCAAGCACAGAACCGCGACCCCGGCAGCGATGTAGCCCCAGCGCACCACCTGGTCGGGCGCGTAGCCCTGGAGCATTCCGCCCGCCTGCACGAAGCGTTCGCGCTGCTTGCGGGTCGCCCCCTGCGCGTTGGATGCAGCCGGCTTCGGCTGGATCCTCCGCATCTGCGTCCGGACCTGCTTCTTGCCCATCCCCTTTAAAGCGGAAGTGTATCGGGCGTGGGGTAGCTGATCCTATCGCGCTCGACGAAAGCGAAGGATGTCAGCTTGTGGCTGTCCGGCTCGCCCGGTCCCGTGATGTGCCTCACCTCGACGCCGCGCACCAACAGCGCGTCGGCGATGAGAGAGCGGTGGCACCGCCAGGGGACCGCCTCCGCACACATGATCGCGACCCGCTGCGTGGCGGCCAGGTGCTCGAGGCCGGCGATGGCGTCCCAGAAGTGATCGGTTTGCATGTAGTCGGCATAGCCGCGGAATGAAACGTTGCGCCATCCCAAGTTGGTCGAATCGCGTTTTGGCTTGCGCAGCCCGCCGAGCTCGGGCATGTGACGGTACGCAATGCCGCGTTCGGGCAGCGAGCGCTCGAGCGCAGCTTTGGCGAAATGCGGCATTCGGCGCGACGCCGGCCCGGCGCGCACGTCGATCAGCAGCTCGACACCGTGATGTCGCAGCAGATCGACGAGGTCTTCGAGGGACCTGGTCGAGTGTCCGACCGTGAGGACCTGCGTCAGCGCGTGCGCTGCGAGGGGTCGACTGCGGAGACCAGCACATGTTTGGTATACGACTGGCCGCCGGACTGCACCGTGCCGGTGAAGAGGAAGGCGGGCTCGTAAAAGCTGTGATCACCCGCGGGCACGAGCACGTAGACGAGCTCCGCGTGGTCGAGCTTCGCAACGGGGACGGCCGGGCTGGCCGGCGGCGAAGAGGCGGTCGCGACGCGGATCGCGTCGGCCGAGCTGATCACGTTGTAGTTGGCGATGTCCATGCTCACCGGCAGCACGCCGGAAGCGAGCACCACGCGATTGCTCGTGATGTCTACCTCGAGTCCGTAGCGCGCGGCGTTGGAGTCGACGAGGTACGCGGGCCCGTAACCGGGCACCTCGAACTGGCGCTCATAGACGACCTTGAGCGGATCGTTCGATGCATCGACCTCCACGGTGTTCGGCCACTGTGGCTGCAGGCTGTGCTGCGCGAGGAAAACGTCGGCCGCGGCTTGCGGGCCACCCGCGGCGTCGCCCGGCGGAAGGTTGAGGCCCGAGAAGAGGAAGTACGCCGGGCTCGAGGGCGGCGACGCGACAGTGCCCCGCACCTTGAGCGTGTAGTCCGCCGCCGCGTACATGCCGAGGAAGCCCGACGGACGGCCGCGCAGTACGGCGCCGAGCCCGCTCGCGAACGCGTCGGCGTCAGTCGGCGATGGCTCGCCGTAGCGGAACACGGGCGCGGTCGTGATGTGGAGGTCGAAGGAACCGGTCCACGTCGGCTGCACCGGGCCGCTGAACTCGGTGCCCTGGGGGGAGGATGCGTTGGCGGTGGGATTAAGTGCCTTCGGCGAGCTCGTGAAGGGCGGCGCGGGGACCTTGCCGAAGCCGCCCGAGGAGTACTGCCCCGCTTGCGGCGCCGCGCCGTGGTCGAGCGATGAGGTCGCGGCAGTTCCACCGCCGCCGCGGCCGAGCCCGCCGAGCGTGAAGATGCCGACGCCGACGGCGACGATCAGCACCAGCGCGGTCGCCGTCGCGGGCACCGCCGGCACCTCGCGGACGCCGTTCCAGAACGCAGCGAGGGCGTCGCGCAGCCGGCTCGGAGCCGGGCGGCTGGACTGGACCCGCAGCCAGAGCTCATCCTCGAAAGCGGGACGCGGCCGCGTCGTCTGGAACGCGTCGTCGAGCTGGCGCTCCAACGCCTGCAGCTCGAGCTCCTCGCCGCCTTGCCCTACCCCGTTGTTGATTCCGTCGCTCACACCTGCTCCTTGTGCACGGCTTCGCGCAGCGCCTTCAGTGCCCGGTGGTACAGCATCTTGGCCGCGTCCTCGCTGCAGCCGAGCAATGCCCCAACCTCGTCGAAGCTCAAGCCCGAGTGGCGAAGCGAGATCGCGTCGCGCTGGCGTTCGGGCAGCTCGGTCACCCGCGCCAGCAGCGCCCGGTACTGGATGCGCTCCTCGGCGGTCGCGGCGGGGTCCTCCTCGGCCTGGGGTTGATGCTCGATCGTGCGACGAAGGCGCTCGCGCCGGTTGCCCGCGCGGAAATGGTCGAGGGTCGCGTTGCGCGCGATGCGAAAGAGCCACGCCGCCGGCGTGCTGTTGCGCGTCTCGAAGCGCGCGTATGCCTGGTAGGCGTTCATGAACACCTGGGCGGTGACGTCCTCGGCGTCGGCGGCCGAGCCCACCTGGGCGCGGACATAGGCGTAGATCCGCCCCAGGTAGTCGCGGTAGAGGTCCTCGAAGGCCGGCCGGTCGGCTTCCACGGCCGGTTCATGGTATGTGCGCGCACGGTATTTGACGCAACGCCCGGCCCGAGCAGGCTGTAACGACGGCTACGAACGAAGGGCCGCGCCGACCTCTTTCGGACGGTTGCTGAAGACCGAGTCCGGCCTGGTGTACTTGCACCACGCGATCGCGGCATCGTCGTCGACCGGCCACACCGCGACTGCGCCGCCCGCCGCGTGCACGTCCTTCACGACTTGCGGATCCGCCGCGCCCCAGTGGGGCGAGTAAACGTCGGCGCCCGTCTCCCGCAGCATCGCGGCGGGATGCAGCGGCCGCGCGCCCTCGAGGATCCCCAGCTGGAGCGCGGGCTCGACCTTGCGCAGGTCGTGGATGGCCGCGTGGTTGAACGAGATGACCGCGCACTCGTGGATGGCGCCGAGCTGGCGGAGCATGTTGATCAGCTTCTCTTCGAGCCCGGGATAGAGCGGTGGAAGGTTCTTGAGCTCGATGACGAGGCCGACCTTGCCGATGGCAAGCTCGATCACCTCCTGGAGCAGGGGGATCTTCTCGCCGTCGCCGGCGTCGAGCTTGCGAAGCTCGGCCGCCGTCAGGTCATGGACCAGGCCGCTGCCGTTGGTGGTCCGGTCGAGCGTGTGGTCGTGGATGACGACGAGCCTTCCATCCGCGGAAAGGTGCACGTCGCACTCGATGAGGTCGCAGCCGACGGCGATGGCGGAGCGGAAGGACCGCATGGTGTTCTCGGGATGCTCCGCCGGGTTGCCGCGGTGGCCGCCGAGAAGCGGTCTGCCCTCGTCGTGCGCAGCCTCGTAGCGATCGCGAATCGAAACAGTCAAGGCGCCCGGTCAATATAACTGCGTCGCGCAGGCGATCCTGCGTTGAGTGTTTGCTTACGCGGTGCGAGAGCGGCCGAACCCTTGTCTATAGTGCAAGGGTGACCTCGGGCGAGCCGCGCAACATCGGTCAGTTACGCGCGAGCGGGCACGTGCGCGAGTCGGTCAAACAGGAGATGCGGCGCAACCTGCTGACGCGCCTGCGCGCCGGCGAGACGCTGCTGCCGGGGATCGTCGGCTACGACGAGACCGTACTTCCCCAACTATCGAACGCCATCATCTCCGGTCACGACGTCATCCTCCTCGGTGAGCGCGGGCAAGCCAAGAGCCGCATCATGCGCTCGCTCGTCAGCCTGCTCGACGAGACCGTCCCAGTCATCGCGGGCTGCGAGATCAACGACCACCCATTCGATCCGATCTGCAAGCGTTGCCGCGACCTCGTGGAGAAGCAGGGAGACGAGGTCGAGGTCACCTGGATCGGTCGCGAGCACCGCTACGGCGAGAAGCTCGCGACGCCGGACATCTCGATCGCGGACCTCATCGGTGAGGTCGACCCCATCAAGGTCGCCGAAGGCCGTTACCTCGCCGACGAGCTGACGATCCACTACGGCCTTCTGCCGCGCACCAACCGCGGCATCTTCGGCATCAACGAGCTCCCCGACCTCGCCGAGCGCATCCAGGTCGGACTGCTGAACATCATGGAAGAGAAGGACGTGCAGATCCGCGGCTACCGGGTGCGATTGCCGCTCGACCTCTTCGTCATCGCAAGCGCGAACCCCGAGGACTACACGTCGCGCGGACGCATCATCACACCGCTGAAGGACCGCTTCGGATCGCAGGTGCGCACGCACTACCCGCTGAGCATCGGCGAGGAGATGCAGATCATGGAGTCCGAGCGGCATCCGGTGCCCGAAGACTTCGAGCTGATCTTTCCGTCCTTTATGAAAGAGATCGTCGCCGAGCTCACGCACCTCGCGCGCCGGAGTCCGCACATCTCGCAGTCGTCCGGCGTGTCGGTGCGCATGTCCATCGCCAACGTCGAGAACCTGGCGTCGAACTCCGTGCGCAGGGCCGCGCGGCTCGGTGAGACGCTCGCGGTTCCGCGCATCACCGACCTCGCCTTCCTTACGTCATCGACGTCAGGACGCGTCGAGATCGAAGCCCTCGACGAAGGCAAGGAGGAACAGGTCCTGGCGCGACTCGAGCGCGGGGCCATCAGCTCGGTCTTCAGCCGGCATTTCTCGGCGTCGCAGTTCGAGGGGGTTGTCTCGCGGTTCGAGGACGGGGGGATGCTCGAGGTCGGCGAAGGAATTCCGGCCCGCGCTTACACGCGAGCGATCGGCGAGGTTCCGGAGATCGCGACCGCCTTGAAACGGCTGTCGCTGCCGGACCGACCGGAGGTCAGGGCTTCGGTCATCGAGTTCGTCCTGGAGGGGCTGCACCTCAACAAGCGGCTCAACAAGGACGAAGTCGAAGGCCGCGCGATCTACCGCCGCTAACTACTTCTGGACGGCGTAGACCCAGACAAAACCGGCCACCAGCAGGACGACCGCCAGGAAGAAGACCAGCTCGATGCGGATGGAAAGGCGCACCAGCCGGCGTGCGCGACGGGTGCGGGCGCCGCACTTCTCGCAGTAGGCGGCGTTCGGGATGAGCTGCGTCCCGCAGTTGTCGCACGCGACCTGGACGTTCTCCACGGCATCGAGTATGCGACGTGCCATCAGTAACCTGTAGGCGATGGAACTCCAGGAGGAGATGTCGACCGGCGACGTCGTCCTGCTTCTCGGCTCGGTTCCGGAGCGGACGAGCGACCTCGTCTACTGGCTGGACGAGGCGCGCCTTCGCTACCGGCACGGGCCCGCGTTTCCCACGCTCGG
>DATEHC010000050.1:0-9333 GCA_035279785.1 Candidatus Dormiibacterota bacterium
GCGACCACGGACATGGCCACGAGGTTGATGAACGCCATCACGAGCGCAATCGTGCGGTTCACCGGGCGCAGCAGGACGTAGAACAGCGCCGTCAAGGCGACGTAGATGACCGTCGAGATGACACCCACCGCGACGCCAAGCTCGTAGGCGGTCTGGTGGGTGACGATGTTGTTCGCGTTCGCGGCCGCATCGGTGGGAGGGCCCCCCGGGCCAGTTCCTGGCGCGATCAGCGCGCCGCCCACGGCGGTCAGGAAGTAGGCGAGATAGACGACGCCGATGATTCGAGCCTTGGCAACAGTCATCACCTTCTCTCCTGGTTCACGCGCTCCCAGCGCGCGGTGTTGATGCCGAAGATTAGGAACCACAGCGTCAGCGACCCTTCGCCGAGCAGCGTGGGCAGCTGGATGTAGGGGACGAGGTGCGCCGCGAATCCTGGCGCCAGGATCGTGATGAAGCTGTTGGAGATGTACGCAAGGCCGTCGACCGCCATCAACACACCGATGGCGCGCGGCATGAAAGTCGATCGGTAGATCAGATAGCCGATCGCCAGGCAGTAGCCGCCGAAGAAGACGACGCTGACGTTGTAGCCGGCCGCCTGGACGTCGAATGGATGCGCCGCCGAGAATTGGGCGACGATGGCGGACGCCTCGATCGCGGTCGCCACCGCGGTGAAGAGAACCACGAGCAATGCCGCCCGGCGGTTCACGATCTTGAACAGGTCCCAGAAGATCAAGGCGAGCGGGACGTTCGTGGCGGTCACAGCTACATGAGCGGCCAGGCCCGCGCGAAACAGCGTCTCGTTGGAGTGCGGATCCGTCCCGAGGGCCGACGGCACATAACCGATGGCGAAAGCGCCGGCCAGGATGTTGACCAGGTAAAGGCCGCCGGCGATCCGCGCCAACGCCAGGGGCGACAGCTCATTCACGTGATCGAGGAATACCGGCGAAGGTGACTGTTCGGCCATGCGACGAGGTTAGGCGGCGAACGTGCAGCCGGAAATCGGTGGAATTACCGAGCGGATGCGGACCGGCCCGGGGACGTCTGACGCCCAAACGGTCCAATTCCGACCTGATCGGAACTGTTTGGCGTCAGACCAGCCGAATTCCCAGTCGACCCCGATTTAGCGAGGCCGCAGCTTCTTGATCGTGAACGCTTCGGCGGCGGCAACCGATTCCTGTCCCCGGTACGCCAGCTCGATGCGGGCACCCTCCGGAGGAGTTCTGGTCAGGTAGCCGACGATCGTCTGCTCGTCCGATTGAATGCGCGGGTAGAGCACCTCTACGTCGCCCACGCGCACGACCGGTTCGAGCGCCCGCAGAAAGATGTTCTTCCCGTGGATCGTGATCCGCGTCGCCCGAACCGGCGGCTTGCGCTCATCGAAGGAGACCTCGACCTCCTCCAGGTCGTACGAGTCGAGCGTGGTTGGTCGTGGTGCGTGATCCGCCATGTCTCAGGCCTCCTTCGCGTCGGGCACGAATTCGATGTCGGTCACCTCGACGTCCCCGGTCGGTTTGACCCCGAAATCGAACGAGAGCGACACGATCTCCTTGAGGTCGACGCTGTGCTGACCGTGGTTTTCGCTCTTGAAAGCTCGGAGCGGTATGCGCACGGTCTTCAGGGACGACTTGATCAGACTCGTGTAGCCGCGGACGAACGGGTAGTCGAGCTTGGCGTAGTGAGCGGCATCGACGCGGTGGCTCCTACCGTGCACGTCGGTAAGCGTCACGCGAAAGTCCTGGTCGGCTCCGGGCGGATTGGAAGCGCTGTTGTAGCGCTGTGTCATGCGGAAGGAAAGCATCCGGTACCGATGGACGTCGTCGTCGACGGGCGGCAGCGCGGTGGTGTAGGAATGATTGGTCGCATTCCATACCAGCTCACCACCGGTGTGGTCGTGTGGGGAGAAGCTGTCGAGCGCGTGGAGGTCTCCCTCGGCCGGGCTGGACGTCAGATTCGCGGTGACCGTACCGCCGAGGTCGTTGGTGTGCGAGTCGCCGTTGGCAAATCCGTCGACGAGCAATCCATGAGGCTCGCGGTACTGCACGTCGATGGTGACGGCCCCGCCGTCAGCGTCCTCGACGGCATCCGGGATGGCTTCGCCGGTGAAGAAATTCCGCATGGCGTCGTCGTCCAGCAGACGCCATCGGTAGAAGGCGTTCATGTATCCCTTCACGATCTTCTGATGAGCGTCTTCACTGAGCACCTGCGCTTGATCCGCGGCGGTCAGTTGGCCGAAGTAGAAGTCGTTGGAGTCCCATTGCGTGTTGAAGCGGTCGTGGCATGCCCGCTCCGCGAAGATCATCGATTTGACAGGGTCGGCTCGGTCGAAGAGACTGAAACCCGTCGACTTCGGCCAGCTTCCGGAGACGTCGCCGTCCAGGCCGCCGTACACCACCAGGTAGGGCACGGCGTACGCACCCGAGAGCGAGTAGGGGCCGTACTGGTCGGTGGGGGCGAGCGACACGATTGCCCGGAATTCGTACCCGAGACCCTCGTCGACGTTGAGCTTGGAGGCGATTACCACGGCCTCGCCGCCGCGCGAGTGGCCCATTGTTCCGAGCCTCTCGTTGTCGATGCTCTGACCAAATTTGGTCTTGAGGATCTCGATGTGCTTGAAGAGGGCGCGCGCCCTGGAGACGCCGGCCGCGCCGGGATAGACGTGGATCGACGCGCAGATCATGCCGTTCCGCGCGAGGTGCTCGAGCAAGTAGTTGTAGCCCAGATAGCTCAGCAGCGAGCCGCTGTTGCCGTGCACCACCACGACCAGCGGGTAGTCATCCCACCGTTCGGAGATCTGGGAAGGATCGGTCGCGCCGGCCGAGTCGGCCGGAAAGTACACGACCGCCTTCAGCTCGAGCGGCGCTGGGTTCGGGAACTCGCCTGGAGCCGGCACCGTGGTGGGTCCCGCGTCGTACTCGAAGGTCCCCGCGAACGGAAAGTGGCTCATCGTCGTCGGGTCAGACATCGATCTCTCCTGCGCCGGTTCCAAGATCCGGCCTGAGCATGATTTCCACCGCCAGGCTGATCAGAGCGACGGCCAGCGCCAGCACGACCACGCCGATGTGTGCGGACAGCGGCCCGCCGATCATGTCGCGATCCTCTGCCCGAGCATCGCGGCCTGCACGCGGTTGCCCACGGCAAGCTTCCTGAGAACCTGCCGGACGTGCTTGTTCACGGTGTTCGTCGAGACGAAGAGTCGGGTTGCGATCTGCCGGTTGGTCAGCCCCAACTGGATCTGATCGAGCACCTGTCGCTCACGTCTCGAAAGGTTCGACTCGCGGCTGGCGTACATCGCCTTCTCCTTTATTGATGGATCGCGATTGGCTTCGGCCGGGGATTGCGGAAGGTCTGGGAATCCTTCTGGCTCGAAAGCCCAAAGCCAATCGCGAGATACAGGCTATGGACGAGGCGCTCGCCTGCCATCGGCGAAATCGCCTAAACGGAGTACCTAAGTTTCTAGCGCACCAGACCGTGGGCCACGGCCCAGGCAGCGATCTGCGCCCGTGAACGGAAGTCCAGCTTGTCGCGGATGTGCTCGACGTGGGCATCGACCGTACGCACGGACAGGAACAGCCTGTCGGCGATGGCGCGGTTGCGAAGGCCACGACCGATGAGTGATGCGATCTCCAGCTCGCGCTTCGTCAGAACGGTGTCGGCACGAAGCGGCGCGGCGTCCAGTCGCATCGACACCAGCCAGTCGAGAGTCTCGCGGAGCGCCTCATCCAAGCCCAGTTCGGGGCCCAGCTCGGGGCCTAGCTCAGCGCCGGTCGCGGGCGCTTCCTGGCTCGCGCCGGCCCGAGCGGGAGCCAGGGTGGCCTCGACCATCGCACTCCACAGGGGGGCGGACGGAGCCCCGGCGACACGCCGGATCGCCGCCGCCGCCGCCCCCAGCCTCACTCCTCGCGCCGGTTCTGCCGTTGCCGCCGCGAGGCGGGCGCAGCTCTCGAGCACGAAAGCCACGTCGACCCTTTCATGCAGCCGGCGTGAGATCTCGAGGCTCTCGATGAGGCTGGCACGCGCCGACCCTATGTCGTTCCGGTCGAGGGCGACCGTGGCGAGACAGGCGAGCAGAAACGCCGCCACCTTCTCGTCTCCAAGCTCCCTATGCAGCGTGAGACTCTGTTCCGCGTAGGCGGTCGCCTGACCGAATTCACCACGGAAATAGGCGGCCAGCGCCATGACCAGCAGCGCGCCGGCGGTTCCGGCGCGGTCGCCGAGCGACTCGGCGATCGACAAGGCTTCAGTCATCAGCGGCACTGCCTGGTCGACGCCGCCTGTGAGCACCGTTACCAGCGCCAGGTTTCGCAACGACCTCGCCTGGACGACCCGATCTCCGACGGCCGACGCGATGCGGACGCTGTCGGCCAGGTAGTCCGCCGCTCGCTCGAACTGGCCGCGCCGCTGCGCCAGCCAGCCCGCCGCGCCAAGCGCGTCGGCGCGCAACGCCGTCTCTTCGGGCCAGGTGCTGAGCGCCTTGTCCAGCCAGTCGGCGCCTTCGGTGAGGTAACCGCGGGCGTCCCAGAACCCGATCAGCGCCGTCGCAAGCCTGAGGTTCAGGTCGGCCGAGATGCCCTGGCAAGTCGCGAGGGCGGCCCGAAGGTTGTCGTGTTCGCGCTCCAGAAAATCCAGGCGGCCGGAATACTCCGGACTGTTCTGCAGGTCGCGCGACTGCTCGGCGAGCCGAACGAAATAAGCGGCGTGTCGCCGCGAGTAGGTGGTGACCTCGCCCTCATCGCCGAGCTGTTCCTGCGCGTACTGCTGAAGTGTCGCCAGCATTCTCATCGGACTCTGCCGCTCCCCGACCTCGATCGGCATCACCAGCGACTTGTCGAGCAGGCGCGTCAGCAGGTCCAGCACCTCTTCCGGCGCGACACCATCACCGACGCAGATCTCCTCGACCTCAGGTAAGGAGAAGCCGCCCGCGAACACCGACAGGCGCCGAAACAAAGTGCGTTCTTGTGGTTCGAGGAGCTGGTAGCTCCAGTCCACCGCCGCTCGCATCGTCTGGTGGCGCGGCACAGCTCCGCGTCCGCCGGTGAGCAGACGGAGTCTATCGTCGAGCCTTTTCACCAGCTCCCCGACCTCCATCACCTTGGCCCGCGCGGCGGCCAGCTCGATCGCCAGGGGAATTCCCTCGAGGCGGCGGCAGATCTGTGCGATCGCGGCCGACCTGTCCGGCCCGACTTCGCCCGGTGCGAGATCGGGCCAGGCCCGTTCGATGAACAGGCGGGCAGCCTCGCTCTGCGCGGCGGTGGACGAACCTGTCTCGGCGAGCGACAGCGGGGGCAGTCGCCACACCCGCTCCTTGAGGGCCCCGACCGGTTGACGGCTCGTCGCGAGGATCTTCAGGTCAGGGCAGCTTCCGAGCAGCCGGTTGCACAGCAAGGCGCACGCCTCGGGTAGGTGCTCGCAGTTGTCCAGGACGAGGAGGCACGACCAGGATTCGAGCTGCGCGCTCACGGTCTCGATGAGCTCCTCGCCGGCAACCTCGTGGATTCCCAGTCGATTCGCAAGCTCGTGTGGGACCAGAGCCGGATCGGCGAGGGCTTCGAGCTCGATCACCCAAACGCCCTCGGCAAACTTGTCGAGCAGCTTTGCCGCAAGACGCAGGGCGATGCGCGACTTCCCCATCCCGCCCGGCCCGGTGATCGTCACCATGGGGTGCCTGCTTATCTCCGACTCGAGCTGACTGAGCTCGGTCTCTCGACCGAGAAAGCTCGTGATCTCTTCGGAAAGGTTGGTTCGTTTGGTCAGCCGGCGCGGCCCCGGCAAAGCATCCGAAGCGGCATCCGGCATGTCGCGAATTATGTGTCCGGCCGAAAGGCTTTAAGTGGGCTACTTTCTCGCCCACCGCGCCGTGCTTTCAGCGCGGTCGCGCTCATCCAGACCTCACCCGGCCAGGGCAGGCCACGCGCCGACTCGTCTCCGTCGCCCGATCGGTAGGACGCCATCACAAGGCCGCCGAGGCTGTGGACCAGAGACCAGCGGAGATTGCGCGGCAGAGGACGGACCTCGAAGCCGAAGCGACCGGCCATTCGCGCGAGCACGGTGATTCCACGGATGGCAATGACCTGGCCCAGGACCCCGGAGGCGACACGTTCGCTGAGCGCATCGAGGTCGCTGCTGAGACGCGGTGCCAGCGCCCATATGCCCCCGTCCGTGTGTCGGGTCAGCTCCGCGACGCGGCGATTGTCGAGATGGAGATGCAGGATCCTTACACCCTTTGCCACATACGTGCCGTCGGCCAGAGCAGTCGAGGGACCGCGGTATGGCGAGACACCAAATTGAAGAATCGAACCGGCCTGGACCGGCCGCACGCGCCAGAGCCACATTTCGATCGGTTCCCAGCGCTGCCAGAGTCGCAGCACCCCAATGCTGCCGGCCGCGCCCAACAACCTCGTGACCGACCGGCGCAGCGGAACTCGGGATGGGGTCAAGCGGAGCCTTTAGTATCCCGCCTGTGACCAGGCTCAGGATCGGCTGGCTCGGTCACGATTCGGAGACCATCGGCGACGGCTTGCGGACGTACTCCCGCAACGTCACCGCGGGCCTTGCGAAGCGAGGCGCGGAGATCGTCTTCGTCCATCACGAGAAAGCACTCGACGACGGGCGGTTGTCTTTCTCGCTCATGGGCACGCCGGTCTTTCAACGCCGCGTCGTCATCGCGCACCGTCAGTCTCGAAGGAGGCTCGAGAGCATCCTCCGGGAACAGCGGGTGGATGTCGTCCATCTCTCGGCACCGTTTTCGACGCTTGATTTCGCAATTCCGCGGCTCTGCCATGCGCTGGGCGTCCCGATCGTGGTGACCTTCCACGTGCCCTTCGCAATGGCTGCCTCGCGATGGTCGATGCTCGCCTCGGTCGTGTACCGCCTGTATGCACGAACGCTGGCCGAATGCGATCAGATCATCGTCCTTGGTGCGGAACAGCGGAATCTCCTGGTCGACCTGGGTGTTCCTCGATCCAGGATCACAGTCCTACCGAACGGGGTCGACCTGGAGAAGTACAGCCCCGGCCCGTCCGTCGCCCGCGAAGCCTTCGGTGCCGAGCGAATTTTTTGCTTCGTCGGCCGGGTCGATCCAGAAAAGCGCGTAGATCAGCTCGTGCTCGCTTTTCTCGCTGCCTTACCTCCACTCACGACCCGCCTCCTCATCGTCGGTGACGGCGTGGAGCTAGCGCGCTTGAGGCGGAGATATGTCGACCCTCGCGTCGTGTTCACAGGCGCGATCCTCGACGAGCGGTCGCGGGTCGACATCTTGAGGGCTTCTGACGCGTTCTTTCTCCCATCTCACCTGGAGGCGCACTCCCTCGCGCTGCTCGAGGCGATGGCGTGCGGGATCGCAGTCGTCGCGACCGCGGTCGGAAATCACGTCGAGATGGTCGACGGCGCCGGCATGCTGCTGAATCCGCACCGACTGACGGCGGAGCTCGATTTGGCCATGCGAGACCTGATCGAGTCTCCTGAGCTATGCCGGGTGCTTGGAGCCCAGGCGCGGAAGAGAGCTGAAGTCTTCGCTCTGGGGACCCATGTTGACGGACTTTTCGCCACTTACGGCTCTGTGATCTGCGGTCGCGCTGGGGGCTCGCAGCTTGTGCGGATGGATGCGACCGGCTAGTCGCGGTGGCCGAGCCCTCAGGCAAGGTTGGTCCAAACTGTGCGCGTGCGGCCGCAAACCAGTTACGCCCGTAGCGGCGACCTGAGCATTGCATATCAGGTCGTGGGAGACGGATCACTCGACCTGGTGCTCAACCACGGTTGGGTGTCCAACATCGACTTGCAGTGGGACGAGCCCCACCTGTCCGCGTTCCTCAAGCGGCTGGCGTCGTTCAGTCGACTGATCACCTTCGACAAACGGGGCGTTGGTTTGTCCGACCGGGTGGCCCTGAGCGAACTCCCAACGCTCGAGGAGAGGATGGACGACTTGCGCGCCGTGATGGACGCCGCCGGCAGCGAGCGAGCCGCACTGCTTGGTATATCCGAAGGCGGTGCGATGTGCCTGCTGTTCGCTGCCACGCACCCCGAGCGCGTGCGCTCCGTGCTCACGTTCGGGTCTTACGCGAAGCGCGTTTGGGCCACCGACTACCCGTGGGCGCCAACTCCTGAAGACCGCGAGTCCGAATACGCTGACACGCTTGCGACGTGGGGTACGGCTCGAGACGTGACGACGGTGTTTCCGAGCATGGTCGGCAATCCCGTCTTCCGCGAGTGGATCGGGGCGTACTTCCGTGGCGCCGCAAGCCCCGCCGCCGCGGTCGCCCTGCTGCGAATGAATACGCAGGCTGACATCAGAGCTGTGCTGCCGGCCATACACGTGCCGACTCTGATCATGAATCGCATCGAGGACGGCGACGTCATGGCGGACGAAGCCCGCTACATCGCGTCACAGATCCCGGGGGCGAAGCTAAAGCTGTTCGCAGGCGCTGACCATGTGCCCTGGGTAGGTCACACCGATGAGATCCTCGGTGAGATCGAAGAGTTTCTGACGGGATCCCGCCACACATATGAAAGCGACCGGGTGCTGGCAACGATACTCAGCACCGACATCGCGGGGTCGACCGAGCTCGTGGTTAACCTGGGCGACCGCGAGTGGCGACAGGTGCTGAATCGCCATCACGCAATGGTGCGAAGGCAGCTCCAGATGTATTCGGGTCACGAGATCGACACTGCGGGCGACGGTTTTCTAGCCTCGTTCGATGGGCCGGCGCGCGGGATACGGTGCGCGGATGCGGTGGTTAAAGAAGGCTCAGAGATGGGCTTGAACATCCGCGCCGGTGTTCATACCGGCGAGTGTGAGGTGCTTGGGGGGAAGCTCGCGGGCATCGCGGTCCACACGGCGGCACGGGTCTCCGCTACGGCCGAGCCAGGTGAGGTTTTGGTTTCCGGCACCGTACGCGATCTGGTCGCGGGGTCCCAGATCGCATTCGTCGATCGGGGCGAGCGCCAGCTCAAGGGCCTACCCGAGACGCTGCGCCTCTACGCCGTGCGTTCGATGTAGAGCGCCGGCAATTGACGCGTCACAGCGTGGCCGCCAGCTCCAGAGCACTGTCCGCCACCGCATACACAACCTCGCCGACGAACAAAGTTGCCGGCGGCTCGAGGTTCCTTTCAACAGCCAAGCGAGCGATGTCCGCCACTGGCCCCCTGACGCATTGCTGCCCCTTCCACGTGGCCCTGCTCACGAGAGCCGCCGGCATCCCGCCGCCCACGGCGCGAGCCACTGTCGCGGCCACCTCGGCCAGGTTCGACTTCGCCATCAATACGACTAGCGTGTCGCTCGCGCGCGCCAGTTCGGAAAGTCGGCTTTGCGAATCGCCGCCCTGTCCAGTGGTGATCGTC
>DATEHC010000051.1:0-36643 GCA_035279785.1 Candidatus Dormiibacterota bacterium
GCATGCGATTCAACCGTTGACGGCCCACTGGCTTCCGGAGTCGGCAGGGCCGGAGTTCGACTTCACAAAACTGGTCGGGGGCCCGGGATTTGAACCCGGGGCCTCACGGTCCCGAACCGTGCGCGCTGCCAAACTGCGCCAGCCCCCGACGCTGAGAACATCCCGACCCTAGCTAGGGTCGGCTGAGGAACTCCGAGATTCTACCGGCCGGTCGGGCTTCCCACGGGCCGCCCGGAGTCGCTGCCGGACGAAAACGCTCAAAACCAGGCTGAGCACGATCGCGCCCCACAAGAAATAGAGATAGGAGTGGATGCGCAGCAGATCCGCGAGCTTGGGTCCGAAGTTGATCCCGATGATCAGCACGACCCCCGCCCATATCGCCGTCGACACCGCCACCGAAGGCGCGAACACGCGATACGGCACCTCGAACACTCCCGCGGCCACCGTGATCGGAATACGGAAGCCCGGAATGTGGCGCCCGAAGATGATGGCCAGCACACCGTAGCGCCGGAACCACTTCTCCGCGCGGACCAGGCGCTCATGGCTCAAGTGCACGTACTCCGCGTAGGAGCTCTGGGCCAGCTTTCGGCCGTACTTGCGCGAGATCAAGAAGAGGTTGGTCGCCCCGAGCACAACCGCTCCAATCAGCCCCAGCCACGCCGCGATCCACGCCCCGAGGTTGTGCGGGACATGGATGCCGACGTACATCACGAACACGTCGCCGGGCGCCGGCAAAGGAATCCCCGATTCCTCGACGTAGAGAGCGAAGAAGCCCGGCAGAAATGCGTTCCGGCGGAAGAACTCGCGAAGTACGCGGTTGAACCCGCGAAACACCTCGGGTAGGTCTCCGTAGAGCAGGGCCAGCACGATGACCACGGCGAGGACGAGCAGCCCCACGGCCACGAACCGCAGCGCCCGGCCACTGCGCAGCGAATTGAGGAGGCGCTGCCTGGCGGGAACGGGCAAATCGGCGCTGCTCATCGGAAACCGCCCACTCTACTGGAACGAATTGTGACTAGCGACGGATCGAGTCGACTACCGTCTTAACTTCCATAAGGGTGGCGGTGGCGTCCGCCACGCGCGAGCGGTCATCGGCGTTCTCGACGACGGCGGACACGTAAACGAGCGTCCGCCGGATGTTCTCGACCCGTCCCACGATCCGCACATGCTCCCCCAGCTTCAACGGCCGCCGATACGAAACCTGAAGCCGGCCGGTCACCCCTGGGTGCCCCCCATGCCACGCGGCCCAGCCGACGGCCTCGTCCAGCATCAACGCGACAATGCCTCCATGCGCCATGCCGGCCCAGCTTTGAAAGCGGTCGGGCACGTGGTACTCGGCGACGGACCCGTCAGGCCCCGGCTCGAACTTCAGCCGCAGCCCGTCGAGGTTGAGCTCCCCGCATCCAAAACAGTGGCCGTCGAAATGGACCTCCACCAGCGATCAGCCTCTGCAGTTCCAGTCGCCGGTTATGCGCTCCGCGCCGCGCTTGCCCGAAGTCGCGTTGGTCATGGTGGCATCGATCGTCCCAGCCTGCTGACTCCTTGTGATCGTAAACGTCACCTTGTCCGCGCCGAGGCTCTGCGTCGGATCCGCATCCTGGTTGAGCCACGTCTGCGCGTTGTCCGGCGACTGCAGTGCGATCTTCACGTCCTTGCCGGTGTACGTGCCGGGACCGCGGAAATTCTCCACCACGATGCTGAACTGCCACTGATTCCCGCTGGCGTCGATCGTGGTCCAAAAACTGTCCGACCACGTCTCACCATTGCGCGCTTTAGCGCCGGAGCAGAAAGTCTGCTGCCCCGCCTGATCGGGAACGATGGTCGTGATGTGGCCCGGAAGATCGCCGCTCAGCGTGAGGTTCTGATTCCAGTTGCCCTCGGGAATGACCGGCGACGGCGATGGTCCAACCTTGGCACTTGTCTGGTTGCAGGCGGCTAGGACGAATAGGGCGACGATGCCCACCAACCGGAGCATGTGATCGAATGTTAGCCGTGGCGACCCCCGACGCGACCGCCTCGGAAAAGCTCATGCGCGCGATGAGATCGCTCGAAGCAATTTTTCTCGTCGGTGTCGAAGGCGTGACCGAAGTGCTGCTCGTGCGTCACGCAGACTGCTATCGCGACCTCACAGATGTGCTCGATCCTCCTTTGAGCGCGCTCGGCAAAGAACAAGCACGGCTGCTTGGCGCTCGAATCAATCGCCACAAGCCCGCGGCCGTGTATGCAAGTCCACTACGGCGAGCAATGGAAACTGCGGCCGCCATCACTGAAACGTTCAACGTCGATCAAAGGCTCGTCGAAATGTCGCTCGAGATCTCCGAGGATGGCGCGGTTGATTTCAAGGAGTCGCACGACTCCGCCGTAGCGAGAATGCGCGGCATCGTTGAAGACGTCGTGCGCGCGCACGAGGGCGAGCGGGTGGTGCTCGTATGCCACGCCGCTTCGATCGTCGCGTGTCTCACCGACGTCATGCGGCTCGAGCCCGGCCAGCTGCGCCTGCTGCCGCACTACACGAGCATCAGCACCGTGCGCATCCTCGGTGATAGGCAGATGGTCGGCACGCTCGGCGACATCGCACACCTCGAATGACCGAGCAGATACGGACCGATCTCGAGAAGGCGACGGGCAAGTCGATCCGTTCGGTCGATCCGATCCCGGAAGGTCATTCAGGCTTCACCTATTTCGTGAGCACCGGCGACGGCGAATACGTGCTGCGCCTGCCGCCGCCCGGTGCGCGCATCGCGGCAACCGCGGACGTGATGCGCCAGGGAAGGATCATGGCCGCTCTGCACGACGCAGGCCTCCCTGTCCCGGCCGTGCCCTTCATCGTCTCGGACGCGGTCGTCGACGGGCGGCCCTTCATCCTGATGGAACGGATCCGCGGCGATCGCATCGAGAAGGTGCGCGATTTCCCGACGGACTCGGTCGAAGTGCTGAAGAGGATGCAGGCGCTGCCGGTCGAGCAAACCGGGATCGGCGACGAAGAGGCGGTCACGCTCCAGGTCGAAATGATGCGTTGGGCGATGCTGATGCAGCGCGCGCCCGAAGAGCTCACGCGTCGCGCCGGGGAGCTGGGCGGCCTGCTGGCGGCGCAGGTTCCAGCCGAGCGTCGGCCCACTCTCGTCCACGGCGACTATCACCCCGGCAACATGCTGTTCGCGGACGGAAAGGTGGTCGCGTTGCTCGACTGGGAGATCGCCGAGATCGGCCAGCCGCTGCTCGACCTGGGCGCACTCTCCATCGTTTCCGGCCATCACCCCGGCGAATGGCCCGCGATACCACGGCCGGAGCTCTTCGACCTCTATGGCGTCGCCGAGGATGAGATGCGCTGGTACGTCGCGATGTCGCTGTACAAGTACGCGTCGATCTTCGGCTACAACCTCATGCTCCATCGGCGCGGCAAGAGGCCGGACGTCATGTACGAGGGGCTCACGGATACCATCGTGGCCATGATCGGCCAGGGGATCTCGTTGTTATGAGCTGGGACTTCTCGACCGAGCCCGAATTCGAGAAGAAGCTCGAGTGGATGCGGCGCTTCATGCACGAGGAGGTCTATCCCCTCGAGGTGCTGGACGTCGACGAGCACGGCTTCCGGCGCGCGATCCGGCCGCTGCAGGAAGAGGTCAAGCGCCAGAAGCTGTGGGCCACCCATCTGCCGCCGGAGCTGGGGGGCCAGGGCTACGGCCAGGTGAAGCTCGGCCTGATGCACGAGATCGAGGGAGCATCGGTCTGGGGTCCGATCGTCTTCGGCAACCAGGCGCCCGACTCGGGGAACTCCGAGATCCTCGCCCACTTCGGAACGGAGGAGCAGAAGCAGCGCTGGCTCCATCCGCTGCTCGACGGAAAGATCCGCTCCGCGTTCTCCATGACCGAGCCCGACACCGCGGGCTCAGACCCGACCCTCCTGAAGACGACCGCCGAGCTGGACGGTGACGAGTGGGTCATCAACGGCCACAAGTGGTTCACGTCGAACGGCATGATCGCCGACTTCCTGATCGCGATGGTCGTCACCGAGCCGAAGGCCGACGCTTACGAGCGCGCGTCGATGATCATCGTCCCGACGGATGCCCAGGGCCTGAAGCGGCTGCGCAACGTCCCAACGATGGGCGGCGAGCATGAGCGCTTCGGCTATGGACACTCGGAGATCGTGTACGACAACGTGCGCGTCCCGGCCGATAACGTGCTCGGCGAGCGTGGCCAGGGATTCCTCATCGCCCAGGCGCGACTCGGCCCCGGGCGCATCCACCACTGCATGCGGTGGCTAGGCCAGGCCCGACGCGCTTTCGACATGCTGTGCGAGCGCGCGCTGCAGCGTGAGGCCTTCGGCAGGAAGCTCGCGAGTCATCAGACGATCCAGAACTGGATCGCCGACTCCGCCGCCGAGATGCAGGCAGCGCGGCTGATGACCCTTCACGCCGCGTGGGTCATCGACTCGCAGGGCGCTTCGGCCGCGCGCAAGGAGATCTCGCTGATCAAGTTCTACGGCGCGAAGGTCCTGCACGACGTGATCGACCGCTCAATCCAGATCCACGGGTCGCTCGGCTACTCGTCCGACCTTCCGCTCGAAGAGATGTACCGGCACGCGCGGGCGGCGCGGATCTACGACGGCCCCGACGAGGTGCATCGCGTGTCCGTCGCGCGCCAGATCCTCGCCGGCTACCGCCCGCCAGAGGGCGTGTGGCCGCGCGAGCATATCCCGACGCGTCGCGACGCGTCGCGTCGGAAATTCGCCGCGCTGCTTGAAGCCGCCACCACGGATGCCTGAAGAGCCGGACTACGTCGCGCGGAATCGCGTCGTCTGGACGGAGTCCAACGCCGACTACACTGACGCGCACGCGCGCGAGTCATGGGCCAGGCCCGAGCCCCTATGGGGCGTCTGGCATCAACCCGAGTCTCGCATCCGGGTTCTGCCCGACCTCCATGACCTCGATGTCATCGAGCTCGGCTGCGGCACGGCGTACTTCGGCGCTTCGCTGAAGAAGCTCGGAGCAAGGCGCGTCGTCGGAGTCGACATCACGCCCGCGCAGCTGGACACGGCGCGCCGCATGAACGAGGAGACCGGCCTGGGTCTGGAGTTCATCGAGGCCAACGCCGAGGAGGTTCCGCTGCCCGACGCGTCTTTCGACTTCGCGTTCTCGGAGTACGGGGCGTCGATCTGGTGCGATCCCTATCGATGGATCCCCGAGGCGGCGCGGCTGCTGCGCCCGGGCGGTGAGCTGTTG
This sequence comes from Candidatus Dormiibacterota bacterium, assembly GCA_035279785.1. Lineage (GTDB taxonomy): Bacteria > Chloroflexota > Dormibacteria > Dormibacterales > Dormibacteraceae > 40CM-4-65-16. The sequence goes on from DATEHC010000051.1 coordinate 5,223, forward strand.
TTCATGCGGCACAGCGACCTGGTGGAGGTGTGTTCGCCTGATGGCGACCGTGTGAGCGAGCGGCTGGTCCGACCCTTGCGCGGGATGCTGCGGCTCGATTGGGAGTCGGAGCCGCCGGCGTCCACCGAGTTCCACATCAGCGTCGGCGACATGTTCCAGCTGCTGCTGCGGACGGGGTTCGACGTCCTCGACTTCCGCGAGCTGTACGCACCGGACGATGCGGTCGACCATTCCTATTACTCATTCGTGCCGGCAGATTGGGCCCGCAAGTGGCCACATGAAGAGATCTGGAGGGCGCGCAAGCGATGACGACGACGATCACCGGGGAACAGACTGCGCAGCGCGACGCGCTCGTGAACCGACTCTTCAATTCGACGATCGGGGCCCTCGAGCTGCTGCACGTTTACGTGGGCCACAAGCTCGGGCTGTACCGTGCGCTGGCCGACGGCGGCCCGATGACCTCTGCTGAGCTCGCAGAGTCAGCCGGAATCAGCGAGCGCTATGCGCGGGAGTGGCTCGAGGAGCAGGCGGTCGCCGGATTTCTCACCGTCGACTCGGAGCGCAAGTTCAGCCTGCCTCTGGCGCACGCCGAGGTGCTGACTGACTCCGACAGCGTCAACTTCATGACACCGATGTCGCTCGGCGTCGTGAGCATCGCTTCGACGATGCCGTACGTCCTCGAGGCCTTTCGCGCCGGTGGCGGAGTTCCGTACGAGGCGTACGGCGCCGACATGAGGAGCGCCATCGCCGACGGCAACCGACCCGGGTTCCTCAACCTCCTCGGCACGGAATGGTTCCCCGCGGTCCCAGAGCTGGACGCAAGGCTCCGCGCCGAGCCCCCGGCGCAGGTTGCGGATATCGGCTGCGGGCAAGGATGGTCGAGCATCGCGATAGCCAAGTCGTATCCGATGGTGGCGGTGCGGGGATTCGACCTCGACGCGCCTTCGATCAAGGAGGCCAAGCGCAACGCCGGAGCGTCGGGGGTGGCCGACCGCGTGACGTTCGAGATCCGCGACGCGTCCGACCCTCGCATGACCGGGGCGTTCGACGTGGTCACGGCGTTCGAGACCATCCACGACATGTCGAACCCGGTGGCGGCGCTGCGAGCCATGCGCGGCCTGGCGCGCGAGGGCGGCTTCGTGCTTGTCGCGGATGAAAGGGTGGCCGAGGAGTTCATCGCTCCCGGCGACGAGCAAGAGCGATACATGTATGGATGGAGCGCCGTCCACTGCCTGGCGGTCGGGATGGTGGACGAGGGATCGGCTGGGACCGGGACGGTGATGCGCCCGAGCCGTCTGCGTGCGTATGCGCGCGAGGCCGGCTTCAAAGAACTCGAGATCCTTCCGGTCGTAGCGGACTCCTGGAGGTTCTACCGCCTAATCCAGTAACGGCGCAGAAATTACTTAGGGGCGCGATTCGGCCAGGTGGAGCCGGTCCCATTCCGAGTACTCGCCGTTGACGTGGACGATTTGCCGCACCCCCGCCTGCTCGAGCAGGCTCGCCGCAATGCCGGCGCGATAACCCGAGGCGCAATGCACGGCGACCGCAGCCTCTCGCGGAATCTCCGCGGTCCGAAACGACACGTCCGGTACGTACATATGCACCGCTCCCGGCACATGACCGGCGGTCCACTCGTGCTCGTCGCGCACGTCGAGCACGGTCATCGGCTCCGCGCTCAGCACCCATGTCGCCATGTCCTCGACATCGACGGTCTCGAACGTCGAGACCTCCCGGCCGCTCGACCGCCAGGCGTCGATGCCGCCGTCCAGCTCGCCGGCGATCACGTCGTAGCCGATCCGCAGCAGCTGTCGCTGCGCGGTCACGTGCTGCCCGTGGGTGCCGCCCGCAAGGACGATCGGGCGATCGCGCGCGATGAGCCAGCCTGCCCAGACGCTGACCGCACCTTCGAGGCCGATGCTGTAGCCGCCGGGGATGTGGCCGCGGTCGTACTCGCGCCCATCGCGCACGTCGACCACCGCCGCGCCCTCGTCCATCATTCGCGCCACATCGCCGGCCGCCAGACGTTTCAGCGCCGGCAGCGAGCGGCCGATCAGCTGAGGTCCGGCGCGGTTGATCACGGCCATGTCGCGGTAGTAGGCCGGGTAGCGCGGCTGATTGAGAACGCGCGCGAGGAAGGGCATCAGCTCGGTCGTCTCGAAGAACGGATTGCTCCGGCGCTCATGTCCAAGCGTCGTCTCGTGTCCGCTCCTTCCACCCGCACCGCAGAACGATCCCCCGCCATGAGTCGGAAACACGCGGAGCTCATCCGGCAGTCCGCGCAGCCTCACCTGCAACGTGGTCAACGCCTCGAGCGCGAGATGGATGGCGAGGTGTGGCCCGAACAGGTCGGTGCGCGCGATCGCGCCGAGCATCACCGCGCCGCCCGAGAACAGCGCCCGCGGCCGGCCACCCTCACTGAGCAGGTAGGACTTGTGATCCGGCGTGTGGCCGGGCGTGTGCAGCGCCTGCAAGGTGATGTCTCCGAAGAGAAGGTCGTCGCCGGACGCGATCTCGGAGATGTCCGCACCGACCTCGTTCGCGAGCTCGCCGCGGCCCGACACGAAGTCGTTGTGCAGGTGCGTGTCGAGCGCGTGAGTCAGCTTGATATGGAGGTCGTCGGCGAGGTTGAGATAGCGCTCGACGTCGCGGAACGGATCGATGACCACGCCCACGCCCCGCTCCGTGTCTGCAACGACAAAGCTCGCGTTCCCCAGCTCCGGCGCCGGAACCGCCTCGACCGTGTACACGCGGCTAGTGGAAGAGCGGGACGGTCGTGAGCAGGATCCACAATGTGACCAGGGTCACCACTGCGGCCCCGCCGTAGAAGATCACCTGGGCAGGCACGCTCTTGGCCGCGCGCACCCCGACGTCGACGAGGAAGTAGCGCAGCCGGTGCGCGAAATGGAAGAAGGCGAACGCAAACAGGACGAGCAGATACAGCTTGACCAGGGGATTGCCGACGATGTTGACCCACGTGTCGTAATGGCGGTCGACGACTGGAACGATCCCGAGCGGACCGAGGATGCCCTGGACGAGCACCTGCGACGGCAGCAGCAGCGCGGTCAGGACACCGCCCTGCGAAAAGAGGAACCACCAGAAAAGATGGCCGAGGGCGGGCCGGTTCCGAGCTTCCGAACTCATCGGGCGAACCACACGAGCACGAACGCGATGATCACCGACGCCACCAGCCACTGAGCGAACATCGCCAGCACGATCAGGCGCGATGGCACCGGCCGATCGAGGACTTTGAAGTGAAGGATCGTCCCGGCGAGGCTGAGGAACGTGACGCTGTGATACAGCGAGAACACCAGGACGATGGCGCTGAATACGACGAACGCCGCCGAGCCGTGCGGGCGATACGTCGCGGCAGACCCACTCGCCCGCTGGATCTCCACCAGCAGCCACAGCATCCACAACGCCATCGGGACCGAGGAAAACTCGCGCAGCATGTACGCGACGTAATGTCGGTTGCGCGTCCACCAGCCGGCCGGCATGCGCCAGCCGTACTCACGTGGGGCGGCGGCGTGCGCCTCAGTCGAGGTCAATCGCGATTTCCGTAGGGCAGGACGAATCGCATCGTCGTGTCGAGCTTGGTCTGCTGAATGGCCTTGGCCGGGTCGACGCCCTTGGGGCAGACGACAGAGCACTCGCCGACGAAGCTGCACTCCCAGATGCCCTCAGCCTCGCCGATCACCGGAAGCCGGATCTTCAGCCCCTCGTCGCGCGAGTCGAGGTTGTACCGGCGCGCCAAAGCTGTCGCTGCCGGGCCAAGGAACTCATTGTTGAGGCCGTAGACCGGGCAGGCGGCATAGCACAGCATGCAGTTGATGCACTGGCTGAACTGGCGGAAGTCGTCGACCTGCTCGTTCGTCTGAGGATGAGCACCAGCGCCTAGCGGGATGTCCTGTTCGCGGATGATCCACGGCTTGATCGCCTTCAGCTTGTGCATGAAGTCGTCCATGTCGATGACGAGGTCGCGGATGATCGGGAAGTTGTTGAGCGGTTGGACCGTGATAGCGCGCGGCCAGTAATCGCGGACGAACGCGTTGCAAGTGAGCTTGGGAATGCCGTTTACCATCATGCCGCAGCTCCCGCAGATGCCCATGCGGCACGACCAGCGGTAGCTCAGGCTCCCATCGACGTGAGATTTGATGTAGTTCAGCGCGTCGAGCACAACCATGCTCTCGTCATAAAAAGGAATGTCGTAGGACTGCAGGCGCGGTCGCTCGTCGTGCTGCGGATCGAACCGCGTCGCCCGGACGGTGACGATCTTGTCCGCCATCAGTAAGTACGGGCCTGCGGTTGGAAGTTGGTGATCTTCACGTCTCGATACTCCAGTCGTGGTGCAAGGGTGTTGGTGCGGAAGGCAAGCGTGTGCTTGAGGAACTTCGCGTCGTCTCGCTCCGGAAAATCACGTCGCGCGTGAGCGCCGCGCGACTCCTCGCGTGCAAGCGCCGAGAACACGATCGCTGTGCTCACCTCGAGCATGAAGTCGAGCTCGAGCGCGGCGATGATCTCGGTGTTGAAGGTCCGGCTCGAGTCGTCGACCTTGATCCGCTCGAAGCGGTCGCGCAGGCCGCCGAGGTTGCGAGCCAGGCGGGATAGGCCGTCTCGATCGCGGAACACGCCGGCCCCCGCGTCCATCTCCCTCTGCATCTCCTCGCGGATCACCGCGATTCGCTCGGTGCCGGTCTTCTTCTCGAGGTAGTCGGTCTCCACGCGGCGGGCCTCGTCCCACAGCATCGCGTCGACCGGGTTGGAGGTCACCGGCTTGGCCGCGCTCGCGTGATAGGCGGCCGCGCGACCGGCCGCGGCCCCAAACACGAGGCATTCGGGCAGCGAATTCGAACCGAGGCGATTGCCGCCGTTGAGCCCGACGTTGGCGCACTCGCCCGCCGCGTACAGGCCGAGCACGGGCGTCGCCCCGGAGATGTCGGCGTCGACGCCGCCCATCATGTAGTGCTGGACTGGGCGCACCGGGATCGGGTCGCGAACGATGTCGATGCCCATGAACTCGCGTCCGAGCTCACGCATGAACGGCAGCTTGCGGTCGATAACTTTCTCGCCCAGGTGGCGCACGTCGAGGTGCATGTACTTGCCGTGCGGGCCTTCGAAGCCGCGTCCCTCCTCGAACTCGGTGGTCATCGCGCGCGAGATGATGTCGCGCGGCCCCAGCTCCATCTTGTTGGGCACGTAGCGCTTGAGGAACCGCTCGCCCTGGCTGTTGTAGAGGTAGCCGCCCTCTCCCCTGACCGCCTCGGTGATGAGGATGCCGGTGAAAGGCAGCCCGGTCGGATGGAACTGGACCATCTCCATGTCCTTGAGGCCCACTCCCGCGTGATAGGCCAGCGCCATGCCATCGCCGGTGCAGATGTTGCCGTTGGTGGTGAAGGCGTAGACGCGGCCGAGACCGCCGGTCGCGAGGATCACGGACTTGGCGGTGATCGCGTCGAAACGGCCGGTGCGGATGTCGTACGCGACGACGCCGACGCAACGGCTGTCCTCGACCAGCAGCTTGGTGACGAACGCCTCGTCGTGGCGGACGATCTGCTCGTACTTCAGCGACGTCTGGAACAGAGCGTGCAGCATGTGGAAGCCGGTCTTGTCGGCTGCGAAGCAGGTGCGCCACGTGGTCATCCCGCCGAACGGCCGGACCGCGATCGTGCCGTCGGGATTGCGGCTCCACGGGCAGCCCCAGTGCTCCATCTGGATTATCTCGACGGGCGCCTCGCGTACGAAGGCCTCGACGACGTCCTGGTCGGCCAGGTAGTCGGAGCCTTTGATGGTGTCGAACGCGTGGTTCTCGAAGGAGTCGCCGGGCCCGATTGCTGCCGCGGCCCCGCCCTCGGCGGAGACCGTGTGGCTGCGCATCGGGTAGACCTTGGAGACCATTCCCACCCGAACCCTGGGATTGGCCTCGACCGCAGCTATCGCGGCCCTGAGGCCGGCGAGCCCTCCGCCGACGACCAGGACGTCATAGCTCTCGAAATCCACTTGGTCTGATTCTATTTGCAGACGTGAGCACGCCGTTCTGGGCGCCGCCGCCCGAGAAGTACCCTGGCACCCTGCCCGAGAAGGCCGACGTGCTGATCATCGGCGGCGGCATCGCCGGCACCTCGCTCCTGTGGCACCTCACGCGCCTGCGAATCGACGCCGTGCTGCTCGAGCGCAACCATCTGGCGTGGGGCGCCAGCGGCCGCAACGCCGGGTTTCTTCTCGCGGGCGTGGCCTCGAGCTACGCGGAGGCTGTCGGAACGTACGGCCGGGAGAAGGCGCGAGAGGTGTGGGAGGTCACCAACGAAAACCACGACCGCATGGTCGAAGCGGCGCGCGGGATGGACGTGGGCCACCGACGTCTCGGCAGCGCCGTCCTGCCGGCATCCGAAGACGAGCGCGCGCTGTTGATCGAGTCGGCGCACCTGCTGGTCGAGGATGGCTTTCAGGCGCGGTGGGACGGGTCGCGGCTCGTCAACCCGCGGGACGGCGAGATCGATCCCGCGGCGATGGTGGCCGCCCTCGCGCGCCAGGCGAAAGATGGCGCCGTCCGTGAGGGCGTCAACGTGGTCTCGCTCGAAGCCCGACGCCACGGCGTGACAGTCACATCCGAAGACGCCGCGCAGTGCGATGCGGGCATCGTCATCCTCGCGACCAACGGTTACACACCCCAGCTTCTGCCTGATGTGAAGATCCAGCCCACGCGCGCGCAGATGGTCGCGACGGCCCCGGAAGCCAACCGCATTGCCGACATGCCCGTGTACTCCAACTTCGGCTATCGCTACTGGCGCCAGCTTCGGACCGGCGAGGTTCTGCTCGGTGGTTGGCGCGATACGGCTCTCGAGGCCGAGAAGACCTACGACGCCGAACCCACCGCCGAGATCCAGGCGCACCTCGACGCGGCGCTGGGCGAGCTGCACGTATCCGCGAAAGTGACGCATCGCTGGGCGGGGACCATGGGCTTCACCGAGTCCGGTCTACCCCTGGCGGGACCGGTCGAGGGGATGCCGAACGTCTACCTCTGCGCAGGCTTCACCGGCCACGGGATGGGATTCGCGTTCATGACCGCGAAGCGGGTTGCGGAGTCGATCTAGAGGCGACCCAAGTCGCGACGTCGACGCGGGAGCGCGCGCCGAGCTTGGTGCGGATGTGGTCGAGGTGCGCCTCCACCGTGCGTCGTGAGAGCCGCAGCCGGGCCGCGATCTCATCGTTGCTCAGACCCTCGGCGACTAGCTGGGCGATCTCAAGCTCACGCACGCTGAGCGACGACGCGGGCGAGCTCGGCCCCGCCGGCGGCGGAGCGTCTATAGGAGACAGTGCGTAGCGCCCCGCTTCCTCCGGCGTCATGCGGTTGCCGTCGGCCCACGCTCGATCGGCGGCGACTCCCATTGCGGTTTTGGCGCGCGCAAGCCATCGCTCCCGGCTGGCAGCGCTCATGCTTGGCGGCCGCGATCCCGCTTTTTTCCGTATGGCGTCCGCCGCCCCGTTCAAACGCATGGCCCGATCGCGAGCGCCTAGCTCGTACGCGATCTCTGCGGAGGCGTCGAGGGACCCGGCCATGTCGATGAAGTCACCCTTGCCGAGCCGCATTTCGAGACCTCGCGCCACAAAGGGTCCGGCGGCCTCCGGGTCGCGCAGCATCAAATTGATCCATCCCAGCGTGTTGTAGAGGGTCGGCGACGCTTTCCGGCCATCGGTTTCCGCCAGCGCCAGGGCGCGCGACGCGCTCTCCCACGCCAACTGGAGGTCACCCTCAGATGCATCGGCGATTGACCTGATCGTCAACGCCATGGCCTGCTCGGCTTGATCCTGCAAGCGCGTAGCCACCGAAATGTGTTCGTCCATAGCCGCCCGGATCGGGGCAGCGACAGCATGGGCGCCAAGTGACGTGAAGGCCAAGGACCCAAGCAGGCGCGCGAGCATTCGATCGTCCCGGGATTGACGCGCGATGTCGACCGCCTCCGACAAGGCCCTGAACGCCGCCTCAAAATCGTCCTGTCTCCACGCCAAAAAACCCAGAGCCTCTACGGCACCGGCCCTCGACAGCGAATCGGTCGTGGGCAGCTCGAGAGCAGCGGCGAGCCACGATCTGCCTTCTTCGATGAACCCCGCGCGCATGCAGAACCTGCCGTATATCGTGGCCAGGCGCAGGTGCAACGCCGGGTCCAGGGCCCGAGACCAGGCGAGCTCGTCGCGGACGTTGTTGACCTCGTCGGGAAGGCGGACGAGGAAATCGAGGGAATCGTGATCACCCTCGAGCGAAACCAGATACGCCGTGTGCCTGCGGCGGTATGTGTCGACCTCGCCTGCGTCTCGCAGTCTGTCAAGACCGTAGGCACGCAGGCTCTCTAGAAGGCGAAAACGTTTGCGATCGCCCGCAACAGCGAGCGATTTGTCGATCAGTCGCGCCAGGACTTCGCCGACCTGGTCGGCCAGGACCGCACCGCCACTGCAAACCATGGCGGCACCGTCGAGGTCGAACCCATCCGCAAAGATCGCGAGGCGTGAGAGCAGCTGCTGCTCGGCTGTCGAAAGGAGCTGGTAGCTCCAGTCGATGGCGCCACGCAGCGTGCGCTGGCGTTCGGGCGCCGTCCGAAAGCCGCGTGTCAGGAATCGGAATCGGTCGTCTAGCTGCTTTTCGATGTCGGAGGCGTCGACTGCTCCGGCTCGGGCGGCGGCAAGCTCGATGGCCAGTGGCAATCCGTCGAGCCGGACGCAAATTGACATGACGGATTCGAGATTCGCGGCGGTCAACGCGAACCGTCGAGAGGCGCCCTGCGCGCGCGCCACAAAGAGCTGCATCGCTTCCGACCGCTGCGCTTCCGCGAGCCGCGCGCCAAGCCGTGGCAGCGAAAGCGCGGACACTTGCCACACGACCTCGCCATCAAGGCGAAGCGGCTCGCGGCTGGTGGCGAGGATCCTCAGGCCGGGGCAATTGCGCAGCAGTCGGTCGACGAGCGCGGCGCACGCCTCCACCAGGTGCTCGCAGTTGTCGACCACGATCAAGCCGTCGAAATCGACCAGGCGGTCGAGGAGCGTGTCGATGACCGGCCTCGTGACCGCCGGGGTGATTCCGATCGCGGCAGCAAAGGCTTCCGGAAGAAGTGCCGCCTCCGCCAATGGGGCGAGCTCGACCACGGGCCCGCCGTCTTTCTGGCTCGCCACCTCGATCGCAAGGCGGGTCTTTCCGCTTCCCGCCGGGCCTGTCAAAGTCACCAGCCGGGCGCGGCCGACCAGGGCCGTCAATTCCGCGATCTCGCGGCGGCGGCCGATGAATCCGCTCGCATAGGCGGGCAAGCCATGCGCGAGCCGGACGGCGGGTCTCTCCAATGGCGAGAGATTAGGAGGCCATCGGAGGAGGGTCAAGGGCGCCGTCGGCCGGCGCCCGTGACCTAGCGGTTTGAGATCAGTCGCCGGCCTCGTCGTCGTGCTCGTCGTCGGCTGGGCGGAAGAACCTGTGCAGGGTCCGGTCGGCCACCGAATGCCCGATGGTCTCGCCGGCAATGGTCGAGGTCCGGAAGTGGAACCCGATCCAGACCCGAGCGTCGGCCAGTTGCGAATCGAGGTCGGACTCCGTGGCGAAGGTCTGACTTGTCGTCAACGTGGTTGCGCCGCCCTGCGCTCCAGGGATCGTGATGTTGAAGCTCGTCGTGCCAAGCAGCGTGGCCAGAACATCACCGATCGAGGAGGTCAGGCAGCCATGGGCGGACGGGTACTCGGGGTGGTTCGGGGTCGCGAGGAGGGGCGTCCAGGTGGTGTCGGCTGTAATCCCGTCGGCGCGAATCGCGGTGACGGGCCGCCAGCGCAGCCAGAAGTACTTCGAGTCCCAGCACGTGATGCCCGAGTCGGTCGCGACCATGGTGCCGGCGGCGAGAAGACGAACCGTGTCGACCAGGTCCATCCCGTACTGCGTCGAAGCATCTCGCAGCGTCTGGTTCACCTGGTTGATCGCGTTCGCGTTCCAGAACAACGCGATTGCGGTCTGGCTCGCCGTTCGCACGCTGCTGTTGACGGCGCCAAGGGACCTGGTCTCATTGAAATCGGCGATGTACTGCGGGCTGTCGAGCGCAGGCGGCGCTGGAGCGCGAAACTGTGAGCCGCTTTCGAGCATGAACGGCCGCACGTTCGCCAGCCACGGGGTCTGTTCGGTCTGAATCGAGGATGGCGTGCACTGATAGGCGCTCGGCGTCGTTTCGGTCGGGCATGCGTCGGAAACCAGCGCGTTGCGACCATCGCCGGCGCGCAGCCGGACGATGTCGGCGGATGCTGCCTCGCCAACGGCGATGCCTCGCGCGGTCTTCGCGTTCTTGGGAAGGCCGCCGAGGTCGGTCGCGTACTTGGCGGCCAGGACTCCGCCGGGATCACCCAGATATGCGACCAGCGTGTTGTAGTAAGCGGCGATCACCGCAGCGTCGAGCGAGGCGTTGCCGGCAGGCGCGCGGAAGTGGTGGTAGAGCGGATACCGGTGCGAGATCTTCATGGTTGCGTCATAGACCGCCGCCTGCACGTAGGCCATGTAAAGGAGGCCTTCCGCCTGATAAAGGGTGCGGGGGGTACCGCCTGGGGCGACACCGTCCATGGTGTGGGCGGAGCGAACAGCTGCCACCGCCGCCGTGTCCCAGTCCGCGGCAACGTTGGCCGTGGTGGCCTGCGCCGGAGCCGGAGCCAGGGCCGCGACCAGTGCGAGTAAGGCTATGACAGGCAACGCGAATCTCTTCCTCATCGACGCCTCCAAATTCAACCGCTCACAACCGCGATTGCGACGTTAGGCGTGGCGCCAACGGGCCGGAATCCGTATTACTACCTAAACGAGGGCGATCCTTTCAGGTCATTCACGTCGCGGTAGACGGCGTTGTGTCAGGCGGCCGGCAGATTTCGCTCCAGGAACCCGAGCCAGTTGCCTCCCATGATCCCTTCGACCTGCGAGCGGTTGAAGTGGAGCCGCAACCTGGCCGCCACCGACTTCAGCTTGTCGAGGTTGTCGATCGCGCCGTAGCGCGAGTCGAATCCTCCGTCCAGGTCGGTGCCGATGCCTACGTGCTCGGGGCCGCCAGCTGCACGGGCATGGTGGACCATGTGCTTGACGACCTCATCGATGCCCACGCTGGCGCGCTCGCCTCGGGACTTCAGGTGCCCCTTGTAGAAGCTGACTCCGATGATCCCGCCGCGCCGCGCGATCTCGGCGACGGTTGCCGAAGTCACCTGCCGGTCGCCCGGAACCAACTCGCGCGAGTTGCTGTGTGAGGCCATGATCGGGCCGCGCCACATCTCGAAGGCGTCGGCCACGGCCTGGTCGGCCATGTGGCTGAGGTCCAGGATCACCTTCTTGCGCCTCATGGCCTTGAGAAGCTGTCTTCCCAGCTCGGTCAGGCCGCCCGGCAGGCCGGTCCCGCCGCTGTAGCGCGTGCCGCTCCACGCGGGCCCGATGATCCTGACCCCGCGGTCGACCCAGGCCCCGAGCGCGGCCGGAGTCTCGATGGGGTCGGCGCCCTCCATGAGCAGCACCGCCGCGAGCTTCCCCTTGCGCCAGCCACGGGCGTATGCCGCCAGATCTACGCGCGTCCGAATGAACTCGAGGCCGGTAGCTCGGTAGTAGTTCACCTGCGCGGCGCCCATCAGGTACGCCTCGTGGGCATTTCGGTAGACGAACGGTCCGCGGATCACCTGCCGCCCAAACCCTGACTTGGCGGGCGCGCAGTAGATGGTCGCGAAGATCAGACCGACGCCGGCCCCGACGAGGGTGTTCCGGCTGATGACGTAGCCCGGAGCCGGGTCCCCGAGGAAGCCGCGGCCGTCGGAGACGGCGTTCCAGGCGATGTCGAGGTGGGCGTCGACGATCACCTGGCGAGAATAACTTGCGGCCGAGTCCTGTATTAGGGAATAATGAAGAGCATCAATATGAATGACTCTGATTTGAAGCTCTCTGAGATGAAGCTCTCCGACATGAAGCTTTCTGGCATCGGGGAGGACGCGAGTTGCGGGGTCGACTCCGACGGCCGCCTCTACCTGAAGCGGTTTCGGGAGCTTTTCGATCCCTCCCAGGTGGACCTTTCGGCGATCGAGGCTTTGGCGGCGGTGCGGCTCGCGTCGCGCTACCTCGGTCTGCTGCAGGACCGATGGGCCGAGACCAAGGGCCTCAGCTCAGGCCGGCTTGGCGTCTTGTTCCGGTTGTTTCGCGGCGGCGAAGCGTCTCTCGGCGACCTCGCCGTGGCCCTCGATTCGACGCCGCGCAACATCACCGGCCTGGTCGACCACCTGGAGCGCGACGGCCTCGTCGAGAGGGTGCCGGACCCGGACGACCGGCGCTCCGTGCGCGCCCGCCTCACCGAAGCCGGCCGGGCCAAGATCAGCGCGATCTGGAAGGAGGGCATCCAGCACCAGTACGCCCTCGCCGGGAAGTTGACGAAGGAAGACTTGGCGCAGCTGCGCCACCTGTCGCTGTTGCTGGTGGAGAACGCCAGGAAGGAGTTGGGGAAGTGACCGAAACCGCGCCCGCGACGTACATAACGACGGGGCTTTCCCGGCAGCGGGTCATCCTGGCCACCGTCGGCACAATGCTTTCGCTGCTGCTCGCCGCGCTGGACCAGACGATCGTGGGCACCGCGATCCCGCGGATCGTCGCCGAGCTGAACGGCCTGGACCGCCTGGCGTGGGTCACCACCGCCTACCTGGTGACGTCGACCACGATGACGCCGATCGCCGGCAAGCTTGGCGACCTGTTCGGGCGCAAGCCGTTCCTGCTCGCCGGCATGGTCGGCTTCGTCGCCGCGTCCGCGCTTTGCGGCCTCTCCCAGAACATGACCGAGCTGGTCGTGTTCCGTGGCATCCAGGGCATCTTCGGCGGCGTCCTGTTCGCCACGGTGTTCACGGTGATCGGCGACCTTTTTCCGCCGAGCCAGCGCGCGCGGCTCCAGGGCGTGTTCGGTGCCGTCTTCGGCTTGAGCTCGATCATCGGGCCGACCACGGGTGGCTTCATCACCGACCACTTCAGCTGGCGCTGGGTGTTCTACGTGAACGTCCCCGTGGGCGTCATCGCCTTCATCGTCGTTCTCGTGGGTCTCCCCTACGTCCGCTCGAAGGCGTCGTGGCGCGACATCGACTTCTGGGGCGCGATCAGCCTGGCCGCCGGCGTCGTGCCGCTCCTGATCGCACTCTCGATCACCCGCGACCACGCCTGGACGTCGCCGCAGGTCGTCGGCCTGCTGGCGTTTGCGGCCCTGATGCTCGCCGTGTTCGTGTTCGTCGAGTCACGAGTGGCGCACCCGATCGTGCCGCTGCACCTGTTCAAGAACGCCACGTTCAGCGTGAGCATGATCGTCGGCTTCCTCACCGCCTTCGGCATGTTCGGCTCGATCCTGTTCACGCCGCTCGTCTTCCAGGGAGTCCTCGGCATCAGCGCCACCAACTCCGGAGCCTTGATCACGCCGATGATGTTTGGCCTGCTCGCGGCCAGCACCCTGACGGGCTTTGTCATGCGCCGGATCCGTTACTACCGCTTCCTCGGCACGATCGGTGTGGTCGTGATGATCGTCGGCATGTGGCTGCTCGCGCAGATCACGCCGTCGACGGCCGAATGGCACGTCGTGCTCGCCCTGATCGTGGTCGGCCTCGGCGTCGGGGTCACCTTCCCGCTCTACCTGACGGCGGTCCAGGTCGCCCTGCCCCGCCAGTTCCTGGGCGTCGCCTCGAGCCAGATCCAGTTCTGGCGCAACCTGGGCGGCACGGTCGGCAGCGCCATCCTGGGCGCCGTCCTCGCCAACCGCCTGCCCGGCTACCTGACCACCCGGGTTTCCGAGAGCGGAATCCCCACTTCGGTCCTCCGCAACATCCCCAACACCGGCAACGCCAACGCGATCCTCGACCCGTCGCTGGTCTCCAAGCTGCCGGCGCCGATCCTGCACGCGATCCGGCTGGCGCTTTCGGACTCTCTCCACGACATCTACGTGTTCGCCGGGGCGATCCTGGTGCTGGCCCTGATCTCGACTTTCTTCATGAAGGAGGTGCCGCTGTCGACCACGACCACCGGCACCGGTTTCGAGGGGCCGCCGGTCGAGGAAGCCGTCGAGGAACCCGCCGCCGCGAGCGCGTAAAGCCCCGGTGAAGGCATGTAAGGGGATGCCTCCAAATCCTTGCCAACCGCGCTAGAATCGCCGCCAGCACGCTGGAGGGAAGTCCGAACGGCATCGTCCGGGCCTCAGCGCGAATACAAGGGGAGGCCGAATTCGGTGACGGTTAGCTTCGTGGATCGAACTTTGACGTGTCGTGACTGCGGGAGGGAGTTTCTCTTTACCGCGGGGGAGCAGGAGTTTTACCAGTCGCGAGGGCTCCAGAACGAGCCCCGGCGGTGCCCGGAGTGCCGCGCGGCGCGGCGCCAGGCCGACGGCAATGGCGGCAGGGCGAGGGTCATGCACGACGTGGTCTGCTCGAACTGCGGGAAGCCGACGCAGGTGCCCTTCGTGCCGACGGGCGCCCGGCCGGTGTACTGCCTGGACTGCTTCCAGACGGTGGGCCGCCGCTAGGCCCCCGGATTTTCCCGGATAGTCCGGACTATCCGGGGTTTTCAGGGTCGGGGGAGGCTGATAAGCCGGACTAAGCGGTCTGGGCGATCGCTATCGGGCGGACCGGTGAGCCGGTCGCGCCCCGCATCTTGAGCGGCAGGCAGACGAACAGGAACTCGTACACGTGGGCAGCGGCCAGCTCTTCGAGGTTCAGGTTCTCGATGATCGGAATGCCCGCCTGCACCAGAAACAGGATGTGCCCGGGCAGCGTGGCGTTGAGGTCAGGGTCGCGCGGGCCGTTCATCACGTCGAAGGCCATGTTGTCGGCGCCGACCGCGCGAACCTTGCGCTCGATCAGCCACCGAGAACCGGCGGCCGACACGCCGGCGTCGTGCAGATACTCCGCCGGCTTCGACCAGAGCGTCGCGTAGCCGGTCCGAACCAGAACGGCGTCACCCTCCCGAACCTCGACTCGGCTCGCTCGCTCGAGGTCCTCGGGTGTGATCGCGTAGTCAGGATCCAGCCGTCTCTCGCCCGCCACGTCCAGCAGCACGCCGCGACACACGAGCGGGGCCATCGTGTCGATGCTCAGCTTCTTGAATCCCTGCGACGTCTGGACGTCGTCGACGCGGACTCCGCCGTGCAGCGTCAGGTTCTCGGCCTGGTGTGCCAGCGCATCGATGTGCGTGCCCGAATGCTCGGGCGTGACGATGATTCCGGATGCGCCGGTCCGCGCTTCACCTGCGCCGGGCGCGTGATGGCGGTGCAGGAAGTAGTTGAAGCCGGGCGCATGCGCGGGATGCGTCGGCGCGCCGGCGTAGCGCGGCTGTTCGAGGTCGAAGACTCGGGCCTTCTCGATTGATTCGAAAAGGGTCAAATCAATCCCGATATCGGTAGACGATTCGCCCGCGCGTCAGGTCGTACGGCGAGAGCTCGACCCGGATGCGGTCGCCCGGCGTGATGCGGATGAAGTAGCGACGCATGCGTCCGGCCGCGTACGCGATGAGCTTGTGGCCACCCTCGACCTCGACCTCGAACATCGCGTTCGGCAGCGCTTGCGAGACCACGGCGTCCATCACGACCGCCTGCTCTTTCTGGTCTCCATCGGCTCGCTCGGCCTTGCGCGCCTTCTCGGGACGGCGGGGCCCGCGGCGATTCTTGTTTTTGCCCAAAGCCTCTGAAGTCTAAAGGCGGGCTGCTTTCAGCCGCTCTTCCACCTTCTCCGCGAGCTCTGCGCTCAGTCGGTCGACAGCGACCAGCCGGTGGAGCGTCTCGATCCACCGCCTGTCCTTGCGCACGGCGCGCATCATCAGCTCGCAGCCTTCGTCGATGCTGCCGGCCTGGGCGAGCCCGAGACCTCCCCAGAACGCGATCTCGACCATGTCCGGCGCCATCGCGACGACTCTGTCGAGGGCTGCGCGCGCCTCTGCCCTGTCTCCAGACTCGAGCAGGTTCTCCCAGCCGCCCAGGGCGTTGTAAGCACGCCTGGTGACGAGCAGCCTCCGCAACTCGGCGTTCGGATCCGGGGCATCCTCCACCCGCAGGTCGATGATCCTGTCCTCCCACGACCTTCCTGTCGGCTTGCCTGTCACCACGAGCATCGCGGCCGACTGCCTGCCGCGGATGTCGCCGCCCTCGCGCTCGGCTGCTTCCAGGGCATCCATCATCCTTTCCGCCAGCGGCTCGCGCGACGACGTGTACGCCTCGAACATCGCGTCCCACACCGTGTCCCGCTCCATCAAGTTCGCCTGCACGCTGAAGCCGTCGCCGGCGCGATGTCCCGCGGCGGGGATGGACTTCGGGCCGGTGTGCACCGCGACGTTGCCGGCCGCGTCGACGATCGCGACCTGCCTGCCTCCGGGCTCGGGGTCTCCGGCCAGCAGCGCTTTCAGCGTCTGCTCCGCGCTGTAACCGCCGCGCAGGTACTCGAGACCCACGGGACCGAAGCTGATGTTGACGTTCGATTGTGTCGCTATGGCGCCGATGCCCGCGATCGCCCACGGCACCACCGGTCCGACCTGGAAGAAGTGCGATTGCACCGCGACGCCGAGCTCACCGGTTTCGCGGTCGCGCGCAACGATGGAGTAAGTCAACCCGCAGGTATCGTAATTACCCGTGTCCGTGCGATACCAGAAGCCCGACTGGTTCACGAAGCACGTGTTCAATCGCGCCGTCGCGGTCGGCACTCGGCTCGGTGTGAGCGTCTGGGGCTCACGCATTCTGCGCGTGAAGGGTCGCAAGTCGGGCGAATGGCGCACGACCCCGGTGAACCTGCTCACTATCGGCAAGACGCAGTACCTCGTTGCGCCGCGCGGCACCACGCACTGGGTGCGCAACATCCGCGAGTCGGGCGCCGGCGAGCTGCTGCTCGGCAGTCGGGTGCAGCCGATTCGCGTCTTCGAGATTCCGGACGACGAGAAGGTGCCCATCCTGCGCGACTATCTGCGGCGCTGGAAGTTCGAGGTCGGGATGTTTTTCGGCGGCGTGAGCGCAGAGTCGTCGGACGAGGAGCTCAGGCGAATCGGGCCCGACCACCCGGTGTTCCGGATAGAAGCCGGCTAGTCGTTTCCCTCGTAACGCATCACGCGCGGCTTGGTCGCATGCCAGCGCTCGATCCAATTCCCCTGCACCTCGGGCTGCCGTTCCTCCCCGGACAGCGTGCGCACCGCTTTCTCGACGCGCGCGGTGAACTCGCGCGTACCTTCCTTCGCCTCGGGGGTCATCGGCTTGCCGATTCGTACGCGCACCTTGCCGGGAACCGGCAGCTGCTGGTGCCGCGGCATCACCTGAAACGCGCCCTGGATGTGCACAGGGACCACGGGCGTGCCGGTCTCTCGGGCGAGGTGGCCGACGCCCGGCTTGAACTCCTGGATCCGCCCGTCCGGGGATCGGCTGCCTTCAGGGAACAGGACTAGGTTCCAGCCCGACTTCAGGAGGTTGCTCGAGCTGTGGAGCTGACCCTGGGCGCCGCCGGTGCGCGAAAACGGAAAGGTGTTGAGGAACAGGCTGACGACGTTGCCGAGCAGAGGGTGCTTGAACCAGTAGTCAGCGGCGGCCGCGACGACAGTGTGGTCGCGCGCGGAGTCGGTGAGCGAGTGGAGGATCAGCGACGTGTCGGCGTGGCTCGAATGGTTGGCCGCGAAGATCACCGGCCGGTCGAGCTCGCGCACGAATTCCCTCCCCTCGACCTTGGGATGAACCATCGCCTCCGTGAAAGGCAGCAGCAGAGCGCGCTGGATGAGCCAACGGATCGATCGGACCGGTTCGGCGCGCGCCCAGCCGAGGTCGCTCGCCGGCGTCGGGACGACAGCGCCTTGCTCCGGCCACGTGTGAGGACGAGGAGTGTCCCAGTGCCACGCGCGGCGCACACGACGCACGTCGCGCGCCAATCCGCCCGCGGTGTTGGTCAGACGGGTCAACGGAGCCTCGGAGTACCAGGGCATCAGAGAATCCTTCGGTTCATGCTCAGGACGGCCTTGTCGGCGTCGGAGTCCGCCACCGCGTAGCCGATGAAGTCCGACTCGAAGCGCTTGTTCTGCCACATCGCCACGAAGTAGTTCGTGCCCGCGACCAGGCCGCTGCCGATCACCGATTGGGGTCCGAGACCGGTGGCGGTCCCGAACGTCGTCGTACCGTTCGCGAGCTCGATGAACCGGATGTCCTGCGGACCCAGGCCCATGAGCGTCGAGGCGCGCTGAAAGTTGTTTGCTGCAAGCGCCACCGTCTGAAACTCCACGACCAGCCCGACCATCAACGCGCCACGCGGTGCGCCCGTGCCGCCCGCGGACGCGGCCGCACAGTCCGCCCGCGTCGCACCGAACACCGCGAAGTACGCATCAGACGCGCCCTGCTGCCTCCACTGCTCCCACTCGGTCGCATGCATGTCGTAGGCGAGCGATCGCTCGCTCTTCTCTTTCGCCAGGACCACCTTGACGTCGCCGGTGGTCGCGCATTGCTGCATACCCGGAACATCGCCCGACTGCAGGCCGACGCTTTGCGGGGTCGCCGTCTTGCTCTGCGCTACCCCCGGTCCCTGGCACCCCACGATCGTCAGCGCCAACGCCAGGCTGACGAGGAGGCGGCTCATCGCCTCAGGCGTCAACCTCGGCCAGCATGATCGGCGGCATCCTGAGATGGGTAACGCTCGGATACCTGCCGACGGTCTGCTCCGCCATCTCAAACGCGTCTTCGAGGGTGGTGGCTGCCTTGAAGCCGAGGCGGTGAACGACGTCTCTGTCGGCGCCGACGAAGATGATGTCCCCGGCGTGCTGCATGGCGTGCGCCGCCCAGATCCACGCGTAATGGGGGTGGATCCCGTGGTACGCGTGTGATTTGCGGTAGAGCTGCCGGAACCACGGGTCCTCCGCGAATCGCATCTCGTACTTCTCTTCGATCGCGATCGGGTCGGTCGTGTCGGCCAGGACCTCGTCGTAGTAGTCGATATAGCTCGGGTGCTGCACCGCGTCGAACTCGTAGCGGCACGGGTGCGTGAGGATCAGCACACCGCCCTGCCGGAGCACCGGCTTGTTGCGATAGAAGTTGAAAAGGTAACCCAGGCCCATGCACACGACCAGGATCGGGTTCATCGCGGAGTTGACGTTGTACGGCCCGAGGTAAGGGACGCCCAGCGTGACGATGTCCGTCTGACCTTCGACGCGGACGTTGATCTGCCGGTGCACGGCCTCGAGCGTCTTGTCGTGCACCGCGTCGACCTGGCCCGCGTGCACCGCGGTCAATCCATAGGGCGCGCGCATGGCGTGGAACATGTTGTGCTTCAACGCTCGCGGCGCGATGTCGGTCATCTGCTTGGTCGCGAGGAACATGGCCTGGTCCTGCGCCGTCCAGTCGGTCTCGCGCTTCTGCATGAAGTTCGCTATCGCCGGAAATGCGTGATTGTTGACCGTCGTCTCGATGTGGAAGACGCGCACGGTGTCCTCGATGAGCTGACCCTGGCGGATGCACGAGTGGTGAAGCGCGGAATCGGGCGGGTTCATATACGAACGCGATGCGAGCAGCGTCTTCGCGTTGTGGTGCGCACGGATGCTGCGGAACGACGCCAGGCCGGTCGACATCGACTTGTGCCCGCCGTCCATCGGCACGAGGGTGAGGTTGACGTAGATGACCAGATCGGACTCGGCCGCGCGGCGGTTGAGCGTGACCTCCTCCCCCTTGGCCGTCTTGCCGATGTAGACGTTGTTCTCGGGGTCCTCGCCGTCGTGCTGATAGAGGCGGTCCGGATGGAATGTCGAGAAGATGCGATCGCCGACGATGTGGCGCAGCTCGTCCTCGGTCATTCGCCGGTGCAGTCCCAGTGCCGCGATGATGTGGAGGTCGTCGATTCCGGCCTCCGCCGCCATGTCGATGACCTCTTCCATCACGAGCTGACGCACGTCCGGCGCGGCCATCGGCGGCAACGGGAGCGAGAGGTCGTCGAAGGCGATGGTCAGCTTCATGCCCCGCCGCAGCAGCGCCTTGAGCGGATCGTCCTCGAGCGGCCGTGCCAGGGCTCGCTTGATCGCGCGCTCGGGGTGCGCGATCGGGTCCAGCGGGTCCGGCGGGTAGACGATGCGCGCGCCGAGCGGCAGCTTTTCGAGCCGGATGCCCTCGCCGAAATGGAAGAGCACCGGCGGCGTGTTGCGGTCGACCTCGATTACCGCTCCGGGTCTTGGCATCAGGCTCTCAATCGTCGCAGGTCGAACGCGACCTTCACCGCCCCCAGGCGCCCGGCGCTCATCGCGTACGCGATCGCGTCGCGGTACTCGCCGAGCCCGAACAGGGGCCCGGTCAGCGATTCGAGCTCGAGCTCAGGCGCCGCCTCGAGCGCCAGCGCGAACGTCTTCTTGCCCTTGCGCGCCGGCTCGCTGCCGTACGCGTACGCGCCCATGACCGTCAGCTCGCGCTGCCAGATGGGCGCCCAGTCGACCTTCTCTTCGCCCGGCATCCCGACCGCGACGACGGTGCCGCCCTCCCGGGTGTAGCGAACTGCGTCGTTGAGGCTGTCCGCGCGGCCCACGCACTCGAACGTGATGTCCGCTCCGCCGAGAAGCAGCGAGCGATTCATCATCCCGTCGAGCCGGCGCGCGGCCGTGGCAAATCGGACGCGCTGGTAAGCCTCGCCCGGTGTCACGACCTGGTCGGCGCCGAGCTTGCGCGCGAGGTCGCGCTGGGTCGGGTGCTTGGCGATGGCGATCAAGCGCTTCGGCGGCGTGAAAAGACGCACCGCCGAAACGGTGAGCAGGCCGATAGTGCCGGCGCCCGAGACCACGACGATGTCGTCCTTCGTCGCGCGCCCGCGCAGCGCGGCGTGGATGCAGCATGCGAAAGGCTCGATGAGCACGGCGGCCTCGTCGCTCAGCGAGTCGGGCACGGCGTGTACTTGCGACGGGTGCGCGACGAGCACCTCTCCCCAGCCACCGCCCGTGTCGGCGCAATACCCCGTCTGCAGTCCGACTTCGATCGGCCCTTCGGTGACGTTATAGCAAAGACCCGGGCGACCCTCCGCGCACCGCGGGCAGGGCGGCGAGATGCCGCGGACCTCGCACCCGAGGGCCGGCTCGACCACGACGCGTTGCCCGTCATCGAGCACGCCGACCACCTCGTGGCCCGGCACGAACGGATAGCTCGTCAGGGGATCGAGATAGAGCGAGATGTGGCCGCCGATCGCGGCAAGGTCAGATCCGCAGATGCCGCTCACCGAAGGCATCACGCGCAGCCAATCCGCGGCCGGCAGGGGCGGCTCCGGGACGTCGCCCAGCTTGAGCATCGAGAGCGCGCTGGTCGCGACGTCGGGACGGCCGCCCGAGGCCTTGACCACCGCGAAGGCGGGGATGGAGCGGACGTACTGCAGCGCTAGCGTCGCACCGCCTCCAGGTACTCCGGCGAGCGCGGGTCGGGCATCGGCAATCGCCAGTTGCCGGGCGCCATCCGCCAGCGCTCGATACGCCAGCCGCGCTGCCCCGCCACCTGCGAGAGGCGTGCGTCGGGGTTGACCGCGACCGGCGAGCCTACCAGTTCCAGCATCGGCAGGTCGGACAGCGAGTCCGCGTAGGCGAAGCTTTCGGCAAGCACAATGCCGTTCGCGGCGGCATAGTCCTCGAGCAGCGCGCTCCGCGCCTCGCCGGCGGGCGGCGGCGACTGAAGGTCTCCGGTGAGCCGGCCCTCGCGCGTCAGCAGGTGAGCACAATCGACCTCGACGTCGAGCAGCTCGGCGAGCGGTTCGACCACCACGTCCAGCGCTCCGGTCAGCAGCAGGACGCGATGACCGGCGCGCTTGTGCTCGCGGATGCGGCGCATGCCCTCGGGATAGATGCGTCGCAACGTGACCGCGTCGAGCGCCTCGCGACCGAGGCCCTTCATCACCTCGTAGTCGAGCCCGTCGTACTCGCGATAGAAGCTGCGCTGAAACTCGGCGCGTGACCGACGCTCGAGGAAGAGCCACCGCGGCGTCTCGCGCAGCATTCGCGCCATGAACGCCGGCCAGTCCTCCAGCGGCTGCGACCGGAGGCGCATCCACAGGAAATACTCGACGACGTTCGTCTCCACCAACGTCCCGTCGACGTCGAACACCGCCAGCACATCGGAGCGGCCCGCGCGCCGTTCGATGGCGGATCGGACGGAGCTGGTCTCGGGTTTGGGGGCCGTGCTCCCGCTCGGCTGCTTGCGCCGTCCCGCCGCGGTCTCGGCCCGCGACATGCGCACAACCGTCGGGAAGTGCACGTCCTGGAAGTAATGCGTCCAGTCGTACAGCGCGGGGTCGAATGGAAACGTCTTGCGTTCGGCCGCGGGCACCGCGTCCCACAGCGCCGTGACGTTGCGGGTGTCGAAGATGCAATCGACCTCGGTGTACACGCCGTAGAGCTGGATGAGGTTCAACCCGCGGTCGAGGCGATCCTTCTCCGAGTTCAGGTCGTCGGAGATGCCGGTGACGTTGGCGCCCAGCGGCAGCCGCTCCACGACAAACTGCGCGGCTTCGACGAATCGCATCGCTGTCCGCGCCCGGGCGGACAGCTCCTGGCGCGTGGGGAAAGTCCACGACGGCGTGCCGATTGCCTGGCCGTAGCGATCGCGCAGCGGATGCGCGGTGAAGTAGGTCGCCGCCTCGTCGACGATGCGCCGGAAGCGCAGCGGGTTGCGCGTGCCCGAGGCGGCGTGATACACGCGAGGCCTGGAGTCGGGTGGCGGCGACGCGGCGACTGCCAGAACGGTGTTGACGACGAAGTCGGCAGGGATGATGTCCAGCAGCGAGTCCGGAAGGCCGGAGAAGTCCTGCAGCACCGCGCGGCCGAAGGCGAGGATGAGCGGCTCCGCCATGCGAAAGCCCTCGAGCCATCCGGGCGCCGGCTCCGCGAGCGCGCTCTCGATGATCGACGGCCGCACGATCGACAACGGGATGTCGCTATGCAGCTCCACGACGGCGTGCTCCGCCATCGCCTTCGTGAACGAGTAGATGTCGGTGAAGCCCATCGAGTTCGCATGAACGCGCCCGCGCTCCACAAGGCGGTCCTTGACCCACCGCTCGCGCAGTCTCTCGGTCGCGCGCGCGACCGCGGGCGTGCCCGCCGGACCCATACGCGACGTCGCCTCGCGCCGCAGCTTCTTCAGCACCTCCGGACGTCGCGACTCCTCCTCGACCGCCGGTCGCAGGGACGTGAGCACCTCGGCTTCGTGCCGCCAGTTGAGACCTGGGTCGAGCGGCGGCTCCTCGCGCACGCGGCCGCGCAACATCCCGCCGACGTAAGCGGTCGAAATGTGGACGAGATGCGGTCTCGCGCCAGAACCACGCAGGGCTTCGACCAAGCGCGCGGCGCCGAGAAGGTTCGTCTGCGCGGAAAGATCCGCGGGATTGTCGAACTCCACGGCCGCCGCGGAGTGGATGACGATGTCGCACGAGCGCAGCTGCTCGCGCGATTCGTCGCTCAGGCCCAGCCCATCGCGCCCGAGGTCGATCTCGACGACGGCCAGCTTCTCGCGCGCGAGCAAGGCGAAGCGCTCTTCGCCGAGCTCCTCCTTCAGGCGCTTGAACGCGGGGCTCGCGAGCACCTCTCGTTCAAGACGTTCTTGAGCGGGGCGGCGCTGGCTCGAGCGGATGGCGAGGTTGATGCGCGCGATCTCGGGGATCGAGCGGAGACACTTCTCGACGATCGACTTGCCGAGGAAGCCGGTGCTGCCGGTGACCAGGATGGTCTTGCCCTTCAGCACATCCGCTATCACGACTCGGAGAAGTCTAGGCGGTGACTGCTCCGTGACTCAGGTGGGGCACGTTCACCACCTGCGAGCCGCCCACATCGGTCCAGCCGAGGTCGGACGTCGCAGTGACCCAGAACCAGAGGCTCTGCCCAGGCTTCGACAAGAATGTGGCCGAGCCGTTGCCGCGAGACGTCCCAAGCTGCGTGTCGAAACCTCGGCTGTCGACGTAGTAGACGCTGAAGCTCATCGTTCCCGGGCTCGACCAGCTGACGTCGATCGCGTAGGGGTTCCCCGCCTGGGCCTGAGCCGACACGGTCACGTTCGGCATCGGCACGGAGGCAAAGCGCGGCGAGCCCGACAACCACAGGTTCCCGACGTCGTGCGACCAGGGGTCGGCGCCAGGGCCCGACCAGCCGTACGGGTCGACCGGCCCGGCGCCGTTGATGTGATAGACGCCGAAGTGCAGGTGCGGCCCCGTCGCCGTCCCGGTCATGCCGGAGATCCCGATGACCTGGCCTCGCTGCACGTATTGCCCCTTCCCCACGAAGATCTTCGAGAGGTGGCCGTAGAAGGTCATCAGGCCGTTGCCGTGGTTGATCTCGACCGTCTTGCCGCTGAGGCACGTCGTGCATCCGGGGACGAGCCAGTCGGCGAGCAACACCCGCCCGGACGCCGCGGCCGCGACCGGCTCGTAGTAGAGGCCGTAGTCGTATCCGTCGTGGCCGGAGTAGTAGAGGTAGTCGTGGCCGCCCGGCGTCCGCGCGTAACCCGCATCGAAGGTGGGGTCGGGTCCGCCGACGCTCTTGGACGCGACCGCGCCGTCGTACCGGCACACGCGACCGCTCACGTTGTAGTTCGGCCCGCAGTGGTCGAAGATCGAGGTGACGTAGTGCGGGCCCATGAAGGGCAGGGTCAGGAATGCGCCGCCGGATGGTCCCGCGCCGGTATCTCCGGCCCCATTCTCGATTGGGCCGTAGTTGACCTGGCTCGGGTAAGCCCAGCGGACGTACTGGGCCGGCTGGTGGCCCGGTGGCAGCGCCGACGATGCCTGGGCAGGCACCGCCGCCAAAACGAACAGCCCGAGAGTGAGGAGGAAAACTACAACCCGCATAGCCTTGGGAACGAGGCTGTTCACGGTAGGTTTCAACTCCAAACGACCCGCCCGGGTTTTGGTTAAGTTTCGCAAATGATCCTTAGCCAGGGGCGAGCGGCCGTATTCGAAGAGCCGGCCGGCCCGTCTGGTGTGAGGATCCGGGAGCGGCCGGTGACGGATCCGCCTCCTGGCGTCGTGGCGGTGGGAATCAAGGCCGCCTCCATCAACCACCTCGACCTCTGGATGGCGCACGGGGCGCAAAAGGTGACTCCGCCCCAGGTCATCGCCGCCGACGGCGCCGGTGTCGTGACGGCGTCCGGCGATCCGCGGTGGAAGTCAGGCGACGAAGTCGTGGTCTACCCGGTCGTCTGCGACTGGGAGTGCGAGTGGTGCCGCGCCGGCCGGCAGGTGCACTGCCCGCGCTTCGGCGTCATCGGCGAGCACAGCGACGGCACGGCGTGCGAGGTTTTCCAGGTCGACGCGCGCAACCTGTTCCCCAAACCAAAGGCGCTCTCGTGGATCGAAGCCGCGGCCTTTCCCCTCACGTTCCTGACGGCCTGGCGGATGCTGACCACGCGAGCGCGGCTGAGCGCTGGCGAGAAGGTCCTGGTGGTCGGCGCCGGCGCAGGAGTCGCCGTGGCCGCGATCCGGATCGCCAGGCACCTGGGCGCAAGGGTCTTCGCGACGAGCCGGTCGGAGGGCAAGCGCAAGCGCGCTGTGGAGATCGGCGCGGAGGCGGCGTTCGACTCTGCGGACTTCAGCAAGGCGGTCCGCGAGGCAACGGGCGGCGGAGTCGACGTCGTGTTCGAGCACGTCGGCACGGCGACCCTTGCGGAGTCCATGCGCTCGGTGGCCCTTGGCGGGCGCGTCGTGACCTGCGGCTCGACGTCCGGCGTCAAGGCCGAGATCATGATGCCGCGCCTGTTCTGGGGCCAGCTCGACCTTCTCGGGTCGACGATGGGTAACGCCGGCGAGTTCGAGGAAGTGATCAAGGCGATCGACGGCGGGCTTCGTCCGGTGGTGGACAGCGTCTATCCGTTAGGTGAAGTGCAGGCCGCGCTTACGCGACTTGACGCGGCCGAGCAGTTCGGAAAAGTCGTTCTTGCAGTGGAGGAAGGATGAACACGGTTCGAGGCTTCAAAGCTTTTCTGTTGCGCGGCAATGTCGTCGAGCTTGCGATCGCGGTGGTCATCGGCGTGGCTTTCGGCGCTGTCATCACGGCTTTTGTCAAAGACCTCGTCACTCCGCTCATCGCGGCGATTGGCGGCAAGCCGGACTTCGCCGGCCTCTACTTCACGGTCAACGGCAGCAAGTTCCTCTACGGCGAGTTCTTCAATGCGCTGATCGCGTTCGTCATCATCGCGGCCGTCATCTACTTCTTCGTGGTCGTGCCCTACACCGCGCTGATCGAGCGCTCGAAAAAGGAGCCACCGGCGGATCCAACCACCAAGAAGTGCACCGAGTGCCTCAGCGAGATCCCCAAGGACGCGCGACGGTGCGCCTTCTGCACGTCCCCGCAGCCGGTCTAGGAGGCCTTCGCCACCGCCCAGACCTTTGAGGCCGTTTCGTGGCTCAGGGTGACCTCGCGGTCGCCGACCTTGATGCGCAGCGTCTTACCGACTTCGTCCCCATCGATTACAGAAATCTCGCGGCCGGGCGTCAGGTTGCGCTCGTGGAGATACGCGAGCAGCCGCGGCGCCTCGCGTTCGGCGACTTCCGAGACGCGCGTGACCCTGACGTGCGCGCCGGTCTTCAAGGAAGAAAGCCTCATCTCCTTGCCCGAGGCTTCCGAGTAGCCGGGGATCGGATTGCCGTGCGGACAGGTCGCGGGCCGGCCGAGGACCTCGTAGAGCCGGCGCTCGACGACGTCGGAGACGGCGTGCTCGAGGCGCGCGGCCTCGGTGTCGGCGGTCACCCAGTCGAGGCCCAGGCCGTCGGTGAGCCAGCGCTCCATGATGCGGTGGCGGCGGACGATCGATTCGGCCTCCCTCTTTCCTCTCGCTGTGAGCTCGATCTCCTTTCGGCCGTTCATGCGCACCAGGCCATCGCGGGTCATGCGGCGCAGGCCGACCGCGACGGTGGGCCGGCTGACGCTGAGCCAGTCGGCCAGCCGGGAGCTCCTCAGCGGCTCGTGCTCGGCCCACATGTAGTAGATGGCCTCCAGGTATCGCGAGACGACCTCGGACGGAGCTTTGTTGTTAGATCGATCTAACTCCATCTTTTGTGCGTACTAACCTTAGAGAACAAATTGAGCCAGGTCACAGCCGTCGCGGTCGGAGCTTTCGCCGGAGCCACCATTTTCCTCGGCCTGCCCGTGGCGAGGATGCGCGGCCTCCCCAAGGCCGTGCAGGGTTTCCTCAACGCCTTCGCGACGGGGATCCTCGTCTTCCTCCTCTGGGACATCCTGACCCACGCCGCCGGGCCGGTCGAGGCGGCCGCCAAGGCGGGGGAGCCGGGGCAGTTCGCGGCAATGGCCGTGATCTTCGCCGTCGGCATCGGCCTCGGGCTGCTCGGCCTCGTCTACTTCAACCGCTCGATCTTCGGCCACCTACGCCACGACCACCCTAATCCGAGCCCGCGGGCCCTCGCCCTGACCATCGCCACCGGCCTCGGGCTGCACAACCTGTCCGAGGGGTTGGCAATCGGCGAGTCGGCTCACGTGGGCGCGATCGCGTTCACGGGCGTGCTCGCCGTTGGATTCGCGCTGCACAACATCACCGAGGGCTTCGGCATCGCCGCGCCGCTGACGACGTCCGAGGGCCGACCTCCGTGGAGCCTTCTCGTGATGGCCGGATTGATCGGAGGCGGTCCGACGTTTCTCGGTACGTGGATCGGCTACCTCGCCAGCTCGAACTACTTTGCGATCGCCTTCCTCGCCGTCGCCGCTGGCGCGCTGCTCTACGTCCTGAACGAGCTGTTCAACCTCGGCCGTCGCATCAGCACGCCCGCGACATTCGCGTGGGGACTGCTTCTTGGATTCCTGGTCGCCTTCGCGACCGACCTGTTCCTTACGGTCGCGAGCGGCGCCTAGGCTCCCTACGAAGCGACGGGCCCGGCCTCGGCGTCAGGATCCCAGTCGTGCCAGTTGGGGAAGCGCCAGCGGAACAGCTGCTCTTGCACCTCGAACAAGCTGTCGAGCGCGTCCTGGACGTCCGCGGTCTCGCGCAGCGACTCCCTGGCCCGCGAGGGGAGCATTCGAGAGAGGCCCCGCATCTCGGTCAGGGCGGCCCTGGGCATGACCATGATCCCATCGCGGTTCATCTCCTCGAGCCGCCACAGCATCCTGTCCGTGGCCTGGAGCATGCGGTGGAAGGCGTAGCGGCGCCGGTTCTCGCGGACGATCTCCGTCTGGCGCTCCTCGATCCGGGTGCTCGTGTGGTCAATCATCGTCAGCTACCGTTCCTAGCTTACCCGTGGTGAGCGACCCCTTTCTGGTCCGCGTCGAACACCTGTTCAGGCCAATCGGCGCTTGGGGCGATTTCCGCAAAGGCGCACGCCGCGCCGCGGTCGTGTTCGTGCTCTACCGCCAGGCGGATCGCTGGATGGTCCCCTTCGTGCAAAGGAGAGCGGACATGCGCGACCACCCGGGCCAGGTTGCGCTCCCCGGCGGCGGCGTCGAGGAAGGCGAGTCGGCGTGGGACGCGGCCCAGCGTGAGGTGGCGGAGGAGATCGGCGTTCCGGTCGGGCGCATGGTGCCGCTCGGTGCCGGCGACCCCATCTACGCGGCCGTCACCAACTTCTCGGTCATCCCATTCGTGGCGTACTTGCCCGACCCGGTCGAGTCATTCGTGCACGACCAGCGCGAGCTGGTCGGCGTGCTGGCGATCCCGCTCGACCGGCTGCTCGACGACAGCGAGTGGTTGGAGTCGGAGACCCCTTGGCGGTATCGCTACCTCACCGAGGGCGAAAGCACGGTCTGGGGGCTGACCGAGCGGATCGTGTACGGGCTTGCGCCCAGGCTCCGAGAAGCGCTAGCGGCGGTCTAGCTCTCGCAGCGTGCGCAGGGACCAGTAGAGAAAACCGCCGAGCACGGCGACCGCGAAGGCGTAAGCGACGACCAGGTAGCTCACGGCACAGGCTCGGGCTGGTGGGCCGCAACGACCTTCGCGGGCTCGACCACGGCCTCGCTTGCATCGCGCAGCGTCTCGATGCGGTATCGGATCGTGAGCAGCACCGCGGCGAGGACAACCGTGCACAGCATCGTGAAGAGAAACGTCGCGAGCATCGCCGGCGGCAACGCGTCGTTGATCACCACAGGGCCGGGATGCTGCGTCACCCACCACGTGACACTGAAGTGGACGACCGGAACATCGACGAACCCGAAGATCCCGATCACCGCGCCAATCCGCGCCGCTTGACGGCCCGGCTCGGCCAGGCGCCTCGCCAGCAGGTATCCCGCGTAGATGATCCAGAGCACCAGCGTGGAGGTGAGGCGCGCGTCCCACACCCAGAACTGGCCCCAAACGTCCTTGGCCCACAGCGAACCCATCACGAGCGTGACCGTCGTGAAGATCACGCCGACGATCGCGCCCGCGCGGGCCCACCGGTCGGCGGCCGGATTCTCGTTGCGCAGGTAGACCGCGCCCCCCAGCAGCACGACGGTGAAGCATGCGTAGGCCGCGATCGCCGAGCTGACGTGCAGATAGAAGATTCGCTGGACCGGGCCCTGGAGCCAGTCCGTCGGCGCGTAGAAGAAGATGGCTGCGCCCGCGAGGAGCATGAGGGCGACGGCGCCCGCGGCGGCCTTCTCGTATCTGCTCACGGTCTATTCGTCCAGCACCACGCGCGCGGCGAGAGAAGTGAGCACTAGGAACAGTATGTCGAAGTCGATGAGCAGGCCTATCGCCTGGTCGTAGCTGCCGGGAAGGCCCAACGCCGACTGCACGGCCTGACCGCCGGCCACGATGAAGGGAATCCACAGCGGCAGCGTCAGCAGCGGCAGCAGCAGCTCGCGCGCGCGAACACGTGCGACCATCGCGGCGAAGAGGCATCCGAGCGCGGCCATGCCAATGGTCGCCAGCAGCACCGCGATCACGACGTCGGCCGAGATCGTGACGCCGAAGAACAGCGCGAGTGCCGGCAGCATCACCGCCTCGCAGACTATGAGGAGCGCGCCGGCGGCCACGACCTTGCCGGCGAAGATCGCGACCGGAGACGCGGGCGTCATGAGCATCGCCTCCAGCGACGCCTGCTCGCGCTCCGCCGCGAATGTGCGCCCGAAGGTGACCAGGCCGGCGAACACGAGGGCCAGCCACAGGACCCCGGGCGCGATCGACGGCGCGTTGCGCGAATCGATCTGGAAGCCGAAGTTTGCGATGAGCAGCGCGAGCACGACGAACTGCGCGAGCGCCGGAACCACCTCGCGGGTGCGCCACTCCGAGACAAGGTCCTTACGCGCCACCGCGAACGCGACGCGAACCGGATTCATCGCACCACGCGAAGATGAGTCGCGGTCCCGAGCGACCGCCCGTGCCGCAGCACCAGCGTGCGCGGGCACAGCCGGTTGGCCAGAGCCTGATCGTGCGTCGCGAGCACGGCGCTGCGACCGCGCATCAACCGGCCCAGCAGATCCGCCGCGTCGCCACCCAGGCTCGCGTCGGGCTCGTCGAGGATCAGGAGCTTGGGGTCATGGAGGACGGCGCGCCCAAGGGCCAGCCGCTGCTGCATCCCGCGCGAAAGCTCGCCGGCACGGCGATCCGCCACCTCGCGAAGGCCGACCAGCTCGATCACCTCGTCGACTCGGGTTTGCGCCACACCCTGGAGGTCGCAGAAAAACTTGAGGTTCTCGACCGCGCTGAGCGCCGTGTAGACGCCCGGCGCGTGCGCGACGTAGCCGATGTAGTGGCGGAGGCGCCGCTTTTCGCGAAAGGCGTTGAGTCCGGCGATCTCGAGTGTGCCCGAGCTTGGGTGGAGGGCGGTCGCGAGGATTCGAAGCAGCGTGGTCTTGCCCGCGCCGTTGTCGCCGAGGACGGCCATGTGCTCGGTGGAATCGAGGACGAGGTCGACGCCCTCCAGCGCCAGCTCGCGGCCGAAGCGGTGAGTCAGGCCGTCGGCGACGATCATGCTCACGGCTCCTCCTCTGGGGTCTTGAGGAGGGGCCAGAGCACGAAGGGCCCGGCCAGGAACAGGAGCAGCGTCGCGACGATGATCGCCATGTGTTGCTCTTCCCCTAGGCGGGCAGGGTAATCGGAATTCGGCGGCTTGCCAACTCCGCGGCCATTTCCCTCTCGCCCACGTTCCCCAGCACCACGCCGAGGAGGAGCACGACGCCGCCCGCCCAGATCCACGTCACGAGCGGGTTGACGAACACCCTGAACGAGGCCGATCCATCGGGATTGGTGGCGGCAAGAACCACGTAGACGTCAGCGAGCGGCGTGGTCGAGATTGCGACATGCGTCAGCGCCTGGCCGCCGAGCCCCGCGTAGGTGGCGCGGGACGGCCCGAGCGTGGTGCTCCCGAAGCGCATGGTCGCGACCTCGTCCGTTTGATCGCCCAGGTGCCTCTCCTCGGAGCCGGTGAAGGTCAGCGTGTTCCCGGCGACGGTGACCGACTGGCCGGGCTGGAGAGTGACGTCCTTCTCCTGCTGGCCGAACTGCGACGCCGCGATTCCCATCGCCACGACGAGCACTCCTGCGTGCGCCAGGTAGGCG